>JAGZIY010000028.1 GCA_018365995.1 Butyricicoccus pullicaecorum | reverse complement strand
GCTCCGCAACTACGTCTCTGGGCAGTGCATCTTTGCGCGGTCGACCTTTCGGACGAGGCATAATTCCTGCCGCACGCTTTGCTTCCTTTCTTCGCTCTCACCTAAGCAATCTGCGCACGACTTCTTTACTTGAAAATCTAAAATATTCTGCGATTTCCCGTTGTGTCTTTCCGGTTTCCACCATCGCTCGAATTTCTGGCAGCAATCTCTGGGTGTGCGTATAACTCCTTTTGTCTATTGTCCGTTTTTTATGGGCCTGTGCACCTATCACAGCACTTTAATGCTAATACTGCACCTGTGTGAAATCAATAGATTCCACTGTACAAGAAATAGCGCGGTTTTTATATATTTTATACAATCATATTCTAGTTTTTCCAACAGTTATCCATCATATTAACACGTTTTCTTAGACTGTTTATAAAAAAGCAATCATAAACAGGCATGGACAGCGCTTGCTTTTTCTTCCTATGTAGACGAATTATAGAGAATTATGTTTCCCAATTTGAAAAGGTATGTTATAATATGGCGGGGCATTCAAAAATCAAAGAAAAGGAAGGTTACTGCATGGAAAACTCTAAAAAACTAAGCTGGTATACCCTTGCATTCATGGCGTTTTCAACGGTGTGGGGCTTTGGCAACGTGCTCAACGGCTTCGTTTACTTCAATGGTATCCAAGTTATATTTAGCTGGATCCTGATGTTCGCACTATACTTTATCCCCTACGCCCTGATGGTTGGTGAGCTTGGCTCAGCTTTCAAGAACTCTGGCGGCGGTGTCAGTTCTTAGATCCACGAAACCATCAACCCCAAGTTTGCATACTATGCTGGCTGGACCTACTGGGCTTGCCATGTCACCTACATCGCAAGCAAAGGCAGCGGCGGCCTAAAGGCGCTCAGCTGGATGGCATTTCAAAACGGAACCACCTACGACACCTTTCCCACCATCTGGGTACAGCTTGCCACACTTGCAGTTCTGCTGTTCTTCTGCTGGGTTGCAAGCCGCGGTCTCAACCCGCTCAAAAAGCTTGCAACCATCGCAGGAACCAGCATGTTCATCATGTCAATCCTCTATATCCTCATGATGTTCGCTGCACCAATCATCAACCCGCAGGGCGGCTATGTTTCCATGGAATTCACATGGGACAAACTCATTCCGGAATTCAACCTTGGTTATTTCACCTCCCTTTCCATTCTTGTGTTTGCGGTGGGCGGCTGTGAAAAAATCTCTCCCTATGTAAACAAGGTGGAAAACCCCTCCAAGGGTTTCCCGAAGGGCATGATTGCACTTGCAGGCATGGTGGTCGTATGCGCAATCCTTGGTACCATTGCCATGGGTATGATGTTTGATCCGACTGTTATCAATGAGAGTACAGAGAGCTTTAACTCCTACGTTTCCAACGGTGCTTACTGGTCTTTCCAGAAGCTTGGTGAGTATTACCACGTTGGCAACCTGCTCTTGATTATTTATGCAGCCTGCAACGCCATTGGTCAGTTCGCTGTACTGGTACTCAGTATCGACGCGCCGCTGCGTATCCTGCTCGATAACGAGGACGCACGACAGTTCATTCCCAGCAAGCTGCTCAAAAAGAACAAGTATGGTGCATATATCAATGGTATTTGGATGGTTGTAATCCTGTCCGGCAGCATTATTCTTATACAGTCCTTCGTTCCCGGTGCAGCAACTGTACTCACACAGCTTAACAAGCTCAACTCTGTCACCATGCCGCTGCGTTATCTCTGGGTATTTGCCGCTTACATTGCGCTTCGCAAGGCAGCAGACCGTTTCCATCCGGAATATCGTTTTGTTAAGAATCAGGGCATTGCCTTGACCGCAGGTATTTGGTGCTTCATTGTCACCGCCATCTGCTGTGTCATGGGTATGTATGTAGAGGGTGATATCGCATCTACTGCGCTCAATATCATCACTCCATTTGTCCTGACCGCATTGGGACTTATTCTCCCAATCATCAAAAAACGCGAAACAACTTCGCTCCACAAGTAAACGCCCCATCATTTGCACAACACAAAAAATGCCCGATACATAAAAAAAGTCGCTTCGCACCAAAAGAAACTGGCGAAGCGACTTTTTTCGGTTTCAGGAAACGCACTTTTGGCTTTGTCGTAACCACTCCACAAAACCTGTGACAACCCAGATGGCATTCCCTCTATTCCTTATGGCTGCGGGATATACTCCATCTTTTCTTTGAGAAAAGACTGAAATTCGCTCACACTTCCAGCAGTCAAATCTTTCTTTTGCAGTACTGTGACATTGCCCGCAAAAATCACAAGAAACAGGTCAGCCGTTTCAATCACGCGTTCGAATCGTTCATAAGGTACTTCGGCAGCCCCCTGTTGTCCCTCCTCAGAAAGCGTCATGCCCTCTGAAGAAAACACCGCCCGAAGCCGCACACCTTCTGGCAGATTCTGCCATCTTGTCAAAATACGCAGCGCTGCCCGCTCAAACTGTGTCAGGCGTCTGCGAAAGAGGAACGCAAGCACCCCAACCACAAATCCGGCAGCGCCGAGGAGCAGCAGCTTGCCCATTTGGGCACGGTCTGACAATCCAACGACGGTAAAGAAAACCCCCTGCACTATGCTCAAAAGTGCAAGACGCGAACGTCCGCCATTCCACATAAGTACAACGCCTGCTGCGTAGCTTGCCGCGCCCACAAGCAACAGCACCGTGAAATTGGAAATCAACAAAGCGGGCGCCAAAAGAATCAGCCCCAGCAGCCATTCAATGGCCGCTAAAATGCTTCTGCGTTGCTTGCGCTTATGCTGTACCTCCTCTGGCATTTTATCTGCCTCATTGAACCGGTCGGTCACCTCCCATATTCGCGGGTGACTCTTTCTCGATTCAATCTCTACTTGCTTTTCCAGACCATAACTCACCTGCGGAACCAGCGTATCCAAATCCATGGAACTCACCTGAAACAGAAATTTTTGCTCCATTTTTGCACCCTCCAAACCGTTTTACCTGAAATGATTGTATCGAATTCAGGCATAATTGTCAAGGGCTGTCCCTTTACCTTTTGGGAAGGGGAATCCCATTTGTCTGAAATGCAATTTTAAGATTGGCAGCCATACAGCTATCCTCATGGTAACGCTCCCACATTTCGAGATACACAGGCTCCAATCTGCGGCATGGAGTATGGAAAACTGCCTGTAATGCGGTATGTGCCACCCAATAAGAACCATTTCGCATAAAATGGGAAAGCGTATCGATCGCCTCCATCTTATCTGGAACAAATTTCAGGGTATAGAGTGCGGTCTTGATATCGCCCTCTGTCAGGCTATCCTTTTCGAGAAACATCACGATATCCTTCGCCCGAAGCTGCGGGCACTCTCGCAAGCGGTAAAGCAGGATATCATGCAGCGATAAATACCGATATTTCCCTTCTGACCCATTTTCGATGGTGTAGAGCAGATGCAGCATGGTTTCATAGTATTCCGGCAGACGGTTCTTCGGAACGAGCATACTGTGCGCAAGTGCTGCGGCTGGATTTGTTTGCAGCAAGCGGGAAAACAACTGAAGCCCGTTTTCGGTATCATACAGCAGTAAAAGCGGCAGCTTATAATCCGCCAGCGTATCCTCAGGCAGATCTCGGAAAAACCGGATACTTTCAGGCTTTGGCGTCAAAAAACGGACAAAGCTGTTGAGAATGGTCTTTCGCTGATCCAAATCCTCCGTGTGGGCGAATGTGTCGATCAACTCCTGCTCTGTCTTAATGATGCGTGTGCCATAGGAATCCACGCGGTTACCAGCAATGATCTCAAGAAAGAAATTCTCATACCATTTCAGAAAAGTCATTTGGGTATCATAGGGTGGGTTCTCATAACTCCAATCGACATCTACATAAAAGACGCGGTTTGTCTCCTCGCCCTGCGCAGTGACCATCGTTTCATAGCTGCATCCCTGTGTGCCGACCGGATAGAGCCCCTGCAACACCTCCGCTTCAATCTGCTCATAGAGGTCATCTGGGCAGTCCTCCAAATCCTCATTCTCGCACGAAATCGGCATCAGCTTTCCAGTCCACTGCTGCTGCGTCAAGCGGCTCGTGATAAACGGTGTGCCGAGATTCTCAGGTCTTGGCTGGTTCAAATCCAGCGGATAGATTCCGTAATAGGGTCCTGCGCCGCCATTTCCCACCTGTGTAATCAGAAATACATACTCCGAAGGCAGTACAACATGATACTTTTTCTGATATGCTTGTACATCGTCCAGTGAAAGTACAGGATTCAACTTGTATTGATGCGTATTTGCGCCAAACACTTTGCGCTCTGGGTCGGCAAGAGATGCCTTCTGTACAAGATCGCGCAGATATGCCGCATATTCTTGTTCTCTCATCGATGCTGTCTCCTTTGCTGTCATTAGCTTATCGCTGCTTTTGCCACATACTTTTCTTCTCTATTCACCTACATTATACTAAAGGTGTTGCAAAATATCAAACTTATTTTTCACGAGTGGGACACACAAAGACCTTGTAACGCACAGAAGCCAGCACCTTTCGGCACCGGCTTCTGTTTGTTCTTCCATATACTTGCGGTGATCCACATTCCGCGCTGTCTGTTTCATGCCGCTTACATCATAAAATACCACAGCGCAAAAAAGCTTGCAAGGATCCCGAATCCAATCACGCAATCCCGAATCCGTCCCACCTGTGTTACGCGCACGATTGGGCGGTTTGCACCCGCATAGCCTCGTCCATCGATTTCGTAGATGATGCCGCCCTTTTTATTGCGGCTGCGGTGGGTTTCTTCAGATCCCTTGCCGCTCAGCGCGGCAAGCCCGTCCCGAATGGCTGTCATAGGGTCTCCGCCATTGCGCTCAAAGATATGCAGGATCGTCTCATAAATATCCTTGACAAGACTGCGGTTCACGGGTGCCTTCACGGGTTCTCCATGATTTGTCGTGACATAGTTTTTGCTGCCGCTGCGCGAAAGGATACGTGCATCTGCCGCGTCCATGACACCTTCATGGCGCTGCGCTTGTGAACTCTGTAAAAGATTCACCATACGGGTACCGACCGTGCCCTTGCGAATCTGCATTTGCAGCTTCATATCCACCATGGCAAGATCGGCTGCAAGCTCACGCTCTGCACCCATTCCGGCATTTTTGTAGAGCATCTGGTAGCCCTTTGCCAGTTCTCCTGCCTGCCGCATATCACCAAAGGAAAACTCCTTTCCCCGCAGCTCCTGCAAAGAAAAACTTGATTTCTGCTTGCCGGCTTCCATCACTGCACTTCTCAGCTGCGCTGCCATATAGTGATCGTCCTGCCCTGTTTTTGGGTCTCTGGTCAAGTGCGGTTTTGCCTGCTCTGCTATTTTTTGATAAGTCTGCAAGCGCTTTGTGAGCATGGTTTCCATATTATTTTTGAGCCGTGCGGCATCTGCATCAGATAATTTGAGGGTATTCTGAAGGCGTTCCACATATCCATCTACCAGCTGTCTGCGTCCCTTGGAAAAAGTGTGCTCCAACTGTTGCCTCTGGTTTGTTCGGTCGCTGCCTTGCGTGTCCACCTGACTGCCCAATGCAATATAGCGCGAAATGAGATACTCAAGCCCCTCCTCCACGTTTCCTGATCCCATGTTCTGGAGAAAATTCAAAATCTCATCAGAGATACTTCCCCAATCTATATTGCCGCCCAAGGCTGGCATCTGAAATCCGGGCAGTATCGACTGTGGGAGCTGCTGCATCATAAAATCCTTACTGCCGTCAGACTGCTGCGGCAGCGTTCCGTTTGTGTTGTTTTGCTGAAGCTGATAACTTTCCTTCCATGCCTGTATCAGTTGATTTTTCTTGCTCAGCGCCTCACTCTGGGTGAAGGAATCCTGTAATTCTTCGCCTTTTTCCGGAAGCACGGACATCAGTGCGTCCAGCGTCTCATCTGCTGAAGTTTCTGGCTTTGCTGTCGCCTGTACATTCGTTTCCCCAAGCGCCGCATCGGGCGAAACCTGTGGACGATTTTGCGGGACGGGTGTAGGAACCGTGGGGCGACCCATTTCAATATTCAAAATTTCCAGCCTCCCTTCTGGATTGATTTTTTCCGTTCTCAGATCAATTATCTATGACCTATTCACACTTAATATCGTCTTTTTCACAAAAAACTTAACAGAAAAAATCCAGCTTCCAAAAGGGCTGTCATGCTCCGCAGCCCGCGGTCAGTCTGCGTCAAAAATGATTTTCGCGATTCGGACGGCTTTTTCAATGCTGCGCTTATCCAGTCTGCCGCCGCTCATGCAGAACTCTGTCAGCGTCTTGTCCGTCTGGCAGTACACGGTCATGATATTTTTCTTTCCTTCTGCAAGCGGGATATCCAGCGTGATTGCGCCAATCGCCTCGATTTCCTCGGTATCACCGAACTTGCAGCCATCTCCAAAATACGTTGGCTGTGCAAATACTGTTCTGCCCTTGAATCTGCACAGACCGCCGATCTGATTGTCCTTTCCAATTTCTGTATTGTAGTAGAACGTGCCCTGCTCACCAATGGTACAGCCTGCACCCAAATCTATGTTTCCCCTGATGACAAACTGTCCCCCCAAGCGGCTATACGCACCAAGTTCCACAGAGACGGGCTTCTTTCGATCCTCTGGAGACTCTACACGAAAATGCTCGCCAATGACTGCATATTTTCCGATCTGCATATCTGCCGTACTCACACAGTCCTTTCCAAACTGCACACTCCACCCGAACCGCACCGGAACTGAAAATATTGTTGCATCGCCAAATTTGCAATAATCTCCAAATCGGGTCCACTTTTTCGGACTTACCTGTACATATTCAAATCTGCACCCGTTCGGAAACACACAGCCGTCCGGAAATTCCACGATATCCACATACATACCATAGGGCATCATGCATGGCTGTGCATTGCTCGTTCGGTTTGCCTTGATTTGCTCCATATCCTGTTGTGTAACAATTCTCATATCATCGTATCCTTATGTATTAGATGTCTTTTTCTATTATAGCACCATTTTCATTCATACACTATACTTTTCTGCACCTCTCGTTTGTGCCTGCTATCTATAAATATATACGCATCTCCAAACTTTTCACGATTCCAGTGAAACTATATATGTCGCTTCATCATCAGCTTCCCGATTTCTTTTTTATTCCGATGTCATAAGCGCCGAAAACTTAATAGTTCAAAATATATAAATTTTATCTTTATATTTTGTACAGGAATTTCCTGTGCACACATTGACTTTTAGTAAATATTTGTTATAATCTAGACAAATCTCAAAAGATTATAGTAAAAGGAGGTATTCTATCGTATTACAGGCATCGCACCAATCCTATCTGCGAATAAATTTATCCATTGATTCGCAGATAGCTGTTCAAATGAAAACACAGCGCATGAAACAGCTTTGTTCCTCGCAGCGTAAAATCCCAAGCATTTCTATTACACTATACAAGAAAGAAGGGGTTCCCTATGAACAGAAAAAAAACGATTGCTGCATTATTTTTATCTTCCTGTATAAGCTTGAATGCAGGATTTCCTGCATTCGCGTCAGAAATTGACACAAGCAATGATGCAGTATCTCACCAGAACGCATCGCAAATGATTGTACAAAAAGTTCCTACCATTGATGAGAATGAATTCCACAATCTTGTCAAACTTCCAGAAATGGATACCTATAATAACAAAAATGATGTAGTATCCTCTGGCTCTTTTTCTACTGATGACACGCCGCTTCCAGATCAATCTGTACTACTCAATGCTCAAAATATAGCTGATGTGGAAAATTTACAAGAACTATATTCTGAAAAAGCAGGTTCTCAATATGAGATGCAAACTTTCTCTGATTTGTTACCTGTTGGCACAGATGCGAAGGCCTATCTCATAGACTCATATCCCGGGCAAATGCTGCAATTTTCTATGGATATTCCCCATAATACTGCATTGGACTATGATTTAATTCTTTTTGATGTTACAAATGGTACTGATCAGGCAACGGCAATCGATGTCTGTGCTTATGTAACCAACAGCTTGTTCTCATCTGAAGCGATTGGTTATGCCAATAGAGGTTCCACTGTACAAAAATTAGCCATTCAAGTACAAGCTAAAGGACAGACCAGTGATTCTGACTACTTTACAATGAATATTTGTGCATCTGTTCTCGAAAATGTAGACTTGTATGAGCCCAACGAGAGTGCATTTGCTGCGACGCAAGCTCCTGTCTTTGGAGCTGGTCAAGCACTTACGGCTCCCGGACGTCTCAACACTCCCATCGATGAAGACTGGTATCTTATGGATTTCTCAGAGGCACAAGGATTTGGTGGTCTGTCTATTACGGGTATCCCTACAAATATGACTGTGGAATCTTATGTAGCAGCAGCAAATAATGAATTGTCTCGAACAGGTTCCACTTCTAATGGAGACACTTTGCCCATTCAAAGAGGTATCAATTACTTCCGTATTACAAACAAACAGGGTATGACCTTTTCTCCCGTATCGTATTCTCTGCTCTTCTCTCCTGCATTGCAACCCAATCAGGCAGATGTCATCATTTCTGTCAATGGTTATTGCCAGAGAACTTCGAATGAGTTTTTAGATCAGCAATATCGTTTCTTATATCTGATGAGCGCTGATGTAAAAGTAATGGTAAAATACTATCGTGATGATATTCCCATTATAGATAATGATGATGAGATCGTTGTCGAACTTGATGATCCTTCATGGACTAACCCTGAGATAAGATATGAAACAAAAACCGGATATTCAGCCAAAGGTGTCGAAGTTATATTACCCCCCATTCGTGGTGACCGGTATGATTGGGTATACACCTCTGTTACTTCATCAAAATACGGAAACTTAATCAACAATATGCAAATGGCAAATGTCACAAAATACAATGGCGGTGAGTTGAGCCAGCCCTGCCGTCACAACGGAACCTGTGGATTAAAATAAGGAGGTATTGTCATGTATGTCGATTTTTCCGGTTTCCAAAGCTATTATCCAGACACCTTCAAGCCCGGGCATATACCCGATCGTAATAACCTGATCCCGCTTCCCAATCAAGGGTCAAGTTCTTCCGGCACCTCCTCACAGTCCAACGGTTCGGTTTCCAGACCCTCCAGACCCTCAGTGGACACCTATGAACCTTCTGCAAAGTTTGAACGCCCTGACTCTGTCACATTCACGGTTCCAGACCGCATAGGCTATATAGATTTCTCTCAAAATGGATTGGTTTGGAAAGATGTCACAGAGAATGTAGGAAAAAGCTATACAGTTTCCTTCAAGCCTCCAGAGAAAACTGTTGTAGATCCATATGATTTTTATACAAACGATCCCAACCGAATGCAGCTGATAGACAGAAATCCAGAAGAACTCAATGAAAGAAAGCCGCTTCACGATTTCCTGCGTCAAGATGGCGACACACTGGTACAGGCTGCCCTGCACCTCGTATCCAAGGGCGCAATCACCTCAGAGCGCTGTGAACGTGATTTGGAAAAGTTTGCAACAGATACCCTTGACTTCTTCACAGGCGGCAAGTATACCCACGAAGATGTAGAAACACTCAAGGGTCAGCTTCATCAGGTCGTTCAGGAGTTGGCAGAGCAGCTAAAAGCCGATGAGGACATGGATTTCCACAGCTTAGATATCCAAAAGGTAACCACCAAGCTGACCATCGGCGGCGTGGAAACAACAGCCACCGAGTTATTCCGTCTGCAAAAGGTAGGGCGCATCTTCGAGGAGGAGTGCGGAATCTATTGTGGTAGTCTTGTTTCTCTAGATTATGGTAAAACAGGTGTTGCGTATGCCGCAGCGAAAAAGGCAGCAGCCTCAAGCGGCGAACTGGGTAAGATGTTTGGTGCAACGATAGATCGTCTGTTTGAAACCTACCGAAAGGATTTTATAAAGGAGACAACAGACACTGTTGAAAATCAGTTTGGCGAAAAGCACTATGGAAAATATCATGACTCCTTGAAGGCTGGGCAGGAAATTCTAGATGCTTATGCCAGCATAGACTTTGGTGATCCTTCCTCTATGGAGCAGGCACATAAAAAGGCTCAGAGCATTGTACAGCAGCATTGCAATCGGTTTGGACTGTCTTATACCACCGAAAGCGACGTTAAAAGCATCGAAAAATACAGTGAATGGGTATATTCTCAAATTTTTGGTTAAGTATCGACGCAAAAATTCCCCAAAAGGGAGTTACGCATAAAACAGTATCGTAACTATAACGAATTGATTAGGGTGGCTGCCATATAGGGTACAAGTAAAATAGGCGTATCGTCAATCAAGACGATACGCCTATTTTACAGTTTACTTCGTACAATTATTTTTATTCCTCACTACTCCATTGTAGTAACCAGAAACGATACCTCGAAACCTATGCACGGCAGCATGGCTACACCAACATCGTCCACTATACGGATGGTTGGGTGGCAACTTTGAGCGCCTTGGGCGGAAACGTCTTGCCGCCGATATTGAGACCAGAAAGGTGGCTCACTTGCTGTGCAAGGACATGAGCCGGATCGGTCGCAATTACTTACAGACCGACTTTTACACTGAGTTCTGTTTTGATTTTGGCGTTCGCAAAATGTTATAGCGCAGACAAATATCCTGCCAAGCACGTCCGCCTGCGCTGTTCATTTTCACGATAAAAAATAGCGAAGCGTATTAAAATCAGACGTTTAACGGAAATAGCAGCTTTAGAAAAACTCGCTGTGCGTTCTGTTCACTGTTAAAACTGAAATAGCGTCGCTCGCCTTTTCCATCGTATAGTTCAAATTCTAATTCGGATATTTTCAAAGTATAGTCCATTCGGTTCAGAGCTGCATATACGGTCAGCTCCTGTTTGAAAATCCCGCTATAAAGCCATTCAAATCCCGCATAATCAACTCCGTTTTCCAGAAATTACAGCAAGAGTTTCAGCGTGATGTTATCCTTAAAATCGGGAGATGGGATTTCTACCTTCTGTGATTCTTTGAAACAGTGCATCGCCTTCATAGCCGTTCCTCCCTGTCACAAAATTCCCATTCGCTGTGCAATCTCAACATTAACTTTGAGCACATTGACAGTCTCCTCGCCAAAGATGCCGAGAACTTTACCTTGGGTATTTTCTGCCACAATCTCCCTGACTTCTTCCTCCGTAAGCCCAGACGTCTCGGCAATCCGGGGAATCTGTATTTCGGCGGAGTCAGGGGAAATGTGCGGGTCAAGTCCGGAACCGGAGGCTGTCAGCAAATCGGTGGGGATATCCTCCCGCTTTATGTCGGGATTTTTCGCCAGAAACGCTTCAATGTCCGTCTCTACACGTTCGGTCAGCGCCGGATTGGTTGCTGCATAGTTGTTGGAGCCGGAGCCAATACCGGGGAACTCTGTTCCGTCATTGTAGTACAGTTTTCCATCCTCACCTTCAACGTAAACATTGTAATGATATGCAGACGGGCGGCTCCACATATAATAATCTTCGGTAAATTCCTGACCTACATACTCCGCACCAACCGTTTGCCCGTCAACAGTGAGCAGATTTCCACCTGCTTGATGGGGAAAAATCAGAGCAGACAGACCTGTCAGCAGACAGGGGAACAGAAACCCGCAAATCAGCATCAGAATGACTGTGACACCGATTATTTGACGCGCACCATGGAGTACAGATTTGACAGATTCTTTCATTACATGTCCACCTTTCCTTAAAATCCAACCACGCCAATGGCTGTGAGTAACGGGGCAATCAACATATCAATAATCTTAATTCCCACAAATGGGGTTATGACACCGCCGAGTCCATAAATCAGCATGTTCCTTGCCAGCAGCTTCCCGGAGGACATGGGCCGATATTTTACGCCCTTCATGGCTAGGGGAATCAGGCAAGGGATAATGATGGCGTTGAAGATTAGCGCCGACAAAATCGCACTGTACGGCGTTGCTAAGTGCATGATGTTCAAAACACCTAGCTGCGGGATTGCCATCATAAACATGGCAGGAATGATGGCAAAATATTTTGCAATATCGTTGGCGATGGAGAAGGTCGTTAGGCTGCCACGCGTAATCAGAAGCTGCTTGCCAATCTCCACAACTTCCAGAATCTTCGTGGGATCGGAATCCAGATCAACCATATTGGCGGCTTCTTTGGCAGCGGTGGTGCCACTGTTCATCGCAAGACCCACATTCGCCTGTGCCAGTGCGGGCGCATCGTTGGTGCCATCGCCGGTCATGGCAACGATTTTGCCTTCTGCCTGCTCTTTTTTGATGACATCGATCTTATCCTCTGGCTTGCATTCTGCAATAAAGCCGTCCACACCCGCTTCTTTGGCGATGGTTGCTGCGGTCAGCGGATTGTCGCCGGTACACATAATAGTTTTGATGCCGATGGCGCGCAGGCGCTCAAACCGCTCTACCATGCCGGGCTTCACAGTGTCTTTCAGATAGATAACGCCCAAAACCCGGTTATTTTCACAGACCGTCAGCGGCGTACCGCCAAGGCTGGAAATTTTATTGACCTGTTCACGCAGGTCGCCGGGGATCACGCCGCCCAAGGATTTTACATATTGCTCAATGGCTTCGGCAGCACCCTTGCGAATCTTTGTGCCGCCGGGCAAATCTACGCCGCTCATCCGGGTCTGAGCCGTAAATTCAATGTATTCAGCACCCGCAGTATCCTGACTCGTATCGCCCAGATGCCGGGCAAGTTCCAGCGTGGATTTTCCCTCTGGGGTATCGTCATGCAGGCTGGTCAGCGCGGCGCAGCGGATCAATTCGCTGCGGGAGGCGCCGCCTACAGGGAAGAAATCAGCGGCCAGCCGGTTGCCGTAGGTGATGGTGCCAGTTTTGTCCAGAATCATGGTGTCCACATCGCCGCAGGCTTCCACAGCCTTGCCAGACATGGCAATAACATTGAACCGGGTCACACGGTCCATACCTGCAATACCGATGGCGGAGAGAAGCCCGCCGATTGTGGTGGGGATCAGGCAGACAGTCAGCGCAATCAGAGTCGAAGTCTGAAGCTGCACCCCGGAATACAGCCCAATCGGATACAGCGTCACAATGACAATCAGGAAAATAATCGTCAGCGATACCAGCAGTGTGCTGAGCGCGATTTCGTTGGGCGTCTTTTTGCGGGACGCGCCCTCCACCAACGCGATCATTCGGTCGAGGAAGCTGTTGCCCGCATCGGAAGTGATCTGGATTTTCAACCAGTCAGACACAATGGTCGTGCCGCCAGTCACGGAACAGAAATCGCCGCCGGATTCCCGTACCACCGGAGCGGACTCACCCGTGATGGCCGACTCGTCTACCGAAGCAATACCCTCAATGACTTCTCCATCACCGGGGATAATCTCGCCAGCCTTTACCAAAACCACATCGCCTTTTTTCAATTCGCTGGATAGAACTGTTTTCTCCGCACCATCCTCCAGTAACAGACGGGCTTTGGTATCCTTTTGCGTTTTTTTCAGGCTGGCAGCCTGCGCTTTGCCTCGACCTTCCGCCACCGACTCCGCGAAATTTGCGAACAGGACGGTGACAAACAGCACCGCGCAGACGATAATGTTGTATGCTCTTATATTTGTGCCCGTACCGATATCCCCAACTAAGCCGGGGAAAAATGAAAGTACAAGTGTGATAAAAAAGCCAATCTCCACAACAAACATGACGGGGTTTTTCATCATGTAGACAGGATTCAGCTTTGTAAAGGAGCCGATGACTGCCTGACGAAAAATTTCAGGCGTAATCAGCTTCTGATTCCTTTTGCTCATGGTGGTTCCTCCTTATGCCCAAAGGGTCAAATGTTCGGCAACGGGGCCAAGCGCCAGCACCGGGAAGAAGGTCAGCGCTGCAAAGATATAGACGACAACTACCAAAATGACCGCAAAACTCATGGTATCAGTATGAAGCGTGCCGGTCGATTCGTTGACAAAACTCTTTTTCATCAGCGAGCCTGCAATCGCAAGCTGTAGCACCATCGAGAGGTAGCGTCCGAAGAACATGACGATGCCGGTGGTGATATTCCAGAACAGCGTGTTGTCCGCCAGCCCTTCAAAGCCGGAGCCGTTATTGGCGGCCGAAGACGCAAATTCATAGAGTACCTGTGAAAGTCCATGATATCCGGGGTTGGTGATGCCGGCCAATCCTGCCGGTGTGCCTACCGCCAACGCCGAGAATGCCAATATAAGCAACGGATGAATGATGATGCACAGGGCAGCAAGTTTCATCTCCCGCCCTTCGATCTTTTTGCCGAGATACTCCGGCGTGCGCCCAATCATCAAACCACAGATGAACACCGCTAGGATGGCATAGGTAATCATATTCATCAGACCAACGCCCTTGCCGCCGAATACCACATTGAGCATCATGTGAAGCATGGGGATCATACCGCCCAGCGGCGTCAGCGTGTCGTGCATGTTGTTGACGGTACCTGTCGTGAACGAAGTGGTGACCGTTGTAAACAGAGAGGACTGAGCCACACCGAATCGGACTTCTTTCCCCTCCATGCTTCCCATGGATTGGCTGAGTCCCACGTCGGCCAACGCCGGATTGCCCTGACTTTCCGCCCAGAAGCAAATCCCCAGTCCAATCAGGAACAGGATCCCCATTGCGGCAAAGATGCTGCGCCCTTCACGTCCATACATCCAGACCGTCAGGCTTCTGTGAGTTTTCTTAGAGATTGCGGTGTTTTTGCCATCTGAAATAGCGGCAGATGCCAACTCACGCTTACGATCACGAACCATTTTGCCAAAAGTGATTACGCAGGCTCCAGGTAAAAGCATCATGGAGTACAGCTCAATCAAATTGGAAAGGATTGTCGGATTCTCAATCGGCGTTGCCGAATTCGCGCCTAAAAATCCGCCGCCGTTTGTGCCGAGATGTTTAATGATTTCCAGCGCCGCTACCGGTCCCATTGCGATTACCTGTTTTGCTCCCTCAATGGTATCTACCACCACATTCCCGGAAAAATTCTGCGGCACTCCCTGCCACACCAACAGCAGGCCGCCGACAATAGAGAACGGAAGCAACACGCGGGTCGTAATACGGACGAGATCTGCAAAGAAGTTGCCGACGTTATCCTTCGTCTTGCCTGCCATGCCGCGGATGAATGCAACACACACTGCATAGCCGCTGGCAGCGGATACAAACATCATGAAAGTGACTACGAGCATCTGTGACAGGTAGGATAGTCCCGACTCGCCAGAATAATGCTGCAAATTGGTATTGGTCATAAAGCTAATGATGGTATTGAAGGAGAGCGATTCCTCCATGCCGCCAATTCCATTCGGATTGAACAGCCCAATGCTTTGAATCCGCAAAACAAGATATCCCAGCAGCATCATGACCCCGTTGGTCGCCACCAAGGAAACAGCGTACTTTTTCCAGTTCATGCTGTTTTGAGGAGCGATACCGCAGATTTTATAAATAGCGCCGTCTACCCGGTTCAATACCGGATCGGCAAAGGTGTGTTTTCCGGCGGCGACATGATATACATAAATACCTACCGGAATGACCATGATCAAATAAATGAAAATGGTCAAAATAACTTGTAACATCTGGTTTCCCTCCTGCTGGTCTTAAAACTTTTCCGGGTGCAGCAGCGCATAGACCAAATAAGCACCCAGCAGTAAAACGATGATTCCTAAAACAATCATGATTCTCCCTCCTTACTCACTTCTATCCACTTGCTTTTGACACCAGCCAATCAGCAAGATAATAGACCCAATACACCCCGCCAGAACTGCGAGCATAGCACAATCCATCATAAATCTTTCCTCCTCTCTGCTTTTCTGAAAAGAATCCTATCATATCAGCAATGAAGGTGCTCTTAACGTTTCCCGGTAAAGATTAAAAACATATAAAGACCCTAAAAGACAATAAATATCCCCCGGCAAAGCCGGGGGTATTTCACATGCGGGCAAAGCCCTGTGATCCTCGCGGACACGTCAAACGTGTAATACGACCTGCCAGCCG
>JAGZIY010000027.1 GCA_018365995.1 Butyricicoccus pullicaecorum | reverse complement strand
ACAAACAGGTGCTATGCACCCAGCCGGGAGCATAGCGCCGTTTGTTGTCAGCAGCCCGTTTCACGGTCTGCGTGTAGTTCCTTGTAAACTGACCTAAGCTGTAACAACTATAATATTGTGTACAAAAAAGATATTTTGCTTTCTTTTGCTTTATCAATTTATTGAGTGGAATTGAAAAATATCGCTAATACGAGATAACCTAGCGATTATAGCCTAAGAATATTATTGTATTTGCTTCATTATGTGATTATAATAGAGATAAATAAATCAGGAGTTAAGGAGAGTAAAGATGAAAAGTTTGATATTTGGACTGTCATGGCAAATAATGAGTTTTTTAGGGATAATTATAATTCTTTGCTCGGCGGCACCTCATCGATGGGATTATAACGGTATAACAGGCATTGTAGGAAGTTTATTAGGGTTAGAATTGATGATGCCACTTGTCATTTGCATAGTCATCTTTATTGTTGGCGGTGTGTTTTGCTATAGAGGAATACAAGAAAAGTGAATAAACAATTCCGGTTTGTTAAGATGAACAAGACCATATCCGTGTGTGAAATCCCGCACGGATATTTTTATGTCGATTTTTATTTTTGATGTAAATCAACCATAAGATATGAAAGAGCCGTTCCAATCTGTTTTGATAGATATTGCAGATACGATGATTGAAAAACAGTCCATGACTGTGGTATCATTAAGGCAATATATGATTTGAATTTATGGGAGGTTTCTTGCATGGACGCAAAAGAAAAAGCACTGCTGGCACATGAAGAGTGGGGCGGCAAAATTGAAGTGGTTGCCCGTTGTCCGGTTGCAAACCGCGAAGATTTATCGGTTGCCTATACCCCCGGCGTGGCAGAGCCATGCCTGAAAATCAAGGAAGATGTATCTTTGAGCTATCGGTATACACGCCGTCGTAATCTGGTTGCGGTTGTGACCGATGGTACGGCAGTGCTTGGACTGGGAGATATCGGACCCGAAGCCGGAATGCCAGTTATGGAGGGAAAATGTGCGCTGTTCAAGGCGTTTGCAGATGTAGATGCGTTTCCGCTGTGTGTCAAGTCCAAGGATGTGGACGAAATCGTGCGCACCATACAGCTCATTTCTGGTTCTTTTGGCGGCATCAATCTGGAGGATATTTCTGCACCGCGCTGCTTTGAAATCGAGCGCAAGCTGAAAGAGGTCTGTGATATCCCGATTTTCCATGATGACCAGCATGGCACAGCGGTATGCTGCGCGGCGGCAATCATAAATGCCTGCCGTTTGACCGGACGTAAGCTGGAGGACATCAGGCTGGTTGTGAATGGCTGTGGTGCGGCAGCAATTGCGGTGACAAAATTCCTGATGTTTTTGGGCGTCCGGCATATTGTAATGTGTGAACGTTTTGGTATCGTATGTGAAGGCGATGAACGGCTCAACCCTGCACAGGCAGATATGGCAAAGCTGACAAACCGCGAACATTTGACTGGTACGCTTGCGGATGCTGTGCGCGGGGCAGATGTGTTTTTTGGACTGTCTGCGCCGGGCGTATTGACCGCTGAGATGGTTTCCACAATGGCAGAAAGCCCGATGGTCTTTGCTATGGCAAATCCGGTGCCAGAGATTTGGCCGGATGAGGCAAAAAAGGGAGGCGCTGCTGTTGTCGGCACAGGCAGATCAGACTACCCAAATCAAATCAATAATGTGCTGGCATTTCCTGGTATTTTTCGTGGGGCACTTGACGTGCGGGCGTCAGATATCAATGAGGAAATGAAAATGGCAGCAGCTTATGCGATTGCAAATGTGATTTCGGACGCAGAGCTTTCTGCCGATTATATCATGCCGGCAGCGTTTGACGAGCGTGTGACCAAGGCGGTCGCACAGGCGGTTGCAGCGGCGGCTGTACAAACAGGTGTTGCACAAATAGAAGAAAATATCCCATAATATGACAGAAAAGATGGTCAACTTTAACACATTTGTGTTGACTTTCGAGGTGTGTTACGGTACAATAAATACATGTAGAGATGGCGCTGTCTGGTTTTAAGATAGCGATTTCTGATTTCCGTTTGGAGGTATGAAAAATGTTAGATCCCAACAAAGTAAAGCTCGGTATGTGTCCGATTGGTTGGTCCAACGATGATATGTGGGACCTCGGTGACGAGAACACTTTCCAGCAGTGCGTCTCTGAGATGGCACTGGCAGGCTTCACTGGTTCCGAGGTTGGTCATAAGTATCCGACCGATGTGAAGGTGCTGAAGCACATGCTTGATGTTCGCGGCATGACCATCGCATCGAAGTGGTTCTCCTCTTTCTTAGTTGATAAGCCGTATGAAGAGGTAGAGGCTGAATTTGTCAAGGAGTTGGAGTACCTGTCTGCTGTTGGTGCAACTGCAATCAACATTTCCGAGCAGTCCGGCTCGATTCAGGGCATGCTGGACAAGCGCATTCTGAAGGACAAGCGTATTCTGAACGATGAGGAATGGGTACGCCTGTGTGAGGGTCTCAACAAGCTGGGCAAGCTGTCTCTGGAAAAGTATGGTATTCGTTCCTGCTTCCATCACCATATGGGTACCGTGGTACAGACAGTTGAGGAAACCACACGTCTGATGGAGAACACCGATCCAAAGTATGTTTTCCTGTGCTTTGATACCGGTCACTTTACTTTTGCTGGTGAAGATCCGGTTGCAATGCTGGAGAAGTTTGCAGATCGTGTTGGTCATGTACACCTGAAGAATATGCGTATGCCAATCGTTGAGAAGGTAAAGGCTGAGGATTGGTCTTTCCTGAAGGCAGTTCGCGAAGGTGCATTCACCGTACCGGGCGATCCGGACGGCTGCGTACAGTTTGACGATGTATTTGCACTGCTTGACAAGGCTGGCTACGAAGGCTGGATCATGGTTGAGGCTGAGCAGGACCCTGCAAAGGCAAATCCGTTCGAGTATGCAAAGATGGCTCGCGCTTACATCAAGGAGCACACTGGTCTTTAATAGAGTATCGACGACTTTTAAGAGAGTTGGCTTTGTGCCAACTCTCTTTTTGTGCACAAAAAAGCATGTGCCTGAGATATTGAAGTGGTGCTATGGTTTGTGGTATGATAAAAGACAATACAGATAAAAACGAAATGGAGTGAAGTATTATGGAACTGCAATATGAAATTCAGGAGCAGGACTTTATTGATTATAATATGTATTTCATCGATCATGATCCGCTCATTCAAAAAACCATGCGCAAACTCAGTATCATGATGGCGGGTCTGGTGCTTGTGGGCGGAATGGCCCTGATGTATGTATTCGATGCACTTTCCGTACTTAGCATTGTCGTATATCTGGCGCTTGCCGGTGCTTGTTTCTTTATAGGACCTGCATGGTTCAAGCGCTCTGCACGGAAAAATGTGAGAAGAACCATTCAAAGAGCGGTGAATAAGCATATTTGTGGTACAAAAACATTGCGCCTTTTGGAAAATGGAGTGCAGCTCGTTGGAGAGAGTGAGGATACTCTGCATCCCTACGAGGCTTTTAAGCGTGTTGTAGCAGCACAGAATCAGGTGTATTTATATCTTGATGATTTGTCTGCACTGATTGTGCCTAATACCGCATTTTTGGGTGATGACCACAAGCAGGAATTTATCACAAAGTTGGAAACTGAGATGGAAAAGGCAAAGGCGCAAATGCCGCAGGTACAAGACGATTGAGCAGGAAGAAACTGTGAAACTAACAACTATTTGGCAGATTGTCTTGGGATTCTCTGTAAATTTACTCTGTTTTTTGTCACAAGTGTGGTTGACAAAGAGACTATGCTGGTGTATCATCTAAAGTAAGAATTTATATATTAGAAAAGCTTTGAAGGAAAACACCTGCTTCTATAAGAACAGTGTAACAGAGAGTGTGCGCCATGGCTGAAAGCGCCGCCAGCTGTGTGAAAAAGGTGACCGGTTCCTGAGCTGTGTGGGGGAAATTAGAGTATCCTGCACCGATTCGCCTTCGTTACAGGCTCCGAGCGGCAGCTTTTGATGAGCTGCAAGCAGGGTGGAACCGTGGGTTTAATAAGCTCACCCCTGAAATCAAGTTGATTTAGGGGTGGGCTTTTCTGTTCGCCCCAGTACCGGAGAAAGGATTGAATTATGATGTCTGATAATCAGTATACGTTTGAAAACCCAGAATATCGGGATACCTATCGCCATACCGTTTCCCACATGCTTGCACAGGCTGTGAAACGCCTGTATCCAGAGGCAAAGCTTGCAATTGGACCTGCAATCGACAATGGATTTTACTATGATATTGACTTGCCATTTTCGCTGACACAGGAGCATCTGGATGCAATCGAGGCGGAAATGAAGAAAATCAGCAAGGAAAAGCTGCCGTTGGAGCGCTTTGAATTGCCTCGTGCAGAGGCGCGCCGCCTAATGGAGGAAAAGGAGGAGCCGTATAAGGTAGAGCTGATTGATGATCTGCCGGAGGATGCAGTCATTTCTTTCTACAAGCAGGGCGAGTTCACCGACCTCTGTGCAGGCCCGCATCTCGATTCAACAGGCAGGGTGAAAGCAAATGCACTGAAGCTGACTTCTGTAACTGGTGCATATTGGCGCGGTGATGCAAATCGTAAGATGCTCCAGCGTATTTACGGTACGGCATTCCCGAAGAAGGACGAGTTGGACGCATATCTTCAGCGCATTGAGGAGGCAAAGCGTCGGGATCATCGTAAGCTGGGCAAAGAACTTGGTCTGTTTACCATGATGGAGGAGGGGCCGGGATTCCCGTTCTTCCTGCCAAAGGGCATGATCCTAAAGAATACACTGATCGATTATTGGCGTGAAATCCATCGCAAGGCAGGATATCAGGAAGTATCTACCCCAATGATGATGAACCGTGCATTGTGGGAACGTTCGGGTCACTGGGCACATTATAAAAATAATATGTACACCACGGTGATTGATGAGCAGGATTTTGCGATCAAGCCAATGAATTGTCCGGGAGGGATGTTGGTCTATAAGTATCAGCCACATTCTTACCGTGAACTGCCGCTCCGTGTCGGTGAGTTGGGGTTGGTACACCGTCACGAGTTGTCCGGTGCACTGCATGGTCTGATGCGTGTTCGCTGTTTTACGCAGGACGATGCCCATATCTTTATGACACGCGAGCAGATCAAAGATGAAATCAAGGGTGTCTGCAAGCTGATTGACGATGTATACTCTCTGTTTGGATTCCCATACCATATCGAGCTGTCTACGATGCCTGAAGATCACATGGGTGATGAAGCAGATTGGGAACTTGCTACCAATGGACTCAAGGCTGCACTCGAGGAAATGGGAAAAACGTATGTTATCAATGAGGGTGATGGCGCATTCTATGGTCCGAAGATCGACTTCCATCTGGAGGATTGTCTGGGACGTACTTGGCAGTGTGGTACCATTCAGCTGGACTTCCAGCTGCCAGAGCGCTTTGAACTCGAATATACGGGCGCCGATGACCAGAAGCATCGACCGGTTATGATCCACCGTGTGGTATTCGGCTCTATTGAACGCTTTATTGGTATTCTAACCGAGCATTTTGCGGGCGCATTCCCAACATGGCTTGCACCTGTACAGGTAAAGCTGTTGACGATGACCGACCGCAACTGTGCATATACAGAAGAAATCCAGCGTCAGCTTGAGGCGCTTGGCTTCCGCACGGAGATAGACGCGCGGAATGAAAAGCTGGGCTATAAGATTCGTGAGGCACAGCTTGAAAAGGTTCCTTATATGCTGGTTCTGGGCGATAAGGAGGAGGCTGCCGGTGAGGTTGCCGTGCGTGATCGCCGTGACGGTAAGACAACCGTGATGCCGCTTGAGGAGTTTATCGAAAAACTCGCATATGAGGTAAAGTCCCGACTGAAATAAGAGGTAAAGGTCTGTGCACGGTGGGTTGTAAATGCCCACCTGTGCTTTGAATTTTACAGAAAAGGTGATTGTATAAATGGCAGAGAATAAAAAACTGGTCTCCGAAATTACGTCCATGGACGTAGATTTTGCCCAGTGGTATACGGATATTGTGAAAAAAGCAGAGATGATTGATTATTCATCGGTCAAGGGCTGTGTCATTATGCGCCCTTATGCACAGGCTCTGTGGGAAAATATCCAAAAGACGCTTGATGGAATGTTCAAGGAAACAGGACATGAGAATGTGGCAATGCCGCTCTTTATTCCGGAGTCCCTGCTTCAGAAAGAAAAGGACCATGTGGAGGGATTTGCACCAGAAGTCGCATGGGTCACACATGGCGGTACAGAAAAGCTGGAGGAGCGTTTGTGTGTACGTCCGACCTCAGAAACGCTGTTCTGTGAGCATTATGCAAAGACGGTTCGCTCATGGCGTGATCTGCCCAAGCTGTATAATCAGTGGTGTTCAGTGGTACGTTGGGAAAAGACAACCCGTCCGTTCCTGCGTTCCCGTGAATTCTGGTGGCAGGAAGGGCATACTGTGCATGCAACCGAGCAGGAAGCACGCGAAGAAACGCTTCGTATGCTTGACACCTATGCAACCTTCTGTGAGGAATATCTGGCGATGCCAGTACTGAAAGGACAGAAAACTGAGAAGGAACGGTTTGCGGGTGCAGAGGATACCTATACCATCGAGGCGATGATGCACGACGGTAAGGCACTACAGTCGGGTACCTCACATTATTTTGGAGATGGGTTTGCACGTGCATTCAATATGCAGTTTACCGATCAAAACAATACCCTGCAATATATGTATCAGACATCATGGGGCGTATCTACCCGACTGATTGGCGCAATTATTATGACACACGGAGACAATGAAGGTCTGGTGCTTCCGCCGAAGATCGCGCCGTTCCAGATTGTTGTCATTCCGGTTGCGTCACATAAACCGGGCGTGACGGAAAAGGCAGCCGAACTGTATGAGATGCTCAAAAAGGCTGGGATCCGTGCAAAAATCGACCTCAGCGACAACCGTCCGGGCTGGAAGTTTGCAGAGTATGAAATGAAGGGATTCCCGCTGCGTCTTGAGGTTGGACCACGTGATATGGAAAACGGACAATGTGTTATTGTGCGTCGCGACAACCGAGAAAAAACGGTTGTAAAATTTGAAGACGTGACCACCGTTGTTTTGCAGCTGCTGGATACGGTACAGAAGGCGTTGTTTGATAAGGCGCTCAAAAATCGCGAGGAGCACACGTATGTTGCACACTCGCTCGAAGATATGAAGCGTATTCTCAAGGAGCATACAGGCTTTGTGAAGTCTATGTGGTGCGGAGATCGGGCATGTGAGGAGAAGGTAAAGGAAGAAACTGGAATGCCTTCCCGTTGTATGCCGTTTGAACAGGAAAATCTGGGTGAGGTCTGTCCAATTTGCGGTAAGCCAGCCAAGAAAATGATTGTTTGGGGCATTGCATATTGATGTATTTACAATGGGGTCGCGCAGTCTTGCGCGGCCCTTGTACTATGTGAAAGCGAGGAGGAAATGAAAATGCCAATCGGAGATGCCGTACCGCTGACAGACCCTGCACAGGCGGTCACAGATGTGGCAGAAACTGTTGTTGGTGCAGTTGTGCCGGATTCATGGTGGGGCAGTATAGTAAAGTTTTTTTATTATTCTGATCTGGGTCGTTTTGTGGGAAAGGTTTTGTTGATTACCATAACGATTTTGGTGACCATGATTGCAGTGAAATTGATTAACCGTGCATTTAATCAGATGATTGCTAAAATGAAGCAGAGCAATCAGTCAGGAGCGACTTTGGCTGCATTCCTGCGCTATCCGATTTTATTTATTGTGTACTTTTCTGCAATTGCAGTGATTGTATCGGGGATTCCAATGCTCAATGATGCTGTTACCAAGTTGATGGCAGCTGGCGGTGTGCTGGCAGTCGTTTTTGGTGTAGCCAGTCAGGAAGCGCTGGGTTCGGTCGCAAGCGGTATTATGATTTTGGTTTTCAAGCCCTTTGTGATTGGAGACGTTGTCAATGTGATTTCGCAGGGAGTCACTGGTACGGTGGAGGATATTACACTGCGTCATACAGTTCTCCGGACTATCGAAAACAAGCGCATCATCGTTCCAAACAGTACTATGAATACATCGATCGTAGAAAATGCAGATTATGGCGACAAGAATGTTTGTCTTACAATGGATGTTGGGATTACTTATGAATCGGATCTTGACCGTGCATTGGCGTTGCTGGCTGAGGTCGTCGGGGAGCATCCAGATTATTTGGATCGTCGTACACCGGAAGAACAGGACAAGGGGAATCCGAAAGTGGTTGTGCGCGTGTCGGAGCTTGCAGATTCAGCGGTGATTTTACGTGCGTTGCTTTGGGGTAAGGATAATGCAACAACCTTTGCCATGCGGGCAGATTTGCTGCGCCACATTAAGAAGCGATTTGATAAAGAGGGTATTGATTTGGCGTATCCACATCTGGTTGTCGTGAGCAAGTAATGTGAGGAGGAGTATTATGAAACGATTGGTTGCTGGACTTTGTGCTTTGGGACTGTTATCTGGTGTCGCAGGTGCAGTCGTATCGGAGATGACACCACCACCGCCGGAAGAAAATACTGTTGTGACGACACCTGCAATTGATTACACCAATAGTGCAGATATCCTATATGCACTGGGGCTGTTCCAAGGAGTCGGATTTGACGCGCAAGGAAAACCCTTGTATGATTTGGGCGCACGATGTACCCGTGCAGAAGCGGCTGTCATGCTGGTGCGTTTGCTGGGGCTGGAAGAAGAGGCACAAACAGCGCCGGAGGGAGCGTTTACAGACTTGCAGGATTGGCAAAAGCCGGCGGTCAATCTGCTTTATCAAAAGGGAATGATTTCTGGTGCAAGCGCAGATAAGTTTGAGCCAGAAGCACCGTGCACGGTCGAAATGTATACGACCTTTATGCTGCGTGCATTGGGATATTCCGATAAGAAAGGAGATTTCCGTTATGAAAGTGCACCAGTTTTTGGCATGCAGATAGGACTGTTAGACAATTTTTCCTGCGATATTGGAGATTTTAGACGCGATGATGCTGTACAAATGAGCCGCATGGCATTGGAACTGTGCCCAAAGGGTGAAAAGGATACTTTGATTGCTCAGCTCGTTGCACAGGGTGTTGTGGATAAGGAGCAGGCAGGACTGATTCTTGGAGAGACGAAGCAGATTGCAGATGTACAAAATAAGGCAGCAGCTGCGATTCCGTATGCCGCAGATGTATTTGCATCGCTGATTGACCGTGAAACAAAAAGCACAATGAGCCTGCGTGGAAGTCTGGTGGATCAGGGCAGACAGGCTGTTTTGCATGGCATGCTGTCCGTTGCAATGCAAGATGGATATTCGGTTTCACAAAAGGTATCTATTGTAAGAGATAGTTCAGGCATTTCCATTTCGCCTCTGAGTAATCGAAACTATCGGGACGATCAAGTGGCTGCAATGCTGCGGGAAACCAATCTATTGTCGCTTGTCATGTCTATTGTGCCTGCACGCAGTCTGTTGGGAGAGATTCAAGTCTATGGAGATACTGTTACCTTGCCGCTTGCAGCCGGAACTGCCGAGTTGAAGTTTGAGGAGGACGGTACACTCGCGGAGCGTACCTTGAATATGAACTTACACAATGTTTCTTATCATGTGACTGCAAAAACAACCAAGAGCGGTACAGGCATAGAGCTGTTTGTCCCGGGAAATTATTGGCAATTCATTAAAATTTCTCATATTGCTTAAAATCAAAAAAGTTACCATAAAATACGCATTTTGTTTGAGTCAGGATGCGTATTTTTTGTGTAAAAAAATTATGAACAGATATTGGAAAAGGAGGAAAAACTGTTGCTTTCTCTGATTAAAGTGATATAATAAGCACAGACTCGTTCTGAGGAGGATGATTGGAAATGAAAAAGGTTATGAAATCTATGGTGGTGGGCTCTTTTGCGGCTGCAATGCTCGCATCTGGTGCATCAGCTGCCGATTTTACAAGCAGTGCAGATGTGCTCAAGGAGCTGGGGTTGTTTAATGGTTCTGAGGCAGGCTATGAACTGGATCGTGCACCAGATCGTGCAGAGGCTGCTACCATGCTCGTGCGTCTGTTGGGTAAGGAAGCAGAGGCAAAATCTTATTATGAGGCAAATGCTGCAAAGTTCCCCTTCACAGATATGGAGGGCGGATATGCATGGGCAAAGCCTTATGTAGCATGGCTCCAGAGTCAGGGACTGACCTCTGGCGCGTCAGCGACTACATTTGAGCCGGGCAGCAAGTGCACTGCGCAGCAGTATACGACCTTTTTGATGCGCGCTCTGGGCTACTCTGATGCAAAGGGCGGCGACTTTACTTATGAAAATGCAATTGACTTTGCAACCGAAAAGAATGTTGTGGATGCATTTAATTTAGATGAAGATAACTTCATGCGTGATGAAGTGGTTGCAATGAGTTACACTGCGCTGTCTGCTGCACCGAAGAGCGGTGAAACAGACCTCCTGACCAAGTTGGTTGCAGATAAGGCAGTTCCCGAGGACAAGGCTGCACCGGTACAAAAGACCTTTGCCGCTCTGCGCAGCTTCAATAAGGCGTATGAATCTGTTGCCGCTACAACATCAGTAGATGGTGCTGCGAACTTTACTATGAATCTCAAGGTTGCAGAGGAGTCCGTAGATGCTGCTGGTAAATTTACCGTACAGGTAAAGGCGGATCCGGCAAAGATTCAGGAAATGCAGATGTCTATGAAGGGCAGCCTGACAATGAGCGTTCCGGCAGAAGATGGCAAGGTACAAAAGGTAGAAATGCCGATGGAAATGTATGTCAAGGACGGTGTTTCCTACACAAAGTTCATGGATCAGAAGGTGAAGCAGGACATGGATCTCGATACCATGCTCCAAGGCATCGACCTGCAAAGTTTGGCTGGCATGAAGAGCATACCCCTGTGCATGGTAGACAGTATTTCTCAGGAGGGGAATACCTATAAGATGAGCTACAATGCAGATGTATTCAATGGTATGTTTGCAGAGATTTTCAGCCAGATTACCGGTCAAATCGAGCTCACTGAGGAAATGAAGAAGCAGGGCATTACAGAGGATATGCTCAAGATGAGCATGGATTTGAGCAAGGCTGACATTGAGATGAATTTCAAGGAAGGCGGACTGTATAGCCAGAAGGCTGACATGGCAATGAGCATGGAAGTCATGGGTCAGAAAATTGACGCTTCTATTGTGATGGATGTTACAACAACAAAGACCGGTGATGCAGTCGAGGTCAGCTATCCAAGTGATTTAGATGGCTATAAAACTGTAGAAGAGTTGGGTGCCGAAATCGAAAAAACAGAAGATGCAGACAAGAAGGATGATGCTGCATCTGACAAAAAGGATGGAGCAGAAAACGATAAGAAAGATGACGCTGCATCGGATAAGGCAGAATAAGCTGCCAATGTTGCTTTGACTGATACGTTTCCAAAAAAAACATGCAGCTGGCAGATAGGTGAATGAAAGACAAGTATATGAAATATTCATGTCTTTGTCTCAGTCTGTTGCAAACGTATCTCGCGCCTGTGTTACTCATAAATTCTGTAAAAAGTCGTGAGTGTGCGTGATTTTTTACACAGAAAAATGCCCGAAATCGCTCGTTTATGTGCGGTTTCGGGCATTTCGCATTCGGAGCGCTCTGTGCGGCGGAGGGTTCGAAAAAAATAGTTTTTCGGAGGTATCGAATAGGTGCATGAAAAATATCCATGTACCTGACTTTTGATTTATGCTACAATAAAGTTAGCTACAATAACACTGAATTTTTAGATTGCCAGCGTGAAAAAACATACAGTATATAGAAGAAAAGAGGGATCTAATGAAGTACAGATATTGTGTTGGAATGTTGGTAGGTATTTGCCTGCTCACAGGATGCAGTATGCTGCCCTCTGTGTGGTATCGTTTGACGGAATCGGAGCAGCAGATATACCAGCAGAATCCTGTATATGATGTGGCTGAAGATGCCCCAACAAAGCTGGAGGATATCATACTGTATGAAATCGCCCATAACAGAACGGAGGAACTGATGGCTCGTTTTGCTCCAAGTACCGTGGAGGAATTGGGAGAGGATAACCTGCGTACGCAAATTGAGCAGATGAATGAAATTTTACATGGGACGATTCAGCGATATACTGTAAAAACAACTGGATTTTCTTCTTACCGCGGCAGAGGGGGAAAACGCTCCACAGGATATCTCATGACCTTATATACAAATAAGGAGATTTTTCTGCTCTTTTATCAGGACTGCAAAGAAGATACCAGTGCACCTGACCATAAGAATAATTCGCAGAGTATTGGGCTGACAAGTATGTGCTTGATTCCGGCGTATTTATGGTATGACCGTGAGAACACCCCAGAGGACGCAAGGGAGGGGGTCAAAATATATCAGCCAGAGCGATATGCACGGGATATCTCTTATCCGGACAAAACTTATACCATGTACAGCATAGAATATTTACAGGTGACATCGACAGCGTACAGCTTTGAAACAGAAATTTGTCATACGTTAATGGATCTTTTGAGCACGCAATGTGGATTTGTAGGGGATATCACTTATGCAGAGTCCAATACGATTGAATCGTCTTTATATGGAAGTGAATTCACGCAGCTGGTTCAAGATGAAAACGGGACGAAATATTATATCAAAACGGAATATTTAGACGAGGGTGGCAAACAAATTACCTATATTGCAGATGTACAACAGAATATCATCTATCAAAATCCAAAGAATAACTAGGACTTGCAATCTTTTTGACAGACAGCAAGTCCTTTGGCAGTATTTCTGTTATCGGTTCATCGAATCCAAAAGGGAACGAAGCTTTCCAGCAGAAGATTCCAACTGCTTTTTCTCCTCGTAGTTCAGTGGCAGATCGAGCACGGCTTCTACACCATTTTGTCCCAGAACAGTGGGAAGACCCAGACAAATCTCGCGCACGCCATAGCGGTCTTGAATCACAGAGGAAACAGGAAGTACCGAGCGTTCATTGCGTACAATGGCGCGGGCAATACGCAGAATCGCCATACCAATCCCATAATAGGTTGCGCCCTTACTGTCGATGATGTGATATGCGGAATCTCTAACATTGTGGTAAATATCATCCAGCACCTTCTGTGAAAATTCCTTTCCAGTAATGCGGCAGTAATCGGGCAGATCCATGCCTGAAATATTGGCAGATGACCACACGGCAAGTTCACTGTCACCATGTTCGCCAATGATAAATGCGTGTACATTGCGGCTGTCTACCTGTAAATGCTGTCCGACGAGATATTTGAGTCGGGCGGTATCTAAAACGGTTCCGGTTCCGATAACGCGGCTTGTGGGCAAACCAGAGATTTTTTGTGCAAGATAAGTCAGTAAATCTACGGGATTGGATACAATGAGCAGAATACAGTCGGGGGCAACTGGCAGAACGGCACTTAAAATACTTTGTAGGATTGCCTCATTGCGATGCAGCAAATCAATGCGGGTCTCATTTGGCTTTTGGTTTGCACCTGCGGCGAGTATGATGAGACCACAGTCTTTAAGGTCTTGATAATCACCGGCATGTACAGAGCAGGGCTGTGCAAAGGAAACACCGTGGCTGATATCAGCTGCCTCTCCTTCTGCCTTGGCACGGTTGACGTCGAGCAGCACCAACTCGGAAAATAGTCCGCTGGTTGCGAGCGTGTAAGCAGCAGTTGCACCGACAAAGCCTGTTCCAATGACTGCGCATTTTTGTAAATTCATAATATGCTCCTCCTGTCTTAACTTTAGCGTGCTTGATTTGTATGGGATCCATACATGGAAAAAATTTATTTTGTCAGCGTATGATAAGTATGATACAATATCAGACAGATTAAAAATAGGAAATTAGTTAGTCAATACTAACTAATGGAAATTATATACAACGCCTTATCGAAAGTCAATGGGAAGAATGGATAGAATTTTGACGGAAAAGAAAGTCATTCTATGGCGTCATGTGAATTTTGAGTGTGTTCAAGAGGAGAGTTCTATATGAAAAGATGGATACAGAGGACTTCGGCAGGAATCCTCACAGCTGCAATACTGAGCAGTACCGCTTTGGCTGCAAATTTTACGCACTGCGCAGATGCACTGAAGGGAATGGAGTTATTTTCGGGTACCAAGCATGGGTATGAGTTGGAACGTACACCAACTCGTGCAGAGGCAGCTGTAATGTTGGTTCGTTTGTTGGGGCAGGAAGAGACTGCAAAGAGTAAGGATTATACGATCCCCTTTCAGGATGTACCAGCGTGGGCGGCTTCTTATGTGGGGTGGCTCTATGAAAATAACTTGACAGTAGGTATGAGCAACACGAAATTTGGAACCACGCAGCTTTGCAGTGCCCAACAATATGCAACCTTTTTGCTGCGCACCTTGGGATATGCGGAGGGAGACGGCTATACCTACCAGACAGCCCTTGATTACGCAAAGACATTGGGGGTAATCGATACTGCTAATTATGACAACAAGACATTTTTGCGTGATCATATGGTGGCAATGAGCTATACAGCACTGAGCCGCCCAACCAAATCTGGTGCGGATATGCTTTTAGATGCCTTGATTACGCAAGGAAGTGTCGATCACCAAAAGGCATCTGAAACCAAATTGCGTTTTGAAAATTATCGAGCCTATATACAGATGCGGGAAGCAGAGCAGGGAAAAGCGCGTGCGTATGCACTGGCTGCGACGGTGTATGCACCCTCCGGACAATCTCTGGTCTATACAGGCAAGGCACAGCTGGAGGGAGAAGATTTCTCTGCAGAGCTGCGTTATCAAGATGCGCTCATGGTGGGCTTGTATCAGAAAGATGGAGAACGATATCAGAGTGTCAACGGAAAAACAACCAAGCTTTCCGTAAAGGATACAGCTGTGATACCTGTGAGCGCTATTTTACAGCTTTCTGAAAAAAATGGGGTTTATGCTTTTTCTCTGGTACCGGAGGTTATCAATAAAATGGTACAGGGAAATTCGCTCAAGCAAATTGATTACAGCATCAAGACAGATGGCAATATCATTGGGCATCAGACGGCACGGATTCAGGTGAATATGCCTGTAAACGGAAAAACAGATACTTATAAAATTGAACTGCAAGCAGATTCAGTGACCGCTTCAGGTGCAGTGGAAATACCGGACGGCATGGAGTTATCAGGCAAGTCTAGCGGAAAAGAAGAAAATTAGTCTTGCAAAATAGTAGAAATTCTATTAAAATTATTTTTGATAATTTTTCCAAATAGACGGAACTTTTCTAGTTCAAGACCGTCTAATCTAACAAGAAAACGAAACAGAGGAGGATGAACAAGATGAAAAAGAAGCAGATTTTAGCAATGGGTATGAGTGCTGCACTGTTATGTGCAGGCAGTGCATTTGCAGCAGATGCAGAGAAAGTGCCGGCAACACCCGTAAAGACGGAGAGTGAGAAGGCTGTGACGGGTACAGAGGCAACTGAGGTACAGATGGATGTACGTATCGGTGCAATGGTTTCCGTTACATCTGTGCAGAAGGAAGCGGACGATTATAAGTTCATGTTGGTCAAGACAGAAAAGGGTGAGGAGATTCAGCTCAATCTGGACCAAAAGACTCTGGTTGTCAACAATGAAACAGGTGTGCCAGCTGCAATGGACGAAATCAAGGCTGGAGATAAGGTGTTTGTATACTATTCTCCTGTAATGACACGCAGCCTGCCGCCGCAGTCTGCTTGTGAGTTGATTTTGGTGAATGTGGGAGATAAAACACCAGCATCTCTGCATGAGGTTGGCACGGTTAACCGTGAAGAATATGGCAAAACCGCGATTACAACTGCTGCTGGCGATATGATTATTCGTGTAGATGGCAAAACGGCAATGTCTGCGCTAAAGACAAAGGATATCGTAACCGCTGAGTCTCTGACTGCGGGAACCCGTTTTCTGGCGTGGTATGATGTAGTTGCAATGAGTTATCCGGGGCAGGCATATACAGAGAAACTGGTTGTATTGCCAACCGTGGCAGCGGATCCGGAAGGTGTTGCACCAGAGGCGAAAGAAGAGCCGACGAATGCGGCTGAAGCAGCAGAGACTGAAACTCCTATGGAGGAGCTGAAGCCAGCGGCAAAGCCGGAGGAGACGAAGCCGGAAGAAACAAAGCCAGAGGAGACGAAGCCGGAAGAAACAAAGCCGGAGGAGACGAAGCCGGAGGAGACGAAGCCGGAGGAGACGAAGCCGGCTGAGGCAACGGAACTGACTGTTATTGCAGGAGACAAGACTTTGGCAACAAAGGCGAGTGTGAAAGATGGCAAGGCGGTAATTGCAGTTCGTGAAGTTGCAGAAGCTCTGGGATTCGATGTCGATTATGTGCAGAAAGATGGCAAGGAATATGTAACCATCAAGAATGATACACGTACAATGACTTTGGAAATTGGTGTAGATTCCTATGTTTCTGTACCGAGCAAGGAAGGCATGGTTGGTATGGCAGCTCCGGAAAAATATGGCGTAGCACCATATATTGTAGAGGACAGAACCTATGCTGCTGCCGAACTCTTTGAAGCAATGATGGGCTTTGATGTAGAAGTTAAGGACGATACAGTTACAATTTCTGTAAAGAAATAATGAAATAGTGAAACGGGAATCCAAAAGGATTCCCGTTTTTTGTGATGTAAAACCACTCGCTAGGCGAGTGGTTCAAAAGAAGGCTATTGCCGAAGATGAAGAAATAAAAACTCCTTTTGCTATAATAAAGATGC
>JAGZIY010000026.1 GCA_018365995.1 Butyricicoccus pullicaecorum | reverse complement strand
CACGCACTGTCCTGTGCCCTGTTTGGCGCATTGGAGCCGGGAGATGTGATGCTTTCTGTCACAAGCGAGCCATATGATACCCTGCTCAATACCGTGACAGGAGACTGCCCAGGCAGTATGAAACGCTATGGGATTGCATACCGTCAGGTCGATTTGAAAGACGGACGATTGGATTTGCCTGCAATTACAAAGGCGGCAGCTGAACCGGACGTGAAACTGGTATTCTTGCAGCGTTCCCGTGGGTATGCAGTTCGTCAGACCCTGTCCTGTGCGGAAATTGGTGAGGCTTGTCGGGCTGTGCGGCAGGTCAATCCACATGCGGTCATCATGGTCGATAACTGCTATGGTGAGTTTACTGAGGAAATAGAGCCGACTCAGGTGGGGGCAGACCTTTGCGCAGGCTCTCTCATTAAGAATCCGGGGGGCGGACTTGCACCGACGGGCGGTTATATCGTAGGGCGTGCCGATTTGGTGGAGCGTGCGGCGTATCGCCTGACGGCTCCGGGAATCGGGGGCGAGTGCGGCTGCACAATGGGGCAGAATCGTCTGCTGTATCAGGGGCTTTTCCTTGCGCCGCATGTGACTGCACAGGCGGTCAAAACGGCGGTATTTTGTGCGAAGGTCATGCAGCTTTTGGGATTTACGGTCGATCCGGCACCAGAGGCTGCCCGTTATGATATCATTCAGACCATTGCTTTTGGTGCGCCGGAACCGCTGAGACGGTTTTGTGAAGGAATTCAGGCGGGTGCACCCGTCGATTCCTACGTGACGCCCGAGCCGTGGGCAATGCCGGGTTATGACGATCCGGTCATCATGGCGGCGGGTGCGTTTGTACAGGGCGCGTCTATTGAATTGAGTGCAGATGCACCGATGCGTGAGCCGTATGTTTGTTATATGCAGGGAGGATTGACCTACCCGTCTGGAAAGGCGGGGATACTGCTTGCGGCAGAGCGGCTGATCCAGTCTGGGTTTGTCAGACCTTGAGAGGTTAGGAGAACGTCACGCGTTGGCGTGGGCAACCTAAGGGGGAAGACAACCGATGGTTTTCTTGCCCCCTTAGGAATCCCCCAGCTTTCCTGTCCACCGCCGCCCTCATATTTCACCAGTCTGCGGACTGGTTCCTATTCGTATGCGGCGGATTCCCAATGCGAACCACGGGAGCCAGACGGGGACAACACCTAAAAGACTGGCAGCGCAGGCGCACAAGCGAGCCTTCATGGAAAATGCGTGCCATGGGTGCGCAGCCGAATGAGGGACAGCCGAACAGGTCTGCTGTGGACAGTGGCTGCACGCTCCCGCGGTGCGGCGTGCATACATTCCCATGAAATGGGGCATTTCTCGGTATCGTTCCCGCATGCACGCTCCCGCCTAATGGCGGCGCTCATACATTCCCACCCTGGAGAGGGAGGGAAGGGATTCAAAAGGGTTGGGGAACCGTAAGGTTCTAAACCCTTTTGGCACCCTCGTTGCCACGAGACCGCTGTCGCCGGCGCGACGTTTCTCTCAGTCTTGTACAAGGCGGTTTAATACAGTTCCCATGCGTATCACAATTGTTCAAACCTTGAAAGGGTGGGAAACGTCCCGCGTTGGCATGGGCAACCCCAGAGAAGGCTGCGCGCTCCCGCGGTGCAGGGCACATATATTCCCATGAAGTAGGGTATTTTTCTGTGCGCATTTTTGGTAGACATTGCCTTTGCACTGTGATATGATAAAGGCAACGCTTTGCTGCAAAGCTTGACAACAGAATCCACGAGAATTGCCGGAAAGGATATGATTTTGTAAAAAACAGCAGTGCACACAGATAAAAAGGAGAAAGATTATCTATGGTAATTCTTGGGATAGACCCAGGCTATGGCACAATTGGCTATGGAATTGTCCGCTATCAAAATGACCGCTTCACGCCGATTCAATACGGCGCAATCACCACACAGATCGGTGCACCCATGCACATGCGCCTGTGTGAGCTATACGATGATTTGTGTACACTCATTGACACCTTTCATCCAGAAGCTGCAGCCGTAGAGGATTTGTTTTTTAATACGAATATCACAACTGGTATACAGGTTGCACAGGCACGCGGTGTGATTTTGCTGGCGCTGGCGCAAAAGGGATTGACCCCGGTTTCCTATACCCCGTCACAGGTCAAACAGTCGGTTGTGGGATATGGCAAGGCGGAAAAAAGGCAGATGATGGAAATGACCCGCATGATGCTGGGGCTTGCGAAAGTGCCACGTCCAGACGACGCGGCAGATGCACTCGCAATTGCCATTTGTCACGGACATTCAACCCGTTCTGCGCTTTATCGTTAAGGAGTAATAACCATGTTTTATTATATAGAAGGCAAGGCCGCTCTGGTAGAGCAGGGGATTTGCGTTGTAGATTGTGCTGGAGTGGGCTATGCTTGCCATACCTCGCAGCATACGCTTTCCCGTGTCAAGCAGGGGGAAGTAATCAGGCTTTATACTTATTTATATGTCAGAGAAGATATTTTTGATTTGTATGGATTTATAAATCAGGAGGAAATGAACTGCTTCAAGCTGCTCATCGGTGTGTCTGGAGTGGGTCCGAAAGCGGCACTTGCTATTTTGTCGATTGCACCGCCCAGCCAGCTTGCACTTTCTATTATTACAGGTGATGAAAAGCTGCTGACGCAGGCACCCGGCATTGGCAAGAAGATTGCGCAGCGTATCGTGCTCGAACTGCGCGACAAGCTGAGCAAGGAACAGATGCAGACTGCGAAGGGCAGTGCGTCTGTGATGGAAATGCCGGCAGGCGCAGGTGTCAACCACACGCAGGAAGCGATTGCAGCGCTCATGGTTTTGGGATACGCACAATCGGAAGCTTTGCAGGCGCTCGAAGGGCTGAACCTTGCCGAATACGCGGATACAGAGGCAATCATTCGCGCTTGTCTCAAGCGCATCGCAATGGGATAAGGCGGTGATTGTTTGAGTATCGAATTTTCCGGCGGCATGATGGACGATGAACGCATTGTGTCCAGCCGCCAGATGCAGGAGGACGAAACGGAAAGCTCTTTGCGCCCGAAGTCCATGGAGGACTACATTGGGCAGAGCAAAGTCAAAGAAAATTTACAAATTTTTATTGAAGCAGCCAAGCAGCGCGGAGAGCCCCTTGATCATACGCTATTATATGGTCCGCCGGGATTGGGTAAGACCACCCTCGCAAATATTATTGCGGCAGAAATGGGGGTGAATATCCGCGTCACGTCTGGGCCTGCAATTGAAAAGGCAGGGGATCTTGCAGCAATCTTGACCAATTTGACAGAAAATGATATCCTGTTTATTGATGAAATCCATCGTCTCAATCGCAGTGTGGAGGAGATCCTGTATCCGGCAATGGAGGATTATGCACTCGATATCATCATCGGAAAGGGGCCTTCTGCCCGCTCAATCCGTCTGGATTTGCCGCGCTTTACACTCATCGGTGCAACCACTCGTGCGGGACAGATGACCTCCCCTCTGCGCGACCGTTTTGGCGTTATGCTCCGGCTGGAACTTTACAGTCCAGATGACCTTGAAAAAATCGTGACGCGCTCTGCTGGGATTTTGGGCGTCCACAGTCGGTATGACGGTGCTTATGAGATTGCGCGCCGCTCTCGAGGGACACCGCGTATCGCAAACCGGCTTTTGCGGCGTGTGAGAGACTTCGCACAGGTCAGGGGCGATGGCATCATCACAAAGGAAATGGCAGACCTCGCCTTGCAGGCGCTCGAAATCGACGCGCTGGGCTTAGATAACATCGACCGTCGAATGTTGACCAGCATCATTGTCAACTACAATGGCGGTCCGGTAGGATTGGAAACCCTTGCGGCAACCATTGGAGAGGAAGCGGTCACATTGGAAGATGTGTATGAACCATACCTCATGCAGATTGGATTTCTCAATCGAACGCCGCGCGGGCGGTGTGCTACATTCCGCGCATATGACCATCTCAAGCTGGAAACGCCAGATGGTCAGCAAACCCTATAAATATCCTGTTTGGAAGGAAGTGTCACTAGATTGGGCAAATATTTTGGAACTGACGGCGTTCGCGGCGTCGCGAATGTTGAACTGGACGCAATGCTGGCATTTAAGATTGGTGCGGCTGCTGCATATGTATTAACACAGGAGCGTACAGGTGCTGGCAAGGCAAAGCTGCTCATTGGTAAGGATACCCGTATTTCTTCGGATATGCTGGAAAGCGCACTGGTTGCCGGCATTTGTTCGGTGGGTGCAGATGTTGAGCTTTTGGGTGTCATTCCGACGCCTGCCATTGCATACCTCACCATCAAGCACAAGGCAGATGCGGGCATCGTGATTTCGGCAAGCCACAATTCCTTTGAATATAATGGCATCAAGATTTTTGCAGGCTCAGGTTATAAGCTGTCCGATGAACTGGAAGCCCGTGTGGAAGCGCTCATTGATAACTTTGATACGGTACCTAAGGCAAGTCATGAAAAGCTGGGCGGTGTGCTGCGTTCGTCCATTGATCCGGTGGTGGAATATACTGACCATCTGGCAGAGACTGTGGACGGTGATTTGAGCGGTCTGCACGTTGCCGTAGACTGTGCAAACGGTGCGTCCTCAACCACGGTGACCCGTCTCATGCGTTTGCTGGAATGTAAGGCAGACCTGCGTTTTTATGAACCAAACGGAATCAACATCAATGACGGCTGCGGCTCTACCCATCTGGGCAATTTGCAGGAGAGAATGCGTACCGGAGAGTATGATATTGGTGTTGCCTTTGATGGTGACGCAGATCGCTGTCTGATCGTTGATGAGCGCGGAGAGGTGATTGACGGCGACCGTATCATGGCGGTCTGTGCGGCACACATGAAAAAACTCGGTAAGCTGCGCGGTGATGCCTTTGTTGCAACTGTGATGTCCAATATGGGGCTGCACAAGTATGCAAAGGATCAGGGTATGGAAATCAAATGTGCCAATGTTGGTGACCGCTATGTGCTGGAAATGATGCTGCGGGACGGTTATATTTTGGGTGGCGAGCAGTCCGGTCACGTCATCTTCCTCGAATATGCGTCTACCGGTGACGGGCAGCTGACCGCGATTCAGTTTATGCGTATTCTCAAAGAAAGTGGGAAAAAGTGCTCTGAGATTGCGGATGAGGTCATTCCGTGGCCGCAGGTGCAGATCAATGTGAGGGTACCGAATACAGATAAATATACCATCGCCGAGCGGGCTGAGGTTGCCGCCTCCATAGAGGCAGGACAGCAGACGCTTGGAGAGGGCAGAATCCTTGTACGCGCATCAGGAACCGAGGCACTGGTACGTGTCATGGTTGAGGGTGTTGACTCAGATAAGGTGGAATGTGTTGCCCGTCAAGTTGCTGATGTCATCGAAACAGTTGTTGGCGGATAATAAAAATAAGCGCCAGAACTGTGGGGCGCTCTGCCTTACAGTGGACGAGGAAAGGGGAGCATCGAAGGTTCGGCGGATACCCCTTCGGCTGTCTGTGGGCCAGTCGTGAGTGAAACGAAGAAACCCCGAAAGCGATTTCGGAAACAGCACGTTTTCACTGGACTCACAATCCATATACCAGCCTTGTATGCTGGGAATGTCAAAAAACTGCGCTTTCACAAAATAATTGTAAAATACGCACAAATATATTTTGTGTAGAAAGCAGCTATATTTTCAGTTTTCACAAAATTTGCTTGACAAACATAGAATCATTCTATATAATGATACCAAGATGGTAAATGAAGTCGCACAAGCAGGCTGTGAGAGCCAAAAAGAGTACCACATGGTTACTTGATACCTGCTTTGTATTCATACCTGGCTCACCTCCGCTGGAAGGATTGAAATTCGCTTCGCTTCCGATGTTTGTCGGAATCCCTAAACAGTTGGCGCTTCTCTTTGTTCTTTTCCTGCATTTTTGTGGCACAGGTTCTGTCCCCGCACCGCGTTCCGTTCGCTGTGCTGCTGTTCATCACGTCCGCGATACGCTCCCTCTTGTGACAGAGGTTTTTGGTGAACACATCCGGTTTTTTGTCGTAAACAGGTGCTTTCCTGTTTGCAATATAATTTTTCAGTTGTTCCTAGCATTTCTGCAACGCAAAAAGGGATAGGGACTTGAGGTAATCAAAGAGAGGTAGTAATCATGTATCAGGACAAGACTTTAGTATGCAAGGAATGTGGCGCGGAGTTCGTTTTCACTGCTGGTGAGCAGGAGTTTTACGCAGAGCGCGGTTTCCAGAATGAGCCGCAGCGCTGCAAGCACTGCCGCGATGCACGCAAGAATGCTGCACGCAGCACTTCCCGTGAATTCTTCACTGCAACCTGCGCAGCTTGCGGCGGTGAGGCAAAGGTTCCGTTTGAGCCAAAGTCCGACCGCCCAGTTTATTGCAGCGAGTGCTTTGCAAAGATGAAATCTGAAGGCTAAAAGTATTGCTAAAAAAGGAGCAGAATCCAGCGGATTCTGCTCCTTTTTGTATAAAAACTATGCTTTGTCAACGATTTTTTGTGGACTTTTCACTCGAAAACAGCTTGCGTTGTAAGCTGTTCCTGTGTGACGAGTTTTATAAAATCTTTCTGTACTTTAATGGTCACATAAAGTATAATGAATTCAATGACAAATCGGAAGTTTTCAAGCTGAGATTAAAGTAGTTTGTGTTCGTCGAGTTATATTTCAAAAGGGAAAAATAATGAATACAGAAAGTATGGACAAAATTAGAAAAGATGCACGACGTATTTTCAGATATACGCTTACCGATGCATGGGAAGATATGATTTCACAGGTCGAGGTATTGGAGGGAATTGAAAATAAAAATGTTAGATGTTTATATTTTGACAGACCACACAATTTAGAATACAAGGGCAATACGAATATTGATTCTTTTTTTACCACAATGAGTCAGGAAGATATTAAGAACATTAAAAATGCGATGCAAAGGCACATAGATGTTTTCCAATATAAAGAAATTGAGTTTCCAATGGTATTAGATGGCGTTATCAATACGTTTGAATTTAGATTGGACGAAAATTTCACAAATACAATTACTGCTTATAATATTTGGGCATTTGGAAAAAATGTTGATATTGGAATCGTTGGAACTCCCCCGTATAGGGGGAGCACGGTTTTACAATTATTTGATGAAATTTCAAAGATACTGTTGAATAATGGGGTAGACTCAAAATATATTAGAACAAATTAAAACTTTTCTACTTGGAAGCTGAGCGAAGCACAAAATGGGAAGTTGGTATTTGAGGTATTTTAATGTCTATACGAGATGAAATAGAGAGAGTGATTAAAGAAAATCACCTAGAACGCTCAAAATGCTTTGAATGTTCAAAAATTACATATCGCTCTATCCTTTATGGGGCGAGGATTCAATCCGAAATTGCCGTGCGAAATCAAGGATACATCAAAGGATAGAATGTGGGTTACAAAATTACCTATGATATTGTCTGATAGCGAAGAATTGGTATATATCCTATTTGAAGACAGCAAAAATTATCAGCCAAAGTATTGGGTTTATGAAATGTGTATTCCAAAACTGATTTGTATTATTGGACAAGTATACGGATTAGATGATTTTTATGTGGTTTCCAAAAAATTTGAATGGCTTATCAGCGAATGTCATGAGGATATCGTTTCATTTGTAGGCAATTCATGAAACCTTTTGTGCTGTGAGGAATCATAAAAAATATTGTGCGGCAGTCTCTGGTTTACCGCGGAACAGAAATAGAGCAATAACACAGGAGATAAAAAATGGCAAAGAAACGAAAAACTCTTCCAAAAGGATTGCAGCATCTGCTGGAAGAGGGAAATATTGAGGCACTGAAGGAACAATTTTTGCGATGTGAACCGAATGCAAAAACGTCCTCAAAGTACGGCTCCAACATTTTTTCTATGATGCCTCTGCCACGAGAATTTGCTTTTTGGGCACAGGAGCAGGGAGCAGATATCAATTTCAAGGACTATTATGACAAAACACCGATTTTCGCGCATGCTTCTGCATGGAATGGGGATGTGGCACTTTTGCTGGAGTTGGGGGCTTCGGTCGATGTGGCTGATCATTTTGGCGTTACGCCGTTACACCATGCGGCATCGTATGGACGGACAGACGCAGTAAGAGCTCTTTTGGCGGCTGGAATCGACCCAAATGTCAAATCTGGCAGAATCGATTTTGCCGGACCTATGACGCCTTTGGAAGAAATGTTTCATCAAAATCGTATACCGTATGCAGAGATGCTGGAAATCTGTAACATTCTTTTAGAGAACGGAGCGGAAATCACAGAGAATGTCCGCGAATACCTATTGAAATCCGCTGAACAATTTCAATGGGGAAAGCGAGGAATTCGAAATCAAGAATTCTTATACAGTCAGACCGAAAACTTAGAGCGGCTTTGCCAAATGATTGGTGTCAAATGTGCTGAGGAGCCAATTTTCCATGATGGCACTTCGCCAATTCGGATACCGGAGCAGCGTGAGGAAGATACCTTTCAGTGGCTTTGGAATTATCTGGTTCCACCCACTGGAAAAGCGCAGACAGCACAAGGTGAGACGATTCGAATCGCAGGCAGAGTGAACAACGAAATCATGGGAAATGGCGGAATCAATTGGGACGACGATTATCGAAAGATGCTTCATATTTTTCCCCAATACCTTCGTCTGGGAAATCCACTCAGCGATTCGGATATTGAACAGACCGAATGGATTGTCAAACGGTTGTGGAGCGGCAGAGATTTCGAGGATTTGACAATGGATTTGTGTACGTATGCAGTGATGTGGGTACGGAACAATCCAGAAGTGCTGCCGCTTTTGGAAACAGATTATTCCAGATGAGGTTTTGATGTAGCCAGCTTAAAGGTTTTATTCTTTTGTTCGTGTGAAATAGATTCCAACGATAGCACCAATCAGGAGAATCGGTGCTGTTCTGACAAACAGCCATTCAAAGGCGTGAAATGCTACTCCGAGAACAGCAGTTTCGGGATTGCTATAATTCCACCCCAAATAAGGGCTTTTTAACAAAAATAAAATCGCAAAAGTTACTGCTATGACTACACATACTGCAATAAGCAACCCATGAATGATTCTTCTTCCTGTGGTTTTCCTTCGTGCCAGCTGCAAGTTTATCACCTCCAATTTTTCACAAATGGCTTTTAAGGAATCGACCTCCGTTTCCATAACAGTTTCTCCCAACAGAGTGCTGACAGGTGTTTCAAGAATTTCAGATATGGAGATCAACATATCGGAATCGGGAACAGATCGTCCTTGTTCCCATTTAGAAACCGTCTGTCGTACAACATTTAGCTTGACAGCAAGTTCTTGTTGTGAGAGTCCCTTTGATTTTCTGATTGCTTTCATATTTTCGTTTAGCATTAGGGATAGCCTCCTTTCGTTCCCCCTTATTGTAAGCGAAACTGCCCGTTGCTGCAAGCAACGCATTTTAACATTGCTTGCAATAATCGAAATTTCTTTGGATAATGAAATAATGGGCTGCTACTTGCTAAATTCTGCGCTGCCATTTTACCAAGCAGGAATATTCTTTTGTGAAATGTCATCTCAGTTTCGAGGATTTGACCTGCAATATACGGAATGTCTTTATTCAGAAACTCGTGTTTCAGGATTGTTGGAATCGGATCACATACAAATAGAAAGAAATCTATTGATATTTGCATACAAAAGCGGTATAATAAATACATTCATACTGAAAAATATCTTTATTGATGTACAGGAGGTCTATTATGGCTGCAATTACAAAGAAAACAACCATCGGTGAGGTTTTGGCTCGCGATATCAATACTTCCAAGTTTTTCCTAGATATGGGTATGCACTGTCTGGGCTGTCCGTCCTCTCAGGGTGAGAGCATTGAGGAGGCTTGCATGGTGCATGGCACAAATGCAGATGAGCTTGTTGCACAGCTCAATAAATTCCTCGGAGAGTAAAGTATTAGAAAGCAGGCACCATGTCAGATGGATTTTGATTTTTTCAATATCCAGACAAGCTGTGTCAATCGGCTTTCTCATAATCACAAAGCTGGACAAGCTGAGACCGACAGTATTGTCGGTCTTGTTTTTTTAAGGAATAATGACAGAACGAACAAAAGAGAATTTAAGCCTGACGCCCCGTCTGCAAGCCATTGCAGACCGTGTGCCGAAGGGGGCGGGCTTTGCTGATATCGGCACTGACCATGGACATTTACCGTTATGGCTGCTGCACACAGGTATCCTGCAAACAGCAATCGCCTGCGATTTGCGCGAAGGACCTTTGGAGCATGCGAGAGAAAATGCCCGATTTCATGGACTTTCCGGGCGGGTTAGTTTCCGGCTGGCTGCGGGGTTGGACGCTGTGCAGGCGGACGAATGTGATACCATTTCGATTGCCGGAATGGGCGGCGAGACCATTGCAGGGATTTTACAGGCGGCACCATGGACCGTACAGGGAGCCCATAAGCTTTTGCTTCAGCCTATGACGATGCTGCCGCAGCTCAGACAGTGGCTCTGGGCTCATGGATATCAGATTTTAGAGGAAACCGTGTGTCGGGAAGGCAAACGGTTTTATATCATATTGACCGTACAGGGTGGGGGCGTGTCGCAGGAAAAGCCGCTTTCTGCCTGCTATCTCTCACAGAAACTGTTAAAGGCAGAGGGCGTATGTGACTATTTGCAGGCGCTTCTGCGGCGGGAAACTTATGCACTGCGCGGTATGCAGACAGGTGCAAAAACTGCGGCTGCTGCAATCAGAGAACAAGAGGAAATTGTACGGCAGATTCAAATTGCGTGGGAGGCGATGACATGCCATTCGTAAAGGATATTTTGGAATGTTTGGAAGCGTTTGCGCCGTATGAACTGGCGGAAAGCTGGGACAACTGCGGACTGATGACGGGAAATCGGGAGAGTCATGTGAAAAGAGTGCTATGCGCACTGGATGCCACGGAGACAGTGATTCGGGAGGCAGCTGAGACACAAGCACAGGTCGTAGTGGCGCATCATCCACTGATTTTTACTTCGGTTCGTGCGGTCACAGAGGACGATGCCACAGGGCGAGCGCTGCGCCTTGCCATTCGCAATGACATTGCGGTCATCTGCATGCACACAAATGCAGATTGCGCGCAGGGGGGCGTCAACGATGCACTGGCGAAAGCCCTCGGACTTTCTGACGTGGTCAATATGGAAGGCGGAGACAATAAGCTGTTGGGGCGTGTGGGAAATCTGCCCGCCAGAATGTCCCCGAAAATCTTTGCGGAATATGTAAAGGACTGCCTAGATGCAGGAGGTGTGCGCTATACCGATGGCGGTGCACCCATTCGTCGGGTGGCGGTGGGCGGCGGCGCCTGCGGGAAAATGATGGACGCTGCAAAAGCAAAGGGGGCAGACGCTTTTGTGATTGGAGACTGCTCCTATGATTTGATGCAGCGCGCCCAGTCGATAGGGCTGACCCTTGTGGACGCCGGACATTTTCCAACGGAGAATCCGGTTGCCACTGTGTTTGCAAACCATTTGGCAAGATGCTTTCCAACACTTGAGACGATGGTTTCAAAAGTCCATTGCGACTGTATTCAATTTGTATAAAGGCAGCAGAGAAACGCTTTCTGCTGTACAGGAGGTTATCTATGCCATTAGATGCAATATGTCTGCGTGCGGTTTTGTCCGAACTCAATGGACGAATCGCAGGCGGAAGGATTGAAAAAGTATATCAGCCCGACCGCGAAGAAATTGTATTACAGATTCGCGGTGGGCAGGGCGCTTGCCGTCTGTTGCTCTCTGCGTCTGCATCTGCACCGCGTATCCATTTGATCGAGCAAAACCGTGAGAATCCGGCAGCACCGCCCATGTTCTGTATGCTGCTGCGCAAGCACATTCAGGGCGCAAAAATTGTTTCGCTGACCCAGCCGGCGCTCGAACGTATGGCAATTTTGGAATTGGACACGACCGATGAAATGGGCGTACCTGTCAAACGCTATGTGGTTGCCGAACTTATGGGCAAGTATTCAAACTTGATCCTCAAAGATGAGGCGGGGCGTATTGTAGATGCCATTCGTCGGGTAGATGGTGATATTTCAGGAAAACGTCAGATTTTGCCCGGGCTGTTTTATCATATGCCGCCCGAACAGATGGACAAGTCAGACCCCTTTACAGTATCGGAAACAGGACTACGTGCTGCCTTTACACAGATGTCTGGAGAGATGGGGGCAGACCGCTGGCTGCTATCGTCATTTCGTGGATTATCCCCACTTTTGTGTCGAGAAATTGCTTTTCGTGCGCTGGGAGAGTCTGTAAAGCCGGTAAATGATTTGACTGAAGATGACAAGAAACGACTGTTTGAGACCTTTACAGCATTTTTGTCGGACGTGCAGGCGGGTAAAGGCAAGCCCTATCTGCTGACCAGAATAGACGACAAAAGTGCATTTGATTTTTCCTCGATGCCAATCACCCAATATGGCGAACAGATGCAGCTTCAGGAGTTTTCGGATTTCTCTGCATTGCTGGCAAACTTCTATGAGAAGAAGGGGCAGGCAGAGCGGATGCACCGTAAGTCCGGCGATATGCTGCGCACCGTGACCGCAGCAAGAGATCGGTTGGTACGAAAGCTTGCGGCACAGAGGCAGGAACTTGCAAAGACGCACGAGCGTGAAAAGTATAAGCGGCGGGGAGAACTCATTTCAGCAAATTTCTATCAGCTGGAAAAGGGAATGCGCACGGCAAAGGTTGTTGATTATTATGATCCAGAATGTGTGGAGGTAGAGATTTCCCTTGATGTACGTTTGACCCCACAACAGAATGCGCAAAAGTATTTTAGGCTGTATCAGAAAGCAAAGACAGCAGAGCAGATGCTGACGAAGCAGATAGAACAGGGCGATAAGGAACTGGATTATCTGGAAAGCGTGCTCGCGGCGCTTGATGAAGCTGAGAATGAAGCAGACCTTGCGGAACTGAGAGAGGAGCTGATGCAGACGGGTATCCTTTCCAACAGACAGCGCAGCAGGAAACAGAAGCCGGCACGCTCTATTCCATATGAGTATCGCACAAGCGATGGATTTTCGGTTTGGGCGGGAAAGAACAACCTGCAAAATGATTTGCTTAGTATGAAAACGGCGTTTAAGAGCGACTGGTGGTTCCATACACAAAAAATTCATGGGTCGCATGTCATTTTGGTTACAGATGGCAGAACACCAAGCGATCAGGCAATGACAGAGGCTGCTATGATTGCGGCGTTCCATTCCAAGGCACGAACCTCCTCTATGGTTCCGGTCGATTACACGGAGGTGCGTAATCTGAAAAAGCCATCTGGTGCAAAGCCGGGCTTTGTGATCTATCACGTTTATCAGACTGCGTTTGTCACTCCGGACGAGGCGTTCATAGAGTCTTTGCGTGTCCGATAAAAAGAAAGAGCGGATTACCCTAGAGATGGGCGATCCGCTCTGTGCACTCATTTGAGGATTTTGTAGAGCATTGTGCACGCAAGCTCACGGGTTACGGGTGCATTCAGGTTGAAGTCAGAGGTCGTCGGGAGAATGTCCGCCTGTGCAAGCTGACGAGTAGCATCTGCTGCCCATGCAGGTACAGCTTGGTAAGATACCGTGCCCTCAGCCGGTATGGTGTCCAAAAGATGAGACACGATGACTGATGCCTCAGAGATGGTGATGGGGTTTTCTCCACGGATTTCAGCACTTCCAGAAGCAGTCTGATAGCCTTGGATCAGTCCGGCGCCTGCCGCTGCGCTGATATACGGCTTTGCCCAAGGAGACAGCGCACTGTCATCTTGAAAATCCGTGCAGGTGGTTTGGGTGATATCAAGATCTGCCGCGGCTGCTGTCATGGCGATGAATTCACTGCGTGTCATGGGCTGATTGGGGTGTAGGAAATAAGAGGTACCGATTTTTTCGCCCAGAAAGATACCTTTCTGCGCGAGGCGAACGGCTGCAAGGTGATTGGGATTGTGTGTCATATCCGCATAGGTGACAGCAGAAGGGTTGCGCTCGATTTTGACAGAAATGCGGGCGGGATCAGACTCGTTGCCTAAGGTATCGACTGCACAGTAGGAAAAATGGTCGGTACCTGTACGGTTTGCCGCCGGGGTGTAGATTAGGCTGCCGTTGTCCAGAACGGCTGTACCAAGCCGCGGCTGGTCAATGAGTTTGAGCGTTATGGTATCACCATCTGGATCCGATGCGCAAAGAGGAAAGCGAACCATAACGTCTGCAACCGTTCGCTCCTCTATGGTCTGTGCCACAGGTACATGTCCCATGGAGGACGTGAGCAGGCTCTCCTCGGAAAATGCCTGTACCCGATCCTGCCAGAATGCGGCACAGGGCATCATAAAGGTGAGCACACACACTGTACAGAGCAAACTTTTTCTTAACCATGTATTCATTGTAATACCCGTCCTTTGCAAGAAATATATGAAAGAGTATTGCCGGAATTTTCAAAAATATACAACGCATAGAAGGCTCAAATTTTCATATGACAGGTGCTTGGCACAGCAACCTGCGGGAGTCCTTTTCTATATGTCCCGACAATCTGTGCAGGTTGTGTAAAAAATTACAATTCTGCTCGAAAGGACTTGCCCAAATGCGTAAAATATGGCATAATTTTATCTAAGTAAATAAAATTATTTGGAGGGAACTGAAACATGGAGCATCATCAGCTCGTTCTGGTGCTGGACTTTGGCGGTCAGTATAACCAGCTTATTGCACGTCGTGTGCGTGAACATCATGTTTATTGTGAAGTAAAATCTTATAAAACCCCGTTGGAAGAAATCAAGGCAATGAATCCGGTGGGTATCATCTTTACTGGTGGACCGAACAGCGTATACGAGGACACATCGCCGCGCTGTGATAAGGCAATCTTTGACCTTGGAATTCCAGTTTTGGGTATTTGTTATGGCTGTCAGCTGATGGCATACCTGTTAGGTGGTACGGTATCCAATGCGGCAGAAAAGAGCGAATATGGCAAGACACAGGTGCAGCTCGACAAGAGTAGCAAGCTGTTCTCTGACTTGGAGTCACGGGAAGTGTGCTGGATGAGTCATACAGACTTTATTTCCGAGGTTCCAGAGGGATTTCGTGTGACAGGTACCACGGATACCTGCCCAACAGCTGCAATGGAATGTGCAGAGCAGAGATTCTATGGCGTACAGTTCCATCCAGAGGTAAATCATACCCCACATGGCGCGGATATGCTCAAGCATTTCCTGTATGATGTTTGCGGCTGCACAGGCGACTGGACAATGACCCGTTATATTGAACAGCAGATTGCAGCGATCCGCGAGAAAGTGGGCACTGGCAAGGTGCTGTGTGCACTGTCGGGCGGTGTGGATTCTTCTGTTGTTGCAGCACTCGTATCCAAGGCGGTCGGCAAGCAACTGACATGTGTGTTTGTAGATACTGGTCTCATGCGCAAAAATGAGGGGGATGAGGTTGAGGAGGCATTCGCAACCCGATTTGACTCCCATTTTGTTCGCGCCAATGTACAGGAACGCTTTTTTAGTAAGCTTACAGGTCTGACCGATCCGGAAGCAAAGCGTAAGGCGATTGGTGAAGAATTTATCCGCGTATTCGAGGACGAAGCACGGAAAATCGGCGCTGTGGATTTCCTTGTACAGGGTACGATCTATCCAGATGTTATTGAGTCTGGCCTGGGAGACAGTGCAGTGATTAAGAGCCATCACAATGTGGGCGGACTACCTAGTGTTGTTGATTTTAAGGAACTCATCGAGCCGCTGCGTCTGTTATTTAAAGATGAGGTGCGCGCAATGGGTCTTGAGCTTGGTCTGCCGGATTATCTCGTATGGCGTCAGCCATTCCCCGGACCGGGACTGGGTATCCGTGTGCTGGGTGAGGTGACACCGGATAAGGTTGCTATCCTCCAAGAGGCAGATTGGATCTTCCGTGAGGAAATCGCAAAGGCAGGATTGGATCGTGAGATCAATCAGTACTTTGCGGTTTTGACCGGTATGCGATCGGTTGGCGTTATGGGAGATGGTCGCACCTACGATTATACGCTTGCGCTGCGTGGCGTGACTACGTCGGACTTTATGACTGCCGACTGGGCGCGTATTCCGTATGAGGTGCTCGATCGCATTTCTGTGCGTATCGTAAATGAGGTGAAGCATATTAATCGAATTGTGTATGATATTACCTCAAAGCCACCTGCTACAATCGAGTGGGAATAAAACGAAAAATCCGAAAAAGCCAGTAATATCAATGCTTTCCGGACTTCGTTCCCGTGTTCTGATAAGGTTTTGATAAGATTTCACTGAAGTGCAATTATTCTGTGCTTCAAGTGGTTTGTGAGTAAAGAATAATTTCTTATTTCTCACAAATATCCATATTAACAAGTAAGCCCGTACTGATGGGATGTCAGTACGGGCTTTTTGGCGTCCTTTTTTCAGTTATTCTGCGTCCTCTTTCAAGGCATTGATAAGCAGATCGCTGAGTTCTTGCGAGGGAACTTTAGCCCAACGCTGGGTGGTGTCCTCTGCCGGGAAGGTATAACGCCAATGGTCATACTGCTCCTTGCTGATTTCACCTGCTTTGAGCTTTTCAGCCTGGTCAGCCCATGCAGACAGCATTTTGAAAATGGATTCATTCATTGTTCGCTTGCTACCGTCAAAGACGATATGTATTTCCTCACCTTGCTTTTCTACTCTTATGCCATGAATGTCCTCAATGGCAAACAGAGTATGGATAAAGCCAAGATCACTGTCAATATCGGGGACTTTCAGCGCCAATGGAGAAACCTCCAGGACATCTGCAAGAGATTTTACCAGATCATCTTTGGGAGTTCTGGAGCCAGACTCATACTGAGCCATGCGAATATCAGCGGTCTTTTGAGGAAACCCCACAGCCTGACCAAGCCATTTTTGTGTCATACCACGCAGATTGCGGATAAAACGGATTCTTTCACCGATTGCCATAGACTTTCGCTCCTTTTGAGTTGTTGACATAAGCATAGCATAAATGTTTAGTTAATGTCAAGATAACCTAAATAAAAAAGTTTAATATTTTCTCAAAAACCTATTGACATAACGGAATTTGCTTAGTATACTAAGAACACATACTTAAACTAATATGTTTAATGTATAGAGAGGAGGATTCTTATGGAAAAGAAATTTATACGAGTAGATGAGGTAGCCAGAGAACTTGACATTTCAATAAGCCACGCATACAAGATTATGCACCAGCTTAACGAAGAACTGGAAGCGAAAGGTTTTGTTACCGTTTCGGGACGCCTCAACCGTCAGTATTTCAACGAAAGGCTCTATGGAGCAGAAAGGAAGGAAGAAGATGCCAGCATATAAGAACAAAGACAGTGGTTCGTGGTATGTAGTCACACAGTATACAGACTGGACAGGAGAGCGCAAGCAGAAGTGTAAGCGTGGTTTCAGCACCCGCCGTGAAGCACTGGAATGGGAGGAAAAGTTCAAGCAGCAGAGTTCCGGAAACTTGAACATGAGCTTTGAAGCCTTTGTTGAGATCTATACCAATGACCTGAAAGCAAGGCTGAAAGAGAGCACTTGGCAAACGAAGAACAACATTATCCAAAACAAAATCGTTCCCTACTTTGGCAAACGAAAAATCAATGAGATTGTCACAAAGGATGTGATTGCCTGGCAAAATGAGCTGCTTGGCTATCGAGACGAGAAGCACAAGCCCTATTCCCCAACCTATCTTAAAACGCTTCATAATCAACTGTCTGCTATTTTTAACCACGCAGTACGATTTTATGACCTGCGCTCCAACCCAGCTGCGAAAGCTGGAAATATGGGGAGTGAGGAAAGTAAGGAAATGTTGTTTTGGACGAAAGAGGAGTATCAGAAATTTGCCGAGGTAATGATGGACAAGCCTATATCCTACTATGCCTTCCAGATGCTTTATTGGACAGGCGTCCGTGAGGGCGAATTGTTGGCTCTTACTCCGGCAGACTTTGACTTTGAGCGGGGAACGGTGAAAATTAACAAGACCTATCAGAGATTGAATGGAAGGGATGTGATCACACCACCTAAGACCAAACAAAGCAATCGTACCATTCAGATGCCTGAGTTCCTCTGTGAGGAGATGAAGGAGTTTTTCGGGATGCAGTATGGACTGAAAAAGAAAGATCGTATTTTCACCATTAACAAGAGCTATCTCCACAGAGAAATGGACAGAGGAGCAAAAACAGCCGGAGTTAAGCGCATCAGGATACACGATTTGCGTCATAGCCATATTAGCCTTCTGATTGATATGGGCTTTTCAGCAGTAGCCATAGCCAATCGTGTAGGTCACAAAAGTGTGGAAATCACTTACCGATATGCGCACCTGTTCCCTTCCAAGCAAAAAGAAATGGCAAGTAAACTAAATGACATGAACAAAGGAGAGTGATTTTAATGTCAGCAAAAAATGTAGACAAACACAACCGATTCCGCAGCATTACTGTAGGATTTCGGGTTTCACCGGAAGAGCAGGAGGAACTGAACCGAGCAGTAGCCCTGTCGGGACTTCCAAAGCAGGAATACTGTTACCGCAAGTGTATGGGGCGTGAAGTGGTGGTGCAGCCGAACCCAAGGGTTCACAAAGCCCTGAAAACCCAGATGGCAGCGATTCTCGCAGAGCTTGAACGCATCGCTATGGGAGAGAATGTCCCGGAAGAGCTGCTGTCTACCATCGACCTGATCGCTGTCACCATGCAGGGGCTGAAAGGAGAAAACGAAAATGACTGATAAAATAGAAAAGACTGCCCTGAACACATCTGTTGGCGCAGATGAGAGGCAGTCAATTCAAAAAACCACTGACAGTATTATACCCACTTCCAATCCGAAAATCAATGATCCCA
>JAGZIY010000010.1 GCA_018365995.1 Butyricicoccus pullicaecorum | reverse complement strand
TGTCACGGTATTGAGCAGGGTATCATATGGCTCGCTTGTGACAGAAAGCATCACATCTCCCGGCTCCAATGCGCCAAACAGGGCACAGGACAGTGCGTGTGTTCCATTGACAAAGCCAAGGCGCACCAGCGCACTCTCTGCCTCGAAAATCCTTGCATAGATTTTGTCCAATGTATCGCGCCCCTGATCGTCATAGCCATATCCAGTTGTTCCGGCGAACATGGTATCGGACACACGAAATTCCTGAAAGGCTGCCAATACCTTCTGGGTATTGTATTCTGCAATGTCATCAATACGTCCAAAATACTGCACAAGCGCCTGTTCTGCCTGTTTTCCCAGCGCCTGTACGCGCTCAGATAGACCTAAAAAGTTTCGTTTCATCGTTTCCTCCATATAAACAAGTTGATGACCGGCACAAATGTGCCGGTCATGTATTTTCTCTCAGGAATCGTTCCCAAATATAGGCTGTGTACTTCCCGGCAAAAAGAACAGTTCCTCCTCTGCCGAAAGTGCAATCAGCTTGGTTTGCACGGTTTGCGTCGGCTTTCCACCCTGTGAAAAGTCTGCGCGATACAAAAGTCCGGTTGCCGTAGAAATCACATAGACTGCGGTTCGTGTTCCCTCATTGGCAAGCACCCGAATCATGGGCTGCCCGTCAATTTCTGTGAGCGCTGCCTCTACGATTTGCTCCGGCGCCAGCTTGCAGACCGTTTCATAGCTCGGCAGCATGGCCGTTTCATCTGATGTCAGCATGCCGGCACGTCCGCTGTAATAAATGCTGCTGCCGCTGTCCCACGCATAAAAATTTCCGGCATATTCAAGACTCACCTGCTGGACCACACCCTGTTGATCGAGGGTTTCGGTTCGGTATGCGTGACGAAGCGCATACTGTCTGCATCGCAAATCCCGACTATCTCCATTCCAGTACAGCGTATTTGTGACCTCCAGTGTATAAGCGTCCGGACGGGACAGTGCAGCAATAACTGCCTGTACATTGTCGGTATCTACGACAATGTGCTGGATCTTGCGCAGGTTTTCCTCGGCAATATCCATGGTCTGATCGTCCGGCAATCCCCCGTTCTCCGTCTGAGAAGGCAACTGAATGACGGACGCATTGTTATCCTGAAACAGATTGGACGACAGGATAAAGCTGAGCACCAACATTCCCACCATCACCGCTGCACAAAGCGCTGCAATCAGTGCAGTTTTTTGCTTATTCCGATTCAAAACCGCACCTCACGTTTCTTACTGCATAAATGGCTCCGGTGTTTGTTCCGAGCGCCCAAAATGGTGCGCGATTGCCTGTACAATACGCGCACAGGTATGTCCATCACCATAGGGATTGACTGCGTGCGCCATCTTTTGATAGGCATCCGTGCTGTCAAACAATTCTGAGGCAAGGGCAAAGATCTGGTCTTCCACAATGCCGGCAAGCTTTACCGTACCTGCCTCAATCGCCTCTGGACGCTCAGTCTCATGACGCAGAACGAGAACCGGTTTTCCAAGAGAAGGTGCCTCCTCCTGCAGCCCACCTGAATCGGTCATAATGAGATAGCAGCGCGCCATAAGATTGTGCATTTCGTCTACTGCAAGCGGTGCAATCAAGTGCACATGCGCACAGTCTCCCAAGAATTTTTGTGCCGTATCGCGCACATAAGGGCTGAGATGCACCGGATAGACAAAATGTACGTCCGGATAGCGCGCAGACAGGCGGGCAATGGCACGGCAGATGTTTTCCATCGGCTCACCATAGTTCTCTCGTCGGTGTGCGGTGACGAGCACCACACGGTTTCTCTCAAAGTCCAGCGTTTGGAGTACGGGGTCACGAAATGCAAAATCACGCTTTACGGTCATGTGAATGGCATCTACCACAGTATTGCCGCAGACAAGCACACCATCGGTGATTTGCTCTCGAAGCAGGTTTTCCCGATTGCGCACGGTTGGCGCAAAGTGCAGGTCTGCAATCTGTCCAACAAGCTTGCGGTTCATTTCCTCGGGAAACGGAGAATATTTATCATAGGTACGCAGTCCAGCTTCGACATGTCCCACTGGGATTTTATGATAGAATGCTGCGAGTGCACCGGCAAAGGTGGTCGAGGTATCGCCATGCACCAACACGATATCCGGCTTTGCCTGTTCGAGCACTTCGTCAAGCCCATGCAGGGATTTTTCAGTGATGGTTGCCAGTGTCTGACGGGACTCCATAATATTCAAATCATAGTCGGGCTGAATATCAAAAATTTCCAGCACCTGATCAAGCATCTGCCGATGCTGCGCAGTCACACACACAATGCTTTCGGTGTAAGGTGACTGCTCCAGTGCATGCACCAGAGGTGCCATCTTGATTGCTTCCGGCCGTGTGCCGAAAATAGTCATGACCTTAATTTTTTCCGTCATTTTCCTGTTCCTTTCTTGCCTGTATGGACTTTTGCAGCCCCCACAGGATACGCCCGCCGACAGCCATTACCAAAATCACTGCCAAAATCAGTATCATCGCCTTCGCCTCTCCGCTGGTTGTCAGAATGACTGCTGCAAGTCCAAGTGTGCCGCTGATGGCATAAAGAATCGCAACTGACTGCTTGACATTAAAGCCCATGTCCACAAGCTTATGGTGTACATGTCCGCGGTCTGGACTCATAGGACTTCTGCCCTCGAGCAAACGGCGGGCAATCGCCGACGCAGTATCGAAAATCGGCAAACCCAAGACGAGAAATGGAACCGCAAAGGAAATGACCGCATAGAACTTAAAGAAGCCCTCAATGGACATCGTGGCAAGCATAAAGCCCAAAAAGGTCGAGCCTGTGTCGCCCATGAAAATCTTTGCCGGATTAAAGTTATACGGCAAAAAGCCGAGGCAGGAGCCTGCAATGGCCGCCATTGTGATTGCAACCATGATTTCGTTGGTCAAAAGTCCAACGGCAAGCATGGTCAGTGCCGCAATCGATGACACACCGGCAGCAAGACCGTCCAGCCCATCGATGAGATTGACCGCATTGGTAATCCCGACAATCCATATAATTGTGACCGGAATCGCCAGATAGCCGAGTGAAAAATATGGATTGTCCGAAAACGGGTTAAAGCTTGTAAAAAATTCGATTTTCAGCCCACCGATACAAACCGGAATTGCTGCCGCAATGATCTGAATACAGAATTTGAATTTCGCACCGAGGGCTACAATATCGTCAAAAATGCCGAGCACAACAATAATCATTGCGCCCAGAAGGATACTGAGCATCTGAACGTCCATCGTTGCAAAGGTCAGGAGCGCAACCAGAAATCCCATAAAGATCGCAAGACCACCCATACGCGGTGTAGGCTTTTTGTGCATGCGCCGTCCGTCCTTGGGGATATCCATTGCACCGACCTTATGTGCAAATTCACTGACATGCGGAGTCAGCCAGAACGAAAGCAAACCGGCAAGGGCAAATGCGCCCAATACCAGCAGCACAACCTTATATTCCTGTGCCATACCGAACCTCGCTTATCGCTTGATAAAACCGACTTTTCGGTATACCTTGTCGAGTGTCTTGCGCGCCATGTAGCTTGCACGCTGTGCGCCTTCGGTATAAACCTGCTCCAGATAATCCTTATTTTTGAGCAAATCCTCGGTTTTTTCCCGAATTGGACGCAAAAGCTCGATGACAGCCTCACCAACAGCAGGCTTAAAATCTGCATATCCCTTTCCGGCAAATTCTTCCTCTACCTCCTCCGGCGTCTTGCCTGATGCAAGTGCATAGATGGTGATGAGGTTAGAAATACCCTCTTTCCCCTCTCCGCGGCAGATACTGCCCTCCGAATCGGTTACGGCACGCTTAAACTTGCGCATGATATCCTCCGGCTTGTCCATGAGCAGGATAAAGCCGTTCGGGTTTTCGTCCGACTTGCTCATCTTGCGCGACGGGTCCTGAAGTGACATGATGCGTGCACCGTTCTTTGCAAGATACGGCTCGGGCATGGTAAAGGTATCTGAATAAATCCCGTTAAAGCGCTGTGCCACATCGCGGGTCAGTTCGATATGCTGAAGCTGGTCACTGCCAACCGGAACCAAATTGCTCTGATAAAGCAAAATATCTGCTGCCATCAGCACTGGATAGTCAAAAAGCCCTGCGTTTATATTGTCCGCATGCTTTGCAGACTTGTCCTTAAACTGCGTCATGCGGGACAATTCGCCAAACATTGCGTAGCAGTTGAGCACCCATGCAAGCTCTGCATGTGCAGGCACGTGGCTCTGGATAAACAGAGTGCTCTTTTGCGGGTCCAATCCACAGGCGAGATACTGGGCGAGCACCTCCAGCGTCTGTCTGCGCAGCTCCGCCGGATTCTGCCGCACGGTGATGGCATGCAGGTCGACCACACAATACAGACATTCGTACGCGTCCTGCAAGGTCTCAAAATTGCGAATGGCACCCAGATAGTTTCCAAGTGTCAGCTTGCCGGAGGGCTGGACTCCGGAAAAGATTCGTTTCTTTGCTGTTATCTCACTCATTCAAATAACTTCCCTTGATTTCAATTTGAACAGAAAGAATCTCTGTTCAGAGAATGGTATATCTAGAGAACATGATACCACATTTTACAATTTGTTGCAATGCCTCGTTCCCGCCGTCGGTTCCTATCGTGATGACTTCGTGATTGACAAGCCCCCCTCTTTGTCGGTATGATAGAGAAAATATCACTTTGAAGGGGGTTTGTGACACATGCAGCCGTATATTCTTGCGCTGGATCAGGGAACGACCTCGTCCCGTGCGATTTTATTTGACCGGACGCAAAACATCATCGCCATGGCGCAGCGGGAACTTACACAGCTCTACCCGCACGAGGGCTGGGTCGAGCAAAATCCGATGGAGATTTACTCCTCTCAATATGCTGTCATGGCAGAGGTGCTGGCATCTGCCAACATATCGGCGCGTGAGGTTGCTGCCATCGGCATCACCAACCAGCGCGAGACTACCATTTTGTGGGACAAGCAGACCGGCAGACCGATTTATAACGCGATTGTCTGGCAATGCCGGCGAACTGCCCCCATTGTGCAGCAGCTCGTCCGTCAAGGACTGGAACCGCACATCCGTCAGACAACCGGACTTGTGCCAGATGCCTATTTCTCTGCAACCAAAATCGCATGGATCCTTAACCATGTACCCGATGCCAGAGACAGAGCAAAACGCGGCGAGATTCTGTTCGGCACCGTGGATACTTGGCTGACGTGGAAACTCACAGGCGGCAAGGTGCATATTACAGATGCCACCAACGCTTCCCGTACCATGCTTTATGACATTCACAAGCAGGACTGGGACAACACTTTATTAGATGCGCTGGATATTCCGCGGGAAATCCTGCCAAAAGTATGCTCCTCCAGCGAGATTTATGGCTATACCGTGATGGCAGACGCACAAATCCCAATTGCTGGTATTGCAGGCGACCAACAGGCAGCGCTGTTTGGGCAAACCTGCTTTCAGCCCGGTCAGGCGAAAAACACCTATGGCACCGGCTGCTTCCTGCTCATGAATACCGGCACGGAGGCAATCACCAGTCAAAACGGACTGCTTACCACGATTGCCATTCGGCTGGGTGACACGGTGCAGTATGCGCTGGAGGGTTCTGTCTTTGTAGGCGGCGCTGTGATCCAGTGGCTGCGTGATGAAATGCGCTTTTTCAGCGAGTCCCGTGATGCAGAGTATTACGCACAAAAGGTAGATGACACCGACGGTGTATATTTGGTTCCGGCATTTACCGGACTTGGTGCGCCGCACTGGGATATGTATGCACGCGGCTGCCTGATTGGACTGACCCGCGGCACCAAACGCGAACATATTATCCGCGCCGCACAGGAATCCATTGCCTATCAATCCAACGACCTTCTGCAAGCCATGCAGCGCGATTTGGGACAGTCTCTGTGCGAACTCAACGCAGACGGCGGTGCGAGCCGCGACAGCTTTCTTATGCAGTTTCAGGCAGATATTTCAGGCTGCCCCATTCGCCGTCCGGTCATTCGAGAAACCACAGCGCTGGGCGCTGCGTATCTGGCAGGGCTTGCCGTTGGTGTCTGGAGCAGCACCGACGAACTCAAAAAGCTGTGGCGATGTGACACGGTTTATGTGCCCAATATGGCGCAGTCCGTGCGTGCGCAAAAACGCCGCGGCTGGGATAAGGCAGTCGGCAGAAGCCTTGGCTGGGCAGAACCGGAGCACGCCGTCTCCCCTCCTCCGAACCCATAAACACCTCCATTTTGTTCGAAAATAATCCAAAAACAGACCAATCATCATGAAATCCACATGTTTTTCTTTTATAACATGGACTTTGTTGATGGTTGGTCATTTTTTGTATGCTTTGGCGTACAGGCTCCGCTTATGGACACACCGGCACGCATTGCTTATACAATATTTTTGCATAGTTTATGCAAAGTTCTATATTGACTTTCGCGGCTTTTTCTGTACAATTCTCGGTCAATATACTTATTTTTCTCCACATTTTCACCAAAAATATACGTTGACAAAACACAAAAAGAGTGATACTATAAAGATAATTTAGATACATTGGTTGTTGTGATTGTGTTTGGTCGAATTTTGTCTTTTTTTATTGTTTTTCTACCAAACTGTATGATAATGGCCATTCTTTTTATATAAAAGTCTCCTTGAGACAGGCATACAAAAAAATTTTTTTGCATACAGAGGGGATTTATAAAACATTGGCGCAGCAGCGCAATGCGGTCTATATTACGCTCCGGATCGAATAACCATGTAAACCGGATACTCCGCATATCAAAATGCCAGAATACAATACTCTTCTGCATGTATCCTGTGCAGCCCAGCTCCGCGGCATACGAGATTTCCATCGGTTATCTGTATAAATATTCTGGGCTTTCATCGTTGCATTTCATTTTGTTTTCTCCCAAAACACTTGAGGCGCAGCTTTTTATTTTGCTCTGCAAAGGCAAAAAAACTACATTGTTTCATAACATCTGTAAGCAGATGCTAAAAATATTAGAATAAGGGGAATACAGCAATTATGAACATTAAAAATTGGAAAATGAAGCACAAATTGTTTATCAGCTTTGCTATCATTATCTGTTTGGCTTTGTGTATTGCAGCCGCCGGTTTTGCTAGCATGCAGTCGCTCGATAATCACATTCAAACGCTCATGAATTCGACGCTTCCAAACACCGAGCGCGTGTGGGAAATCCGCCGCAATCTGCGCAGCGAAACCAGCTGGCTTTTAATGGCTGTGCAGGAAACTGATCCTGAAAAATTCAATGCACATCTGTCCGAAGCGCAAAAAGAACTTACCCGCAACAAAACGCTGCTTCAAGAGTATAAAAACAACAGCACTCTGGATAAATCCCTGTTTGACGCAGTGGACCAGTGTATTCAGGCGCAGGACCCCATTCGAACCAACCTGATTTCTCTCATTAAGCAGAATACACCTGAGACAGATATTCTGGCAACCCGTATGCTGTACGATGAACTCATGCCGCTTTTGCAGCAGGAAACCGATTTGCTTACACAGGTGACAAATCAACAGCAAACTGTAAATACAGAACGGTATGAAAAAGTACAAAAGTTATATAACAATGTGCGCATTGCATGTCTTTTGCTCGTCCTTGGCGCAGTTGTCGCCAGCCTTTTTATCATGAAAAAGCTGCTCGATGTGATCCTGATTCCTCTGGGTCTGCTGGAAGACGCTGCCATTTCTTTGCGCGAGGGCGATTTCAGCAAAACGCTTTCCTATGACAGCCAAGATGAATTTGGCATGATCTGTACCCATGTGCAGGAAAGTTTCGATATCCTGCGCGAGATCATTGACCACATCAATCGTGAGGTAGCGCTTTTGGCAAATGGCGACTTCTCCTTCGAAATCACGCAGGAATTCCCCGGGGAAACACAGGAAATTCAGCAGTCCCTTCGCATGCTGATGCGCCGGCTCAACAATGCTTTTGGTGATATCCTCGCCTACGCAAATCAAATCGATATGGGCTCCAATCAGGTTTCTGATGGTGCACAGGCACTGGCACAGGGCGCAGCCGAGCAGGCCGGTACCGTGCAGGAGTTATCTGCCCGTCTGGAGCATGTATCCGAAAAGGTCAGCGACAACGCATCTTATGCCAAGAATGCAAGTGAACTTTCCAACGAATCCGGTGCGCTCACACAGAAAACACTCGAAGATATGAAGCAGATGGCAAATGCTATGCATGAAATTTCCGATACCTCAGAGGATATCGGTAAGGTCATCAAGGTTATTGAAGATATCGCATTCCAGACCAATATTCTGGCACTCAATGCCGCTGTCGAGGCTGCCCGCGCAGGTACTGCCGGCAAGGGCTTTGCAGTGGTTGCAGATGAAGTCCGCAATCTGGCTGCGAAATCTGCGGAGGCTGCACGAAATACCACTGTCCTGATTGAAAGCGCACTCTCCACCGTACAGCACGGCGTTGATGTTGCCGAGACAACCAACAATTCCTTTAAGCTGCTTGCCGAAAAGGTCAGCACAACGGTAGAAATCATCAACCATATTTCGGTAGCTTCGGTTGCACAGGCTGAGGATATCCAGCAAATCACAACGGCGGTTGATCAGATTTCCTCTGTTGTACAGAACAATTCCGCAACCAGCGAGCAGTCTGCCGCAGCCAGCCAAGAACTGTCCTCTCAGGCAGCACTTATGAATGAGCTGGTCAGCCAGTTCCGTTTGGCAGATGCCGCAGAAGCAGCTCCGGCGGCTCCGGCAAACACTCCCTTTATTCCATCAGTTGGAAACGATAAATACTAATTCGTATTCCCCTAATATTGCAAAGTCCTCAAGCCCAATCGGTTTGGGGACTTTTACTTTTTCTCTACACAAAGGAGCGCTTACAAATGAGACTACATAAACGTATCTTTCTTTTTGCGCTGTTTATCCTGCTGTCTGTTCTCTGCTTTACGCCAAAATCCCTAATAAAAGGCGATGTCATATTACAGAACATTGCCTACGAATCGACTGCAAGCCAGAATACAGGAAATTTTCCTGTATCTGATTCTGCAAAGCAGGAACTTCTCGCCTATCTCAAAACCTGTAAGATCTACGGAACCCTATACCCTCCCGCCTCCGGTTCATCAGAAGATTATCTGTATATTGGGCTACATACTGGAACGCATTTCATTGATATCCATTTCTTCCATGCAGATTGCTATGTCTTGATTGGCGAACGTCCATTTGTCTATCATTTTACAAATGCGGACAAAGTACGGCAAAATGTTTTTGATATCTTAGGACTCCCAAAATCGTCCGCTTCAATTATCCGGTAAACACAAAAATCCCCCGAATCCAGATTCGGGGGATTTCTCTATTCTATGGGCTTAACCCTTTACGACCTTATGGAAAGTTTTCTTGCCCTTCTTGATGATGCGCTCCTGTGCAAAATCAGAGGCAGACAGGGTCATCTTAAAGTCTGTCACCTTTTCGCTGTCGATGGTCACGCCGCCGCCCTGTACGAGCTTTCTTGCCTCACCGTTGGAGGCTGCCAGTCCGCACTTTACCAACAGGGTCAGCACGCCAATGCTGCCGTCGGTAAAGTCTGCATCGGTCAGCGTGGTGGTTGGCATGTTCTCGCTGGAGCCGCCGCCGCCAAAGATGCTGTGTGCCGCTTCCTCAGCCTTGTCCGCTTCCTCCTTGCCGTGTACCAACTCGGTCAGCTCATGTGCCAGAATTTCCTTGGCACGATTCAGCTGTGCACCCTCCCAGCTGTCCATCTCGTTGATTTGCTCGATCGGCAGGAAGGTCAGCATACGGATACACTTGAGCACGTCTGCATCGTCAATGTTGCGCCAGTACTGGTAGAAATCGTAAGGGCTTGTCTTGTTCGGGTCAAGCCAGACAGCGCCCGCTGCGGTCTTGCCCATCTTGTTGCCCTCCGAGTTTAAGAGCAGGGTGATGGTCATTGCATACGCGTCCTTGCCCAGCTTGCGGCGAATCAGTTCGGTGCCGCCCAGCATATTCGACCACTGGTCATTGCCGCCGAACTGCATATTGCAGCCGTAGTGCTGGAACAGGTAGTAGAAATCGTAGGACTGCATAATCATATAGTTGAACTCCAAAAAGCTCAGTCCCTTTTCCATACGCTGTTTATAGCACTCTGCACGCAGCATATTGTTGACAGAGAAGCATGCGCCAACCTCACGGAGCAGCTCAATATAATTGAGATTCATGAGCCAGTCCGCATTGTTTACCATCTGCGCCTTGCCCTCACCAAACTCAATAAAGCGCTCCATCTGCTTCTTAAAACAGTCACAGTTGTGCTGAATGGTTTCCGGTGTCATCATGGAACGCATATCGGTACGGCCGGACGGGTCGCCTACCATGCCCGTACCGCCGCCAATCAGGGCAATCGGGCGGTTGCCTGCCATTTGCAGGCGCTTCATCAGGCAAAGCGCCATAAAGTGACCGACATGCAGGCTGTCCGCGGTGGGGTCAAAGCCAATATAAAAGGTTGCCTTCCCCTCATTGATCATCTTGCTGATTTCTTCTTCATTGGTAACCTGCGCAATCAAGCCGCGCGCTTTCAGTTCATCATATAGCTTCATCGGTTTTCCAACCCTTTCTAAAATGTAATTGCTTCGATCTCCCTACCCAATATCAGGGGGCGCGTTCCTTAAAGTTCTCGTGAAAAATCCTCATTTTATTTTGCCGCCGCGCAAAGCAGCTCCTGTGCATTCTTTCTTGTATTTTCAGTAATGGCATCGCCGGCAAGCATACGGGCAATCTCGTCTGTACGCACCTCTCCCGCAATGGGCACGACCGAGGTATAGGTACGCTCGCCCACAACCGACTTGGAAATCAGCATATGATGATTTCCCATGGCAGCAATCTGCGGCAAATGCGTCACACAAAGTGTCTGCTTTTGCCTGCCAATCTGCACCAACTTGTGCGCGATTTTCTGTGCGGCGCGTCCGCTGACACCGGTATCGATCTCATCGAAAATGAGTGTGCCCACAGGCTCGCGAGCAGTCAGCACATTTTTGACAGCAAGCATCACGCGGGACAGTTCACCGCCGGATGCCACCTTGGAAAGCGGCTTGAGTGCCTCACCCGGGTTGACCGAAATGAGAAAGGTCACAGTATCCAAACCATGTGTGGTCAGCTTGGAACCGGTTTCCACCTGTACCGACAGCCGCACCTTTGCCATATCGAGGTCACGCAGTTCGGATACAATCCGTTCCTCCAGCTGTACCGCCGCCTCCCGTCTGCGTGCGGAAAGCTCCTGTGCCAGTTCCTTGGCACGGGCAAGCATTTTGCGGTATTCTGCCCGCAATACATCGCGGCGCTCATCTGCCGACTGCAGCCTGTCCAACTCGTCCCGACCGGACGCTGCATAATCCAGCACATCAGATATCGTTTCGCCATACTTTTGTTCCAAGCGATAAATTTGGTCAAGGCGCTCCTCCACCATTTCCTGCTCGCTCGCAGAAAATTCTGTGTGGCTCTGCTCCTGTGCAATGGCGTCTCTCAAATCTGCCAGCATATATTTGACTTCCTCAGCCCGCTCCAGCAGACCACCGATGGCAGGAGTCACATCAGAAATCTCTGTCAGGGTGCTGCTGACCTGCTCCACGGCGGTGCAAATACCCTGTTCCTCGTCGTCCAACAGCTGATGTGCCCGATGCAGGGCGTGTGCCAGACGGCTGACATTGTCAAAGAATGTTTTTCGTGCCGTAAGGGTTTCTTCCTCTCCCGCCTGCAATTCTGCCTGCTCGATTTCCTCCAGATGAAAACGCAGCACATCAATACGCTGCAAGCGCTCCTGTTCGCTGCGCTCCAAGGCAGTGATTTGCCGTTTCATGGAGAGCAACTGGTGATAGAGCGGCTGATACTCCTCCAAGATTCCGGAAACCTCCGCAAAGCTGTCCAAAAAATCAATGTGATACTCGTCGTCCATGAGTTTTTGTCCATCATGCTGCCCATGGATATTGATGAGATAGGGGGACAGCTCCCGAAGCAGGGAGAGCGCCACCGGCTTCATGTTGATTCGGCACACGGTTTTGCCGTCGGCTGAAAGCTGACGCTGAATGTGCAGAGAATCCGGCTCCTCTCCATCCAATCCATATTCCTGTAATTTACTGGTCAGTTCCTGCGGCAAATCGGTAAAAATGGCGCTCACAAAGCCCTTTTCCGCGCCTGCCCGCACCAAATCTCGGCTGGTTCGCTTGCCAAGAATCGCCCCCACCGAATCAATGATGATGGATTTGCCCGCACCAGTTTCGCCGGTCAGGACGGTCAATCCGTCCTCAAATTCAATATCCGCCTGCTCAATGACCGCGATATTTTCAATGTGTAATAAACTCAGCACGCTGCCCTCTCCTTTGTCTATGGCATCAGGACAGCATGGTACGCGCTTCTGTGCAGAATGTCTCTGCCGTTTCATTGTCCTTCATAACAATGAACACGGTATCATCGCCGCCCAAAGAACCGACTACCGCCTGATTGCGCATGGCGTCAATTGCCATTGCTGCTGCCTGCCCCAGTCCGGGCAGGGTTTTGATAACCACAATATTCTGCGCGATATTGATATCGGTCACACACTCCTTAAAGATGTTGCGCAGTCTGGTGCTAAAGCTGCTCTCAACCTCGGTAGATGCCACTGCATACTTATATTTTCCGGTTTGTGCAGACAGAATCTTAATCAGGCGCAGTTCCTTGATGTCACGCGATACCGTTGCCTGTGTGGTGGTATAGCCGATGAGCCGAAGCTGTTCGGACAATTCTTCCTGTGTCTCGATCTCCTGCTTTTCAATCAGGTCAAGAATTTTCGCCTGTCTCTGAAACTTCATGTATTGGTTCTCCTCCATCAGATAGCTTACACCGTAAAATCTGATAAAAATTTCTATTTTTAACGCGAATAAGTCTGGCAGGATACTCTGCCCGCTCAACAGATACCACATCATCGGGCAGAAGCTCAAAGCCATCGCCCCCATCTGCCGAAACACACGCGCTTCCCGTGCCCGACACACAAACGGTCAATTTCCGATGGGGCGAAAATACGATAGGTTTTGCGCCAATGGTAAAAGGGCAAACAGGAGTCACTGCAATATTTTCTGCTGTTGGCTCAATGATGGGGCCGCCAGCCGAGTGCGAGTAAGCGGTTGTACCGGTCGGGGTCGCAAGGATCAGCCCATCTCCCTTGAAGTCCGCAACGGTCTCGCCGTCCGATGTCAGACGCATCTGAATAATATGGAACGGGAGTTTTTTGCTCACCATGACCTCATTGAGCGCGGTGCCCTGATAGACACACGCACCCGCACGCAGCACATGAACAGACAGCATCATGCGGTCATCAATGGTAAAGTCTCCCTGACACAGTCTGGCAGCCATGGCAATCTCCCCCGGCTCCAGTTCGGTCATAAAGCCCACATGCCCAAGGTTCACGCCCAAAATTGGTGTGCCATAGCGTGCCGCAAGTTCTGCAATGCGCAAAATCGTACCGTCTCCGCCAAGCACCACCATGGCATCTGCCTGCCGAATCCCTTCCTCCTGTCCGAGATAGGTCACACCCTCATCACAGAGCATAGACGCCTGTGTTGGCATGAGCACCTGTGCCCCATGCGCACGCAGCACCGCACAGGTTTGGCTGACTGCCTGCGCAATGCCCTGCTTGCGCAGATTTGGGCTGATATAGATCTTTGGCATATTTACATTCTCCCATCGAGTTCTGCATGTGCCTGCCGCACCAATGCTTCGGTGTCGATTTCGGTTTCCGCAAGCGCTTTGCCCAGATATCCAAGGAATTCAATGTTGCCCTCCGGTCCCTTGATGGGAGAGAAGGTCATATCATGCACGTGCAGCCCTGCGGCATGCGCATTTTCAATAAAAGCATCGAGCACCTCTTTATGGATCTCCGGGTCACGCACAACGCCCTTCTTGCCAACCTTTCCCTTGCCCGCTTCAAACTGCGGCTTCACAAGGCAGGCAATGCGCCCTGTCTCATCTAAAAGTTCTGAGACGACCGGCAAAACCAGCTTGAGCGAGATAAAGGAAACGTCAATCACCGCAAGAGAAGGAGTCTCCTCCAGCATATCTGCCGTTACATATCGGATATTGGTTCGCTCCATGCACTTGACACGGGGGTCTATGCGCAGCTGATAGGCAAGCTGTCCATATCCCACATCAATCGAATATACCTTGACCGCACCGCGCTGCAACAGGCAGTCGGTAAACCCGCCTGTCGATGCGCCCACGTCCATCACCACCAGCCCCGCCGGATCAATAGCAAAATATCCCAGTGCCTTTTCGATTTTCTTACCGCCGCGCGATACAAATTGCTTGGTATTGGAACGCACCTCAATTTTGGCGTCCTCAGCAATCATTGTGCCTGCCTTGTCCGCCTTTTGCCCATTGACATAGACAAGTCCCTCCATAATGGTTGTCTTTGCCCGCTCGCGAGATGGCACCAGACCCTGTTCAAAAATCAATACATCCAGTCTTTTCTTCGCCAATGTTGTTTCCCCTTTTATTTAGATATTCGGTCAGCAAATGCGCCACACTTGCGCCGTCCATACCACACAGCTTATAAATTTGTGCCGGTGAACCGTGCGGCAGGAAACGATTTCCGGTATTGATGCAGAAAAGCTGCGTTTCTTTGCTGTGCTCGTCTGCGGCGCGGCAGACTGCCTCCGAAAACGAGCCATTCTGCACCACGTCCTCCAGAACAGCGGTCACGGGCGCAAACTGCTCGAGCAGTGCGGCAAGCGCCTGCTCGGTGCGGCTGGAAATCTCGTTCACCTTCCATATACTCACCGCAATGCCCTGCTTTTCCAAGAGTGCGGCGGCAGTCATTGCTTCATTGACCAAGATGCCGTAGGTCAAAATGGTTGCCGCAGGCTGTTCTGCCGGACGCACACAACAGATAGGCTGCGCCGCCGTGTCTGTCGTGAAGGCTCCTTCTTTGCCGCGCGGATAACGAATGGCAATCGCGCCGCCCGTCTCATTGTGATAGAGCGCCTGCGTGAGCATGGTGCGCAGTTCGGCATAGTTTGCCGGACATAAAATCGTCATATTCGGAATGGTGCGCAGAAATGGGATATCAAAGGTTCCGTTATGGGTTGCACCGTCCGCTCCCACAATGCCCGCGCGGTCAATAGCAAACACCGCCGGAATATCTCCGGCAACCGATACATCGTGAATGAGCTGGTCATAGGCACGCTGCAAAAAGGTGGCATAGATTGCACATACCGCGCGCAGTCCCTGCTTTGCCATGCCAGCGGTCATTGCTACCGCGTGCTCCTCAGCAATGCCGACATCAAAAAAGCGCTGCGGAAACTGCTGGGCAAAACCGGAAAGCCCTGTTCCAGATGGCATTGCCGCCGTAATCGCACAAATGCGCTCATCACATCGCGCAAGCTTTATAAGTTCCTCGCCAAAAACCGCGGAAAAGTCTCCCTCTGACTGCGGCAGCATACCGGTGGCGGGATCAAATTTAGATACCCCGTGGAACCGATCCGGCGCCTGCTCTGCAAAGGGATAGCCCTTGCCCTTTTTGGTCATAACATGCAGGAGCACGGGACCGCGCAGGCGCTTTGCCAGCTGCAAGTGAAACGACAGCGCAGACAGATCATGCCCATCCACTGGTCCCAGATAGGTAAACCCCATCTGCTCAAACATAGGGCCGGGCAGCAATACCGACTTAATCGCGCTTTTCAGCTTTGTCCCCTTAGCGGTCAGCGACTTGCCGCCGGGTATGTGCGAAAGCATGTTTTTAATACGGTTCTTGGTGCCCAAATACTGCGGCGATACGCGCAGTCTTGCAAGATGCCGCGCCATACCGCCCACATTTTTGTCAATGGACATATTGTTGTCATTCAAAATAACAATCAGCGGCTCCTGACTGGCACCCGCGTCACTTAGTGCTTCATACGCCATACCGCCGGTCAGTGCACCGTCTCCAATAACTGCTACCACATGATATCTGTCATTTTTAATGGTGCGTGCATGTGCCATACCGAGGGCGACCGATACCGAACTGGAAGCATGTCCTGTGATGCAGGGGTCGGTTTCGCTCTCTGAGGGCTTCAAAAAGCCGCTCAGCCCGCCATAGGTGCGCAGCGTATCAAACTGCGCCTTGCGTCCTGTTAAAATTTTATGCACATAGCACTGATGCCCCACATCATAAATGATGCGGTCACGGCGCGAATCAAACTCACTTTCCAGTGCGACCGTCAACTCTACAATACCGAGATTAGATGCCAGATGTCCGCCCGTTCGGGACACATGATCGATTAGAAACTCCCGAATGTTTGCGCACAGCGTTTGCTTGACCTCAAAGGACATTGCCCGCAGATCATCCGGACTGTTGACCAAATCCAGCGCGCCATATCTGTTTTTATTTTCCATGGATTCACCGTTTCTTTTCCTGTGGCAGATGCAGAAATGCCAGTATCCTGCCTGCGGTATGGATAATGACGACACTTTTGGAGATTCCGAACACCTTACCAATCGCCTTGCCGCCAATGGTTGCTGCCGCAATGCAGCCAGTCACTGTCAGCGAGACAATCAGCGCCTGAAAGCCATTTAGCCCTGATGTAATGTGCGAAATGATGATTGCACCGGTGGCGCCCGAGATGATGCCTGAAATATCGCCCACCACGTCGTTGCAGAAGCTTGCCACCTTTTCCGCGTTGCGGGAAAGCCAAACCGCCTGTCTTGCGCCATGCACCTTTTTGGCAGCCATGGAATGCAGCTCCTTTTCGGTTGTGGAGGTTGCAGCAACGCCAATGATATCAAATACAATACCAATTGCGACAAACAGCAGAAGAATGAAGAACGCGACAACATTGTTGACGGTTTTGAGTGCCTCATTGGATAGATAGGACATGGAAACCGAAATGAGGAAGGACAGCGCCGTGATGGTTCCGACCCATTTCCAGTTTACCATATCCCAAAGTCTTGGCTTGTGCTTTTTCCGATTTTTGTCTATATCTCCCTGTGTCATAATACTCCTTCACCTGCAACACAAATTAAGGCAATGCCCGTTTTCCCGAACAGACACTTGCCAATACTGCAAAGAAAGCCCGAAACGGAAGGTTTCAGGCAGTCTTACATATTTATCAAAAAAGTGTGACAGCGGGGGTGGTAAATCTTGCGGCTTAGGTTCGGTTGGATTTCCCCGCACACTGCCGTGCGTCGCCGCTCCGGCGGTTTCCCTTTAAAGCGTGTGTCGGAGTGTTGCCACATCCGAGACCGAATTGCCACTGAGTCCGCACTGCAATCCCACGCCCGCTCGTATTTCAGACAGCCTAGGTGATTTCCACGACAGGATCAGTTCTTTCCTTAGCCTCTTTTGCAGCCATGGTTTCAGAAATCAATGCCTGCCAGCCCGCGGCCACAGGCTGGCAGGTGGGTATCTCATCCACCATAACCACGCAAGGCAGGCTACTCTGTACACAGCACGTTGATGCAGCGCACAGGCCCGATTGCGCAATCAGTTCCCATACACCTTTCTCTGCACCGCATTACAGGTTTCACCCCGGTCCGTAGGTCATCCATCAACCTCCGAAGAGGTGCTATAGGTGTCCCACAGAGTCGGGTCTCCACGACAATAGGGTCGGTATTTCATGCCATTGAAACGCGCCCTAAAGTCTTAACCCCCAGCACCCACCCCAAACTGGGCGTAAGAAGCAAGCACCAGGGACTTCATCGATATGCCCTTCGATGGATTTTTAGGCCCATCCTAGGGAGAGAACGCCTGACTAGAATACTGCGTCACACGGATAAGTTACCACAATTAGACGAGAATTGCAAGGGCTTCTTTGTAAATTTTTATGCAGTACGTGAAAGTTTATTCATTTTTTTACTGTAAAGACACCCAATCTGCGCGATATACGTTCTGCATACCGCTCTGTACACACAATAAAAAGGGCGCATGACCTGCCGCCGGCTGCGCCCTCCCTGTTTCATCAATGACCGCCGGCTCCTCGTATGGAGCACAGACATAGATCTCTTTACTTTTGTCTGACGGCAAGCTGCTCTGCAATTTCTATGAGGAAATCCGATTCAGGGAAAACCCGCACGATTTCTATCGCCTCATCGGTCAGCTCACGCACCATGTTTTTGCAGGCGTCCATGCCAAACACCTCCGGCAGAGTGGGCTTTCCGCGCTCCTGATCTGATCCAATGGGCTTTCCAAAAATCGCCTCATCGCCCTCGATATCCAGAATATCATCTTCGATTTGGAAGGCAAGCCCGACGCGGTTTGCATAGACAAGCGCCGCATGTGTTTGCTCTTTGGTTGCGCCGCCAACAATACAGCCGATACGCGCCGCTGCGCGAATGAGTGCGCAGGTTTTCAAATCCTCCAGTTCCAAAAGCTCCTCGCAGGAGATTTCCGTCTCGGCAGAAGCGATATCCATGACCTGACCGCCAATCATACCGCAATACCCCGCCTCCTGTGCCAATGCAGTGACCGCCTTGAGCACCACACGCGGGTCAAGTCCATTATTATCACACGATGCAATTTCGAACGCATAGGTCAGAAGGGCATCGCCTGCCAGTACTGCCATGCCCTCGCCAAACTTCTTATGGCTGGTCGGCTTGCCGCGGCGCAGATCATCATCGTCCATACATGGCAGATCGTCATGGATCAGCGAATAGGTATGAATCATTTCCAGCGCACACGCAAACGGCAAAGCCTGTTCTACATTTCCGCCGCACACACGGCAGAACTCCAGCAGCAAAACCGGACGCAGGCGCTTGCCGCCATTGAGCGCCGAATACCGCATTGCCTCCAAAATGCGTTCTCTGCCGATATGTCCCAAGGGACTCAAATAGGTGTCGAGTGCCTGCTCGATTTGTTCGGTATAGGATTTCAAACGTGTATTCATTTACTGTCCTCCTCAACTACAAAAGGTACTTCCTGAATTCCCCCATCTGTTCCCACCATCATTTGTTCCACCTTCTGCTGTGCGGCATCCAGCTGCCCATGCAGGGAAGATACCAGTTTTGTTCCCTGTTCAAACAGCTTCAGACTGTCCTCAAGCGTTGCCTCGCCCTGCTCCAGCTGCCGCACAATGTCCTCCAGCTGCACCATAGACTGTTCAAATGTCAATTTTTTTGGCATGTTTCTTCCCTTTCCCGTGTAACTGATTGTATCTGTGCCTGTGCGCTCCCGCTCGCAAGCTGCAATTTTACCACATCGCCGGACGCGAGCTGTCCACTGTCGGTCACGAGACTGCCCGCGCTGTCGGTCACTACGGAAAATCCACGTGCCAGCACGCTCAGCGGGCTCAGTGCCTGCAATCTTCCGGCACAGGCAGACAGACGTGCCGATTGCCTGTCCAGCACACGTGCCGGCAGTCTGGTCAGCTGCTCAGACCTGCGCACAAGCTGATTCCGACATTCGCCCAGCCTGCGCTGCATCGCCTGTGTCAGCCGCGTCTCCAACAGTTCCACCCTGCGGCGCTGCTCCGCCGCATACTGCGCCGGTGCATACCGCCCCAAGCGCTCTGCGAGCACAGCTGTACGGGTGCGCGTCTCGGTCAGCTGCTTGCGTACCGCATGGTCAAGGCGTTCCATCTGCCTGTCGAGCTGCAAGCGCAGTTCCGCGCTGTCGGGCACGATGAGCTCCGCCGCTCCAGACGGCGTGGGCGCACGCAAATCGGCAACAAAATCCGATATCGTGACGTCCGGCTCGTGTCCCACCGCCGAAACCACCGGTATTTTACTCGCAAAGATGGCACGGGCAACCACTTCTTCATTGAATGCCCAAAGGTCCTCCAGCGAGCCGCCGCCGCGTCCTACAACAATCACCTGCGCTTGTCCATGCGCATTGACCGCCGCAATTGCCCGTGCAATGCTGTCCCCCGCCTTGTCTCCCTGCACGAGTACGCCCCAAATCTGTACGCGCGCCAGCGGGAAGCGCCGCGCCAAAATGCGAAGCATATCGCGCACAGCAGCCCCCGTCGGCGAGGTGACCAGTGCAATGGTCTCAGGCATGGACGGCAGCGATTTTTTATGTGCCGCATCGAAAAGCCCCTCACGGTACAGCTTTTCCTTGCGCTGCTCGAAAGCAAGATGCAGAGCGCCCGCGCCGTCCGGCATCAAATCAGCAAGATAAAGCTGAACCTGTCCGGTCTTGGGAAAGGAGCTGACACGCCCGCGTGCAATCACCTTCATGCCATTGGTCAACCGAAAACGCAGGCGCTGGGCATCGGCGCGGAATAAAACTGCGCTGATTGCGCCGCCTGCATCCTTGAGGGTCATATAGTGATGTCCAGAGGTATGCTGTTTATAGTTCGATATCTCGCCCTGTACAAAAATATTTCGAAAATCCGCCCGACTTTCGAGCAGATTTTTGATTTCCTGACTGAGCTGCGTGACCGAATAAATATGACTCATATGCCTCTCCATATACACGTTTGCCTGACACAGAGGCGGAGCGCTGTCCGTCCGCTGTCTATCGCTGTTGTTTCATCTGTGCTGAATGCTGTAAATATGCCACCACAGCGACACCCACGGCATTGTCTCCCGAAAGAACCGGCTCTGCAAACCGCGCCTCAAAGCGCTCTGCCATATACCGCTGCAAAAAGCGGTTGCTCATCACACCGCCCGCACACAGAACCGGCAGCGCCTGCTTTTTGCACGCCTGCGTGGTTGCGCGCTCCAGTGCACACGCAATGGTGCGAATGGCAAATGCAGCAATGTTCTCGGGCGCTGTCTGCTTTGCATACAGTTCCTTGACTTTATTTTCCATACCGGACAGGGAGAAGGTACTGTTTTCCACCTTGGGACGGAAACACAACTCGCTGTCCGTCTGCTCTGCCAGCCTTTCCAGTGCTTCCCCTGCCGGAAACGGCAAACCCAAAAGCGCACCCGTGCGGTCAATCAGCTGCCCTGCCGCCAAATCGTTTGTACCGCCGATGCAGTCGGCGCGGGGCAGACCGCCGTTGTCCTGTCCGGCAGATACGCGCAAAAGTTCGGTCGTGCCGCCCGATACATGCCAAGCGTAAAAATCCTGCGTGGTCAGCCAGTCCAGCACCCCTGCGGACAGTGCCGCTGCTGCGACATGACCGATTTGATGCGAGCAGACATAAAGCGGCACACCCAAAATATGGGCAATGCCTGCCGCCATGTTCTGCCCCACCAGAAAACAGGGCATATAGGAACCGCTGACTGCACGCGGCGCGACTGACACGCAGACCGCTTCGATTTCACCAGCAATGCCGGCAGGCAGTGCCGAGATCATCTCATGCAGATGCAGGCTGTGCTGAAAGACAGCATCTGACTGCCGCAGTCCAATCGTTCCCTCCGGCACATCAAGCAGTCTGCCGCTGTTTTTCCATGTTCCCTCCTCCGGCGCATAGAGCGCGGCGGAGGTGCGGTAATTTGACGTGTCGATGCCCAAATAATACCGTTTCATGCGTGCTCCACATCGCGTGCCACCGCACCCAGAACGCCATTGATAAAAGCTGCGGTTTCTTCCGAGTCATAAACCTTCGCAAGCTCGACCGCCTCATTGATGGCGGCACCGACCGGCACATCTTCTACATACTGCATTTCGTACAGGGCAAGGCGCAGGATCGCCATGGTAATCCGAGACAGACGGGACAGGCTCCATCCCTTTGCATTTTGAGCAATTTTGGCATCGAGCGATTCCAGATGCTCGGCAACGCCCTTTACCACGGTGACAATATACTTTGTCTGAGCGGCATCGAGCGGGCCTGCATAGAGTGCGATTTCGCTGCCAATCGAGCGCATGATTTCCTCGTCCAGACGCTCTGTCATTACATTTTCTGCCTCAAATGCACCAAATCCCAGTTCAAAAATCAAATGCAGTGCAATTTCTCTTGCTTTTTTCCGGCTCACGCCTGCTTTCTTCGTGCTCACAGCAATCCTCCATAATCTATGTGCCATCACAATTTTTTTATTTTTTTCATTGTAACTGATTCGCCATATAATTGCAAGTATTTGCGCAAATCGGGCGCAGCCGCTGTCACCAGTCCCCACATGGTTGTGAAACAATCACTCCAAGAGGAGTCAGTTTGGACGTGCTCTCAGTTAAAGATCTCCTGTACATGGTCAGAAAACATCTGCTGCACCCGCTCACGCAGGGCAGGCACCTCCAGCAGTGTTGGGTTCTGTGCAAGCAGAGCATCTGCTTCGTCCTTCGCCTTCTGCATGAGGGTCAGATCGGCGGCAAGGTCGGCTATCTGCAGCATAGGCAGACCATGCTGACGCTTGCCAAAAAAGTCACCCGGGCCACGCTGTGCAAGGTCAGCACGAGCAATCTCAAATCCGTCATTGGTGCTGCAAAGCACCTTGAGGCGTTCCCTTGCCTGCGCTCCCCTGTCTGCTCCAAAACAGATGCAGTAAGACTGCCGTGTGCCGCGTCCCACCCGTCCGCGCAGCTGATGCAGCTGAGACAGCCCAAAGCGATCTGCGTCCTCAATGACCATCAGACTGGCATTGGGTACATTGACACCGACTTCAATTACAGTTGTCGCCACCAAGATGTCCAGTTCCCCTGCGGCAAACCGGCGCATGACGGTATCCTTTTCGGAGGACTTCATCCTGCCATGCAGAACACCGACCCGACGATGCGGCAGACATTTCTGCAATGCCGCGCCGTGTGCCTCCGCGCTTTTGAGGGGCAGTTCTCCCTCCTCAACGAGCGGACAGACCACATAGACCTGTCCTCCCTCTGCGATTTGCTTTTCGATAAAGGCTTCGATGCGCCGGCGCATGGATTCCCCTACGGCAAAGGTTGGTACCGGCGTGCGTCCCGGCGGCAATTCGTCCACCACGGACACATCAAGATCCCCATAGAGGATGAGGGCAAGGGTACGTGGGATTGGTGTGGCAGACATTACCAGTACATGCGGCGTCTGTCCCTTTTCGTGGAGCATGGCGCGCTGCGCCACACCAAAGCGGTGCTGTTCATCGACCACTACGGCACCCAGCCTTTGAAACGACACGTCCTTTTGAATGATGGCGTGTGTGCCAATGATGACCTGCACGTCTCCTGCCGCGATTCTCGTCTTACATTCTGCCTTTTGCTTGGCGCTCATCGAGCCCAGCAGCAGCATACACCGGACACCCACCTGTGCAAAAATTGGCGCAAGCGATTCCATATGCTGCGCGGCAAGGATTTCTGTCGGCGCCATGATTGCCGACTGATAGCCGTTTTGCGCCGCAAGATAACAGAGAACGGCAGTCAGAACGGTTTTGCCTGAGCCTACATCACCCTGCACCAGACGGTTCATCGGGCGCTGTCCCTGCACGTCCTGCCAGATTTCCTGTGCTGCACGCCGCTGTGCGCCGGTAGGCGCAAAGGGCAGGAGCGTCCAAAAATCCTCAGGTGCTCCTTTGGAAAAGGGCAGTCCGGCAACTCCGGTGCGGCGATCCTTGAGCCGTGCAAGTCCGCAGCACAGAAGGAACAGCTCCTCGAAAATCAGCCGCTGCCTTGCAGCTTGTACCTCACTGGCAGTCTGTGGTTTATGAATCTGCTGCAGCGCCTCAGCATGGGAAATGAGCCGATGCCGCATGGCAATGTCCTCAGGCAGCCATTCCGGCTCTGCCGGCACGGCAAGCGCTGCCTCCACAACGCGCTGGATATCGCGCTGTGTCAGTCCCGCTGTCAGCGGATAGATGGGATACATGCGGCGCGGCGGCGGCTGTCCCGTGAAAACCGGTTCGCTGGCAGGAGCAACCATATTGCGCAGCGCCCCACTTCCCTGTACCTTACCATAAAATACATAGGTACTGCCCACATGCAGGTTCGCCGTGCCATACCGATTGTTATAGTAGGTCAGCCATAGTGTGCCTGTGCTGTCAAAAACGCGCAGTCGGGTCATATCCAGTCCCTTGCGGATTCTGCGTGTCGCAGGCTCCGTACCCACGACCGCACAAATCGCCGCCTTCTCTCCCTCTGCCAATTCGGAAATGGGCACCAGTTTTGTACGATCCTCATAATCCCGCGGATAAAACTCCCGTGCATCGTGCAGAGTACAGATAGACATTTTTTCAAACAATGCCTGTTTTTTGACACCGATGCCCTTGACTGCGCCAACGCTGTCCCTACCGGTCATACAAACTCTCTGTGCAGCGCGACGACCACGCCCAAAATACGGGCATTTTGTCCGTCAATGGGGGAGTATGCCGGATTTTCCGGCATGAGCCATACATGCCCGTCCTGTACGGTAAAGGTCTTGCAGGTCGCTTCATCGTCCAAAAGCGCAACCACGATCTGCCCGTGCCTTGCAAACTCCTGCCGGTGCACAATGATATAATCGCCGTCCAAGATTCCTGCATGCGTCATGGAATCTCCCTTAATCCGCAGGGCGAAATGTTCCCCATATTCACCTGCCGACATATAGGGCAGATAGCCCTCCACCAACTCTGCCGCCAAAATGGGGGCACCCGCAGTCACCCTGCCCAGAATCGGTACCTGCGGCACCGTTGCCGCCATGCCCTTAACAACCAGCGAGCGGGTCTTGTGCGCGTCTTGCTCCAGATATCCTTCCTCGCGCAGCTTCATGAGATGCGCATGCACCGACGAGGACGAGCGCAGCCCGACATGCTGTCCAATTTCACGCACAGAGGGCGGATAGCCCTGCTGCGCAGTCGCCTCTGCAATATATTTCAAAATCTGTCTTTGCTTTTCGTTTAAGTTATCCATATAGCACCTTTCCAAATTTTGGGTGTTGTATCTGTTTTCAGCAATCTATATAATCGAAAATTTGTTCTGCTTATCTGCACTTATTATATCCGAATCCGATCAAAAAAGCAAACCTTTTGTTGCAGTCGGCAAAAATCCCCTCATTTTTTTCGCCTGCACCCCGTTAAAATCGGAAACATTCCCCGTTTCTATGATAAGCTTCAAAAAATCCTCTTGTTTATTTACGCAAAGTATTATAAAATAAAAACTAGGTACATATGTGCAAAGCACATCCGTAAAACATGCGGGTTTGGGTTCATGCCCCAACCCCTGAACGGTTTCACTTTTGGGAGGTACTTATGAGAATCAATAATGAACTTGGATATATCGAGATTGCACCCGATGTCATGGCTGGCATTGCGGGCTATGCAGCATCTTCCTGCTTTGGTGTCAAGGGTATGACGGTTCGCTCGGTAGCAGACGGCGTTGCCCATCTTCTGCGTCGGGAAAACATGAGCCGTGGTGTCAAAATCTCTGAAGCACCCGACGGCGGCATCAACATCGATCTGCATATCGCAGTCGACCACGGAATCAATATCGCCTCTGTATGCCGTTCAATCATCAGTGAGGTTCGTTATCACGTCGAACAGCTGACGGGAATCGATGTCAAAAACGTGGATATCTACGTCGAGAGCATCAAAGCAGACTGACAGAAAAGAGGAGTAACACAAAACATGAACGACCAGAAAATCACTGGGCTGCTCTTTCAGCAAATGGTTATGGAGGGCGCCCTCGCCATTGCTGAGAAAAAGGAGCAGGCAAATGAGCTAAACGTATTCCCTGTTCCTGATGGTGATACAGGCACAAATATGTCCATGACCATGCAGGCAGCAAGAGAGGAAATGCAGCGTCTGACCGACCCTGCCCTTGCAAAGGCAGCCGATGCGGCTGCTTCTGCACTTCTGCGCGGCGCACGCGGCAATTCGGGCGTCATTCTCTCCCTGCTGTTCCGCGGCATGGCAAAAAAGCTGCGTGAAAAAACCGAAGCAGACGGCTGCGATTTTGCAATTGCACTGCGTGAGGGTGTTGAAACCGCCTACAAGGCGGTTATGAAGCCCGCCGAGGGCACAATTCTCACCGTTACCCGCGTGGCTGCACAGCATGCTGTGGAGCTGTGTCAGAGCAATCCGACACTTTCCGTACACGATGTATTTGAAGCCATTCTGGAACGCGGCCAGACCGCACTTGCCGAAACCACAAAGCAAAATCCGGTACTGGAAAAGGCTGGCGTTGTGGACGCCGGCGGTTTCGGCTTTCTTGTCATCTTTGAAGGTATGTTCGATGCATTCCGCGGAATCCACAAGGAGCGTAAGATTGAACAAAACACGTCCTCCGAAGCCGCGGCAGATTTTGGTGCCATCAACGATGAGGATATCACCTTCACCTACTGCACGGAGTTCATCGCGGCGCGTAAGGACAAGGCGCGCAATGTCGGACGTATGCGTGCACTGCTTGGCGAAATCGGGGACTCTCTTGTTGTAGTCGAGGACGACGATATCGTAAAGGTACATGTACACACCGACCAGCCCAACAAGGTTCTTGAGGAGGGACTGAAGTTCGGCCCGCTGCTGACTATCAAAATCGAAAACATGCGCGAGCAGCATACGGCAAAGGTCATTGAAGGCACGGTTGCGCCCAAGGACCGTGAAATCCGTGAGCCGGAAAAGAAATACGGTTTTGTTGCCGTTGCTGCCGGCGAGGGTCTGCACACCGTTTTCAGCGACCTTGGCTGTGACGAGATTGTGCAGGGCGGTCAGACCATGAACCCCTCCACTGAGGACATTCTGCGCGCCGTAGACCGCACACCGGCAGAGGTCGTTTATGTATTCCCCAACAACAAAAATATCATTATGGCAGCCCAACAGGCAGCTGTTTTGTGTGAAAATAAAAAGGTTATCATCATGCCGACCAAAAATATCCCGCAGGGGATTTCTGCTCTTCTGGTCTTTGACGGCGAAGCTGAAGAAGCCGAAAACACCGAGGTTATGCAGCAGGCAATCGATGGTGTGCGCGCCGGACAGGTCACTTATGCAGCGCGCAATTCAGAGTTTGACGGAAAGAAAATCAAGGAAGGCGAATACCTTGCGCTGTGCGAGGGTAAGCTTGCGGCAAACAGCAAGCGTCCGCATGATGTGCTCAAAAAGCTGGTGCGTGAGTTGGTGCGCGCAGACAGTACCTTTGCTACCATTATTTATGGCGAGGGCGTTTCCGAGGAAGAAGCCGTAAAACTTGAGGAAATGTTCCTTCGCGAAAATCACGACTTGGAAATCACCGTCATCAACGGCGGTCAGCCTGTTTATTATTACATCCTCTCGGTTGAGTAAACCACAAAATCCAAGGCTCCCCGATTTGGGGAGCCTTTTCTAAGGAGAAACACTATGTCAATTTTCGATATCTTCGACAAACTTGCGCAGGAACGCGCGCAGAAAAATCAGGATACCGGACCGGTCGAATGGTTGGTCGTGGGGCTTGGCAACCCGGGCAGTCAGTACGAAAACACCCGACACAACGCAGGCTTTTGTGCGCTTGATGCCTATTGCGCCAAAACCGGACAGCGCATCAGCCAGATGAAGTTCAAGGCACTTGTCGGAGACGGCACACTGGGCGGCAAGCGTGTATTGTTCATGAAGCCTCAGACCTTTATGAACCTGTCTGGCGAAGCGGTGCGCGATGCCGCAGCATTTTATAAAATCCCGCCAGAACGTATCCTTGTACTGTTCGACGACATCTCCCTGCCTGTGGGTCGGCTGCGTGTACGCGCCAAAGGCTCCGCAGGCGGACAAAACGGTATCAAGAATATTATCTATCATCTCAATTCGGATTTATTCCCCCGCGTAAAAATCGGAATCGGCGCAAAGCCGCACCCTGACTATGACCTTGCAGACTGGGTGCTTTCCAAATTCTCTGCCGAGGAACTTCCCGTGCTGCATCAAACAGTTCTGCGGGCAATGGATGCCGCAGCGGAAATCATCTTAAATGGTACCGCTTCTGCCGCGCAGAAATTCAACGGACAATAAAAAAACAGCCTGTCTTGCTGTCAAAAAAGAGGGAAGCATATGCTTCCCTCTTTCGCGGTGTTGTCGGTTTTTTGTCTGTTTATTTTGCATAATCAATTGCACGGGTCTCGCGAATCATATTGATCTTGATTTGCCCGGGATAATCGAGCTGATCTTCAATATGCTTTGCAATATCACGTGCCAAAAGCACCATGTTATCGTCAGAAACCTCGTCCGGCTTTACAATGATGCGAATTTCGCGTCCAGCCTGAATTGCGTAGGAACCGGAAACACCCGGCGTCGTGTTTGCAATTTCTTCCAGCTTTTCCAAACGCTTGATATAGTTTTCCAGATTCTCGCGGCGTGCCCCCGGGCGTGCAGCAGAAATTGCATCTGCCGCCTGCACGAGACATGCTACGATGGTCTGCGGCTCTACATCGCCATGATGTGCGGCGATTGCATGAATAATCTGCGGGCTTTCCTTGTACTTCTTTGCAAGATCCACGCCGATACTGACATGCGAACCTTCCACCTCATGGTCAACCGCCTTGCCGATATCATGCAGCAGACCTGCACGGCGGGCAGGCACAGGGTCAATGCCCAGCTCAGATGCCAGAATTCCAGCAACATGCGCAACCTCAATCGAGTGCATGAGGATATTCTGACCATAGCTTGTACGGTAACGCAGTCTGCCGAGCAGCTTGATGAGCTCAGGGTGCAGACCATGAATCCCTGTTTCAAAAGTGGCGCGTTCGCCCTCGCTCTTGATGATTTGGTCGATTTCCCTGCGGGACTTTTCGACCATTTCCTCAATACGGGTCGGGTGAATACGTCCATCTGCAATCAGCTTTTCGAGAGCCATGCGTGCAACCTCACGGCGAACCGGATCGAAGGAGGACAACGTAATGGCTTCTGGGGTATCATCAATAATGAGATCCACACCAGTCAGCGTTTCAAGAGTACGGATATTGCGTCCCTCACGGCCAATGATGCGTCCCTTCATTTCATCGTTCGGCAGTGCGACAACCGAAACGGTTGCCTCTGCAACATGATCGGCGGCACAGCGCTGAATGGCGATGGAAATGAGTTCACGAGCGGTGGACTCCGCCTCTTCCTTTGTGCGCTGATTGATTTCGCGCAGCTTCACTGCGGCATCATGCTGTGCCTCCTGCTCGATGGAGGAAACGAGATAATCCTTTGCCTCCTCACGGGTCAAGCCGGAAATGCGTTCCAGCGCTGCAAGCTGCTCATTTTTGAGCTGCTCACAGGATTCCTGCGTTTTCTGCACCTGTGTGAGTCTGCGGTTAAGCTCCTCATTTTTCTGGTCCAGCGCATCTGTTTTGCGGTCGAGCGTCTCCTCTTTCTGAGCGAGACGGCGCTCCAGCTTTTGGGTTTCGTTGCGGCGCTCTTTGATTTCGCGTTCGGCCTCACTCCGATTTTTGTGGATTTCGTCCTTCGCTTCCAAGATCGCCTCACGTTTTTTTGTTTCAGCAGACTTAATAGCATCGTTTACGATGCGGGTAGCTTCCTGTTCAGCGCTGCCAATTTCTTTTTCCGCAACCTGCTTGCGGTACAGGTAGCCTACGAATAAACCAAGAATCACACCGACAACACCGACGAGGATGATTGGCATATCCATAGATTGTTGAGAAACACCTCCAAGAAAAATTTGTTTGCAAAAATCTGTAAAGCAATAATAACCCATATAAGTATTCCGGCCTGGGCGCCGTACATAATTACAAAAGGTATTACACAAATATTGTATAACTTTTTGTCTTTCTTGTCAAGGAAAAGGCGCACATCTGCCATAGATTTCATACACAGTGACAAACCAAGGCAGAAAGCGTCTTTCTCCCCTTGTAGACCCTGTATCCAATGTAGTATAATGATTAAGTTAATCAACCGATACAAAATAGAATTTTTCTGTATTGCAAAAACTACAAACCGTACCCAATCCACAGAACGACAACGTGTTCTCACCGAAAGCTCAGGAGGAAAACCCATGCATGCTTCCATGCACCGCAGGCAATGCGGTGATTTAATATATTATACCTGCGACAGACTGCCTGTACGCCATGCCTTTACCACAAAGGCGGGCGGTGTCAGCACGGGTGACTGTGAAAGCCTCAATCTGGGCTTTCAGCGCGGCGATGACCCCGCCTGCGTGCGAGAAAACTATACCCGTCTTGCGCAGGCGCTGCATATCCCACTCGAACGCATGACCCTCACCCAACAGGTGCATGACGACCGCGCCGTCATCGTCACCGAGCAGACGACGGGCACCGGACTGTACAAACCGATGGACTGGAACGCCGATGCGCTGGTCACAGCGCTGCCCGATACCCCGCTCGCCGGATTCTATGCCGACTGTGTGGTCACGCTCTTTTGTGACCCTGTGAACCAAGTTTGCGGGGTATGTCACGCCGGCTGGCGCGGCACAGCCAAGCAAATTCCTGCAAAGACCGTGGAAAAAATGACAGAAAGCGGCGCACAGCCCCATCAAATCATCGCGGTCATCGGACCTTCCATCTGTCAAAGCTGCTTTGAAACCGATGCCGATGTGCCGGACGCCATGCAGAAACAGATGGGTGCTGCCGCACAGGCACATATCCTCAAGAAAGGCGCAAAATTCCATGTGGATCTGCAAGGGATTCATGTCGATACCCTGCGTCAGGCAGGGCTCCTGCCGGAGAATATCATAAACAGCGGCATTTGTACGCGATGTCATGCAGACATCTTCTGGTCACATCGGGCAACAAACGGAAAGCGCGGTGTACAGGCGGGGGTGATTTGTCTGTGAAGTATCCAATCCTATGGCGTATCGCCGTGTGCGGCACCGCGCTTTCCCTGCTCACAGGCTGTACCCTGACCGAGCGTCTGGATACTGTTCCAAGCGGCTCTATCCCCAATGCGGCAAGCCGCGCACCGCGCGGCGCAATCGACATGGCACTGCCCTACTATACGGCAGAAAAAGTCAACCCCATCACCAGCACTTCCAGCATCAACCGTATTGTATGCGAAGCGCTCTATGAGGGTATGTTCATTCTCAATGAACAATTCCAGCCCGAGCCGCTTCTGTGCGAACGCTATGAACTGGAGGGTACGCGCTGCACGCTGGTGCTCAAGGAGGGACTTCTGTTTTCTGATGGATCCCCGGTCACGGCGGAGGACGTTGTTGCAAGCTACCAACTCGCACAGCGCACCCCAACCTCCCCCTATCACGACCGCACCTCCTATATGTCCTCTATCCGTGCAACCGACTCCCGCACAGTACGCATTACCTTAACAGCGGCAAATAGTCGATTTTTAAGTTTGTTAGACATTCCTATTCTGAAAAAAGGCACAGAAAACAACACCTTTGCTGTGGGCACAGGTGCTTTTGCCGTGACGGAACAGGAGGGCGAGCCCGTCCTTCTGCCCAATGCCCACTGGCACAGCGGCCCGGTACGTACTGTGACACAAATCGGACTGGTCGGTACCGTGCGTCCGGATGCGGTCACCAGCAGCTTTGCCGTCGGCGATATTTCCATGACACGTGCTGAGCGGATTTGTGACAATCCAATCACCATCAAAGGCGCGGTCGATGTCTACCAGACCCCAACCACCGAGCTGCACTATCTTGGCATACGCGCTTCTCATCCCCTCCTTGCCAATGAAAACTTCCGCAAGGCATTGAGCCTTGCAATCGACCGCGATATGCTTTGCAAATCGTCCCTGCAAACCTTTGCAGACCCAGCCGTTCTGCCAATCAATCCACAGCCGGACAATATTTCCGGAATGTCCAGTTCGCTCAAGCAGGCAAGCACCTATCTGCGGCAGATGGGGATTGAGGACAAAAACGGAGACGGACGGGTAGAGGATGCAAGCGGCAATCCCATTTCGCTGACGCTGCTCTGCAACAGCGAAAACACCTTCAAGAGCAATGTATGCAATCAGCTTGTCACTTTTTTTTCTCATCTTGGGATCGGACTGCGCATCAATGCGGTTCCCTTCGAGCAGTATCAGGCAGCACTGACAAGCGGTATGTTCGATCTTTACTATGGTGATGTCCTCATGACACCGGATTTTGATTTGCGTGCGCTCCTTATGACAGGCGGATCACTCAACTTCGGCAGATTTTCTGATGCCACACTGGATCAGCATATTATGACCGTGCGCACCGCGTCCGCTGAAGCACTCCCGCAGGCGGAAGCTGCATTTGAGGAGTATTTCCTTGCCAAAATGCCGATCCTGCCACTTGCCTTTGAGCGCGATCAAGTGATTGTGCGCAGCGGCTTACTTGCCAATTTTAAACCACGCCCTTATAATATGTTCTGGGCGCCGACAGAATGGAGACTCGAATGAAGAAAATTGTTTTAGGGCTTTCAGGCGGCGTTGATTCCGCCGTATCTGCAAAGCTATTGCGTGAGCAGGGCTATGAAGTCCACGGACTATATATGGATGTCGGTCTAGGCGGTCTGCCCGAAGCGCAGCGCGTTGCCGACGCCTTGGGTATCCCGCTCTATGCTGCCCACCGGGAAAGTCAATTTGAGCAGGAAGTGCAAAGTTATTTTGCACACGCTTATCAAACGGCACGCACCCCCAATCCCTGTGTCGTATGCAACCGCAAGGTCAAATTCACCGCACTGTGCCAGTATGCAGATGAAATCGGAGCTGCACAAGTTGCCACCGGACATTATGCCCGCATTGGGCGGGATGCCGAGGGACGCGCACTTCTCATGCGTGCCCGCTCACCAAAAGACCAGTCTTATATGCTGGCAAACCTGCCTCGCTCGGTACTTGAGCGCTGCGTGTTCCCGCTGGGAGAAGCTGCTGACAAGGCAGAAGTGCGTGCGCTGGCGCGAGAAAACCAAATCCCAGTTGCTGACAAAAAAGACAGTATGGACGTATGCTTTATTTCGGATGGTGATTATTCCAGCTGGTTGGAGGCACGCGGCGCGGCGCTTCCGGAAGGCAACTTTGTTGATGAAGCCGGTAATATTCTGGGACGTCACAAGGGGCTGCACCACTACACGGTGGGACAGCGCAAAGGGCTTGGCGTTGCCGCTTCCGGCAGACTGTTCGTGCACGAACTGCGGCAGGACACCAACGAAGTCGTACTCTCCTTAAACGATGTATTCCGCGAACAAATCACTGTGCAGGGACTCAACCTGTGCGCTCCGGAATATGCCGAGAGCGGCGGCTTTGACTGCCAAGCGCGTGTTCGCTATTCCAAGAGCAGCGAGCGGGCACACGTCACTGTACATGGTGACGGCAGTGCCTGTGTCACCTTCGCGCAGGCAGTGCGTGCGCCGGCAGCAGGTCAGTTCGCAGCCTTTTATGACGGCGATATCGTCATCGGCGGTGGATTTATTGATGGATAAGGAATGAAGGATACAGGCATGGGACAGGCTAAAAGTGAATCAAAAAAACAGGTATTCTCCCGACTCGGCTGGGTCTTAATCCTGTCTCAGCTTGTCACGCTGGGGGTCGTATGGGGTGCAGAGCAAATTTACCGCCTGTATTTGGGGATTCGTGCGCCCGATCTCGATTATGTAAGCCTTGTACGCTTATTGCAGTCAAACGGCTGGGCACTGATGCTGGGTGCCATTGCCGGTGTCCTCCCATGCCTCAAACTTCGGCTGACACCACGCACCAGTCAGCTGACCGGATACCTCACCCGTACACGCAAATCCATTTCCTTCTCTATGGTATTTGTCTGCGTGCTTCTGGTCATGGGGCTGCAAAACATTGCCTCCCTGCTCACCCTACCCATAGAGGCTGCTGCCAACAGTATGGGTTGGTCTTTTATGGATGCATACACCAGCGTGGCAAGTATGTCTGACACGATTTCCCTATTCCTTTATACCGTACTCATTGCGCCCTTGTGCGAGGAGCTTGTCTATCGCGGGTTCGTCCTGCGTGCCCTTGCGCCCTACGGAAAAATCTTCGGCATGGTAGTTGCCGCCTTGCTCTTTGGGCTGATGCACGGCAACATTATCCAGCTGCCTTCCGCTCTGCTGTGCGGCTTTCTCTTTGGCTATGTGACACTGGAATATTCCCTGCCCGCCTCCATACTCATTCACACCCTCAACAATCTGATGGCAGAGGCAATGAACTGGCTGCAATCCGCTGACGAAGTCACTGCGACCGCAGTCAATCAGGCGGTTTTTTCCTTCGGTCTTGTCGCACTGCTCCTCTATATCACAAAGTTCTGGAGACCGCTTGTATACTATATCCGCACAAACCGCACAGAAAAGGGTACGCTGTGGAGTTTCTTCACAACCCTCCCCATTCTGCTTCTGCTCATCTATCTGGTCATTCTGACAGGACTCAGTGTTACGCCTATCTAAAACGATTCTTTAGATCCGTTTCAGGCTGTCGAAAAAGTATTTCGCGCCCATGGCGCGTATAAAATTCCGAAAAAAGCCGCGACAGAAGCGTGACTTTTATACAGCAAAATGCCCGGACTCGCGCATTGATGCGTGATTTCGGGCATTCTTCGTCCAGAGCGCTTTGCGCGGTGGACGCCTCGAAAAGCCACAGTTTTTCAACGAACGCAGACGGCTCTTAGAGCCGTTTTTTCTTTATTTTTATAACACCTACTTCTCTCCATCTCTATTTTTCGCTATTTTTCGTCAAAATCTATCTTTTTTCGTGCATCTTCCTCCAATAAAACCCCCTAAAATTTGTCTATTTTTGTGGTTTTTTTTTGAAAAAAGGCTTGCATTTGTCTAACAAGCTATGTATAATAATAACTGTAGTAAGCAGTCATGCGCTTGCTATGAGCAACATTTGTTGTTCGTCATTCACGTCCTTCTCTCGCGCCTTTTGGAGAAGGATACCAATACACGGGGTATTCGTATCCCGTGTATTGATTTTCATGCAGATTTCAGCCAATTCCCTAAAGGGAATTGGCTTTTTCTATTTCTGAATATCTGGCTTCTTTAAGGCAAATCCATCAGTTCTGCAATCAGGTTCATAAGCTCGGCATTCCATCGCTGCGCCGTGCGCTCTCCAATCGGGATTTGCAGCGCTGCCCCATAGAGCGTATAGGCATTTTGAAAATACACCAATTCAATAATCTTTCGGCGTGCTCTGCTGTCTGACATACGCTGCACCGTCTCCAGCGCACAGTCCACGATTTCTACACGGCGCTGTTCATTGACTGTGCGCTCTGCGGCAGGCTTTTCTATAATTTCTGGATAGTTCTTCAAAATTTCACGCACATAGGCTAATTTTCCTCTTTTTCGCAAGGCTGCACCTCCTGTCTGCTCTTTTTCTGCGCCTGATATCTGTGGGCGCGTTCCAGCCAATCCAGATCCCACTGACTCAGCGGCTCGTCCTGCTGCTCTGTCCTGATTCGCTCCAGCGCCTTGAGAATCGAAAGGATATAGGCTTCCGGTCTGCGCGGACTGCGCGGAATACTTGTCCGGATATGACAGAGCACCTCCTCCTCCGACAATCCATTTTTCAGCATTTTAGAAATAGTGTGCAGGAACTGTGCGTCCGGCTCTCTGCCAAACGAATTGATAAAACATTCTTTTACCGAAATCGGTAGGTCGGTCTGCGGCGAAAATGACTCGTTTATCCTTTCCTCGTCTAACCTAATCTGATCTATCCTATCCTTTCCTATCCTATCCTCGTCTGGGTTGACCGCTGGTTGACCAGTGGTTGACTGTAAGAGCAAGGCATGATACAGGCTCGGTACATACCGATCCTTACGGATAAAATTATTGCACTTCCAGTCACAAATATAAGCCACCATATCCTCATTCAAGATTTCAAGAAAACCGCGGGAAACTAGAATTTGCAAATCATCCATGGCAGCATGGGTCATCTGTGCAACAGTAAAGGCCTCTACGACCCCATCGTCATCTGCATACATGCCAAGGTCATAATAAAGCAGTCTTGCCGTGGCAGGCATGCGCAAAAAGCGGGCAGAACTGACGATTTTTTTAGAAAACATTCTTCGTTCTGCGATTTTGCTCACCTCCCCGCTGGATAGCCCATTCTCTTGTATGTCCCGCATGTACACATACAGAAACCTAACATGTCTCTACCCTGAGTACATGGTCGGCTGCGGACACCACCAGCCGAATCACCTGCGTGGGGATACCTTGCAGCTGTGTGACCGATTCCGCATTGTCCACCACCAGCGGCACATGCAAACCATAATGCGCAGACAGTGTGCGTATGATATCTACCCCTACATTGACCTGCATGGCATGGTTGAGGTCGGCATAAGGAACGCCGTTCACCATGACCTCACAGCACTCTGCAAGACCACCGTTAATTTGTTCCCGGAACAGGCAGAACTGCGCAAGTTCAAAACGGCAATTGACTGTATGGGTTAAAAATTGCACCTTATAGCGAGTAAATTCCTCACACAATGCAATCTGCTGGTCAAGTTCTCTGAGTTTTTCATCACACCGCTGTTTCTCCCCCGCAAGTTCGGCGAGTCTGGCGCGTGTTTCTTCCAAATACACCCTTGCGGCAAGCACCTGTTCTGCTTTGGCACGGAGCCTCCCCAACTCAGCAAGGCTTTCCATGAGGCGTTTGCGCATGTCCTCCTGCCCGTCCTGCAAGGCGGCAAGCTTGTCCGCTTTCAGGCTTTCCAGCCGCTGCTGCCCCTGCACCATCGCAGTCCGGGCACGGCTTATCTGAACACGAAGGTGATCTAAATCATTCTCCAGCTGCAAAAGCTGTGCTCGCAGCGCCGGACGACTGTCTGACACCTGCTGGCTGTTTCGATACGTGATATTTTCAGCTTCCAGTGCTTTTTGCTCTGCCAAAAGTGCTTGATACTCCGCCTGTGTCTGACACACAAGCGTATCGCTCGCAAGCCCTGCAAGCTCCGCACGCACAGCATCTTCACGTGCAACCAGTGTTCTCTGCTGTGCCTGTGCCGCTTCAAAATCCATGTCTGCAAGTTCGGCAATGCGGCGCTCACATTCATCCATGCGAATGGGCAGGCTGTCCAAGGTTCTGTTGGCGTCCTTGCGTGCAATCAGCAGTGCAGTCTTATAGGCCTCAACCGTCCGCGTTCCAAGTGCTTCAGACAGCTGTGCAAACTGCGGCGCTGCCTCCAAAATTGCGCGATCCTCCGGCAGTCCACACACTTCTGCAAGAATACGGCGGCGCTCCCGCCATGGCAAATCCCGTGCAAACCGATGCACCCCTGTCAAAAGGCAAAATACCTCCTCCTCACTGACAAATTCTGCAATCACCTTTTTATAGGCTGTCTCCTTTTTTGGCACATCGTCCACTGTATATTCTATGGTATCCCCTTCATACCGTGCCGACAAATCACCGCGTGGCTTTGACCATCGCTCACGCAGTACCTTGCGCAGCTTATGTATCTGCCCGTTGACCTCACAAACCGCAGTTACCATTGGCGTTGTCCCCTTGCGCCCGACAGGCTTTATCGCAAACCTTGCATTTCCTGCACAGTCCTTGCCGAACAGGAGCCACGTCAATGCGTCATAAACCGTCGTCTTGCCCGTTGCATTGTCTCCATAAATATGGGTCACAGTATCCGAAAACTCCAGCTTGAGCTGCGCAATCCCCTTAAAATTTTGAATCTCCAAGCATCGTACCACAAAATCTGTCATATTGATCGTCTCTCTTTCTTATCTTGTTGTCTGTTTTGTGCCCATCTCTGTTTTTCTATCGGCTGGGCAGACTTCCATAAGCTTCCGCTGTATGCCCAAACCCCAATGATGCGGGCGCTGTACTGTACGGTATTGGGCTCCATCCCTTTTTCACGCCGCTTGATTGCACACGCTGCCTCCTCAAAATGTCGAGTCTGTAAACGGCGCATCCGCGCACGCATTTCCTTTCGTCCTGCCATAGCAATGTACCTCCTTCCGCTCACGATTCGGTTTCACTCGGCGCACGCGGCTCCAAAAATGTTTCCACCCCGACACCCAGCGCCTTACAAATGCTTTCATATTCTCCAAATGTAAGGCGCCGCTTGCCTTCTAGAATCAGTTGAAATTTTGATACTGAGATTCCCGTTCGTTGGCTCATTTCTGCCTGTGAAATGCCCGCATAACGCAGAAACAAACCGATTTTTCGTGCAACATCCATGGTATTTACCTCCGAATTTCGAAATTTTCGAATCTCTTGCCTCTATTATATTTCGATTTTTTCGAAGTGTCAACATTATTTTTCGACAATCCAGAAATTTTTCATCTGCATTTTTCGACATTTTTCGACATTTCCGAAATTTTGCATTTACATTTTCGACTTTCTGTGTTAGGATAAGGATAGGGAAAGCGAGGTGACGAACTTGACATTTGGACAAAAACTTCGTGCGGCCAGAAAAGCAAAGCAACTGACCCAAAAGGGTCTTGCTTCCATGATCCATGCGGCGCACAACTCGATCAGCAACTGGGAAAATGACCAGAATCATCCAGATCCAGACACCATTCAAAACCTTTGCTGGGCACTTGATGTGACGCCAAATTATTTTTTTCTTTCTGATACGGACAATTCTGATACGGATACAAAAAATATGGACAAGCTTCCCCCGAACTGTTTTCCCATTCACACAAAGCAAATCCCGCTTCTTGGCACCATTGCCTGCGGCAAACCCATTCTGGCGGCAGAAAATATACACGATACGGTCAGTATCCCTGAAGAAATCAGCGCAGACTTTGCATTGCAGTGCAAGGGGGACAGCATGCTGGGCGCACGTGTGCAGATCCATGACGGCGATCTTGTATATATCCGGCAGCAGGACGACGTGGACAATGGAACCATTGCCGCTGTCTTGATCAATGAGGAAGCAACCCTCAAACGTGTCTATAAGCAGCCAGATAAGCTGATCCTGCAACCGGAAAACCCAGATTTTGAACCCATGGTCTATATTGGACAAGAACTGGAAAACATTCGTATCCTTGGCAAGGCGATTGCATTTGTATCTCGAATTGAATAAAACCGCTTGTGAAAATATCAGCATATCCTAAGCACAACGGAAAGGTCATACCATGTATGTAAAAACAGATAACGATGCGGTCAACCAAACCAAGCTGGCAGACGTATTTTACGTGGACGAAGCATACAGCAAAAATCACGCACACATGCTTCATAAACACAAAGGGATTCTAGAACTTTTATATGTATCCGAGGGCGAAGGACGCTATATCGTTGGCAGCCGTGAATACGCAGTCGCAGCCGGCGATTTGATTATTTGCAACGCGGAAACCATTCACGGAGAGGCTCCCTTTCAAGCGCACACGATGCAAACCTATTGCTGCGCACTATCCGGTGTGCACAAGCAGGCGCTTCCGCCCGGCTGTCTCATCTCGTCATACCAGCGCCCGGTTTTGCAGCTCGATCAGTATCAAAAGCCCATCGGTCAAATCATGCCAAATATTTATGAACTTCATATCGCATCTCCCCGCAATTCTGATATTTGCCGGCAAATGGCAATCAGTGTCTTGCTGATGGTAGAGCAGGCGCTTGACCTGCATGGCAAGCAGGAACGAAATCAAATCGAACAAAAAAATGAGACGTTGATTCGGCAGATTACAGAATATCTGGATCATCATTATACCGAATCTCTGTCGCTTGCGGAAATTGCAAAGCACATGCACATCAGTACCTCCTATCTGTCCCATATTTTCAAGCGAGAAACGGGTCTGTCCCCCATACAATATGTAATCCACCGCCGGATTGGCGAAGCGCAGAGTCTTTTGATGGAAACCAATCTGCCTGTGCATGTCATCGAAGAACGGCTGGGCTTTGGCAGCAGCTGCCACTTGACCTCCATGTTCAAAAAATATGTTGGCATTGCGCCGCGGGAATACCGCAGGCATTTTTCCAAATCGCATAACAAAAAAGCCGACTCCTAAAAGAGCGGCTTTTTTATTATGTGTGCAGGATTTTATAATTTTTATTTGTCTGTTCTTAAAAATGCTGCAAAACATGGCAGAATCGCACTAACACATTTCTTCATATTCTTCTATAATAAAAGCAAGTTCTTGTCTAAAATATGAAAAATATAGGATCCCATTGCGATTACAGTACAGCCTGAAGTTCTTCTCGTGCTTCTGATATTTACTCTGCAATATATTATCATGCAATGGGCAGAGTTCCCTCACGCGATGGGAACAAAATATAGCAGTTACATAGATTGAGATCCCTTATTTTTTCTATATGAAAAGGAGTTTTTATCATGGCAGAATTAAAAATCGGTCTGGTAGGTACAGGTGCGATCGGTCGCACGCACATTGAACGCATCAACAACACCTTACAGGGCGGGCGTGTCATTGCCTGTGCTGATGCCAATATTGATTTTTGTAAATCAGTTGCTGAAACATACGGTATTCAGGCTTATGCCACGGGTGAGGAGATGATTGCATCTGATGATATTGAAGCAGTCATTTGTGCAACGGCAGATCCGTTCCATGAGCAATATGTCATGGCAGCCATTCAGGCTGGCAAGCCGGTGTTCTGTGAAAAGCCATTGGCACCGACTCCCGAGGCATGCAAGCGCATCGTAGACGCAGAAATGGCAGCTGGAAAACAGCTGGTACAGGTGGGCTTTATGCGCCGCTTTGACCCCGGATATCAGCAGCTCAAAAAGCTGCTCGACAGCGGAAAGTTCGGCAACCCGCTCATGCTGCACTGTGCGCACCGCAATTATGACGATGGCGGCGTAGGATTTACCACCAATATGCCGGTAGAAAATTCCATGATTCATGAAATCGATGTGCTGCGTTGGCTGCTCGGTGAAAATTACGTCAAGGCAGAAGTTGTTTTCCCGCGCACAACGCGCAATGCCTGCGAAGGTCTGAAGGATCCACAGATCATGTATCTGACCACTGAATCCGGTATCCGCATCGATGTGGAATCCTTCATTTTCTCCCACTATGGCTATGATATCAAATGTGAAGTTGTGTGTGAGGAAGGCACACTCAACCTGCCCGAGCCTGCAAATGCCATGATCCGCACCCGTGATTCTCGCGTAACCCCGATTTGTCACGACTGGTCTGAGCGCTTTCCAGAGGCGTACAACATCGAGTTCCAGCAGTGGATCCATGCTACTCAAGAAGGTCGGGTAGATGGCCCGACTGCGTGGGACGGCTATATGGGACAGTTGACCGCAGCAGCAGCCTCCAAGTCACGCGATGAACAGCACCCTGTTGATATCCACATGCCGGAAACCCCAGACTTCTACAAGGATTAAGAAAGGAGGATCCCCCACTATGAGACTATGCTTCAATACCGATGGATTGGGATATATGCCATTTGAAGAAATGTTAGATACACTGGCAGGCTTAGGCTATGAATCCATAGAAATCGCCTGCGGCAACTGGTCCAAAGCACCCCATATCCATCTGGACGAAATGCTTGAGAGCGAGCAGGCACGCAAAGCCTTTCTGCAAGCGATCCATAGCCGCGGACTGCAATTGGAAGCGCTCAACTGCTCAGGAAACCAATTGGCACCGAACGACGAGGGCAAGCAGCATCAAGAAGTCGTTGAAAAGACCTTTCGGCTGGCAGGCTTATTGAATGTCAAAAAAATCGTCATGATGTCCGGTTGCCCGGGTGGTTCCCCCGATGATAAGACCCCAAACTGGATTATCACAAGCTGGCCACCCATTACCACCCAAATTTTGAACTGGCAGTGGGACAAGGTACTCATTCCGTACTGGAAGGATACCGTAGCACTTGCTAAGGTCAACGGCATTGAAAAAATCGCGCTTGAAAATCATGGCTGTCAGATGGTTTATAACCCCGAAACGCTAATCCGTCTGCGTGACGCTGTGGGACCGATGATTGGCATGAACCTCGACCCCTCCCACTTGATGTGGATGGGCGGTGACCCCATTGCAGCAATCCATAAGCTGGGCGCAGAACGCATTTACCACGTCCATGCCAAAGATGTACGACTTGAGCGAAACTATGTCGGTGCAGATGGCGTTCTGGATACAAAAACTATTGACCAGTTTGCAAAACGCACATGGAACTATGTTGCACTCGGTCACGGACACGATGTACGTTGGTGGAAGGAGTTCCTGTCCGTACTGAGCATGGAAGGGTATGACGGTCCCGTCAGTCAGGAAATGGAGGACTTGACCATGCCAGCCCTTACTGGTATCAGAAAATCTACGCAGGTTTTGAAGGAAGCCATGCCCTATGATTATGACATCTGAACACAGGTGAATCTCGTGCGATAAAGGCTCTATATCACCAATACAAAATCCCTCCAACAAGCTGCCCTAAATCAGGCTGTTTGTTGGAGGGATTATTTTTATCTAATTCTATTTTATTTAGGTACATGACATAAAAGCAACCAACAAGACGGGTTGACAATTTCACAATATGCGGTTATACTGAGAATATAAAAAGGGCGCGTTGCCGGTAGACGGTTATGCCCTCAAAATTTTAGATCGAAATGACCGCTAAGTTTGAGAGTCTTGGGCGGTCATTTTGCATATGTAGTGAAAAGCCACATAAAGAATGCTGTAAAAAGCAGAATACGTGCAATCTTTGCATACACAGCGTTCACCCCCTTCCGGGTTGGAATGGGAGAACTCACCTCCTTCCTGTGAAGGAATGGAGGGCAAATAACCGCCTACCGCTGGTATCGGCAGCGCGCTGAAAAATCTTATTTTTCCTGTTACTCAGGATAGCACAGATTTAGACAGATTGCAACAAAAATTACATGTTGCACTGACTTTGGCGGCATAAAAGCAAACAGACAATCCTGTTTCGTAAAAAATCTGACTGTCAAGCCAACATCTTTCTAATATGTGCAATCCCATCTATCAATATTTCAGTGAGCCTGACAGATTCTTCTTGAGTAAATTGCGGAACATAAATATGACCAGAGGTGTTGATTGCAGGCAGATTGTTTCCGCAGAACAATTTATCATAAATTCCGTTTGTCAATCTGTCCTTTTGATTTCCTTCATAAGGAATCCCCGTACTGTTGGCAAGATCACCTGCGATATTCCAAAAATTAAGTATCCTGCAAGGGTCCAGCGCACTGGTTCCCATAACGATTTGAACAATTTGATTGACATCATACACGGTCAGCCCAATTGTCTTTTGATATGAGGAAAAAGACTGTAAAAAGGCAAAGGCGGCAGCTTCGGAATCAAATACCTTTACTTTCGAATTCTCGAGCAGAAATCCATCCGTTTCATCATCACTGAACCATATACAGTAAAATATAGTTTCATCAACCTGAAAACATATCACCTCAAGGTAATCAAACTTAGGTTCAGCTTGTTGCAGATGATGCATCTAAAATACACCCCCACTTTTATACTGCCATATTGGTATGAAAAATTTTCACTGACAAGCATTTTTTGCTTGTCACTTTTTTCGCCTATAAATGCAAAAGAATCGCCAAAACAGGCGAATCTTTTAACATTAAAACAAGTATGAGCAATCCATAAGCCGGGTTCTGTCGTGGACGATCATCTATCTGGGACGCACGTCACCGCACGCCTCAAGCCATCAGTCGGAGCGACCGGGTCAGTCATGGCTCCTGTCGATGTTGCTGCGGATAGAGTTTACAGGCCCCCCATGTTACCATGGGGCGCGGTGAGCTCTTACCTCGCCTTTCCACCCTTACCGGCTCAAAAGCCGGCGGTATCTCTCTGTTGCACTATTCCTGAAGTCACCTTCGGCAGACGTTATCTGCTATCCGTACCCTATGCAGCCCGGACTTTCCTCATACCAGCAAGAGCCGGCACGCGACCGTCAGGATTACTCATGTTTTTTATTATACGACAAAGCACATCATTCCGTCAAGGCGGCATTTTGATAATTTCCGCTGTTGCCTGCAAATCTTTTCTACAATGTCAAGCGGGAAACGTAAGACGATTCATATTGACTTTAATACGAATCCGTATTAAAATAAAATACGAATTCGAATTATAAGCAAGGAGACACGCTATGAACAATACTCGCACAGAAATCCGCAGACTGATGATTGCACTCAATAAAATAGACGGTATTTATTACCTGATTGCCAAAAAATCGGGGACAAAAGAAAACATGCTTTCCCTGCTGTACGCTCTTTCTGATGGAAAATCCCATAGTCAGAAGCAGATTTGTGAGGAATGGCTCATCCCCCGAACAACCATCAATACTGTTGTCAAAGAATGTATCAACAGCGGTTATGTTACGCTTACATCTACCGGAAAGAAAGAAAAAAATATAGAGCTTACCGATGCAGGAAAAACATTTACCCAGAAATTACTTGCAGAGTTATTTGAAATGGAAGATGCCGCCATACAGCAGACCATTGAAAAATACGCATCTGATTTCATCTCTGCAATCGAGTATTTTACGGATGTAATGAATCAAAAACTCAACGACTACACCGGAGAAAAACAACATGAATCATAACTCTTTGGCTTTTGAAACCCAGTCCCCCTCAAAATTATTTTTGCATTGTGCACTTCCTGCTATGTGCAGCATGGTATTTGGCGCTTTATATACTATAGCAGATGGTATTTTTGTTGGACGATATGTTGGCGAAAATGCGCTTGCAGCTGTAAACCTTGCCATGCCTCTGGTCAATATCTCATTTGCAATCGCGGATATGATAGCAGTCGGTTCCTCTGTACAAATTGCAATGTTCCTTGGGGAAAGGAACAAAGAAGCCGCAAATCGCATTTTCAGTTTTTCTATCAAGATTATTTTTGCAGTTTCTATACTGACGGGTCTGTTCTTCCTTTTTTTCACAAAGCCTGTTTTTATGCTTATGGGAGCAAATGGTCAAGCTTTGCAGTATGCGTTTGTGTATATGGGTGTGTATGCGCTGTTCTCTCCTGTAACAATGGTCTATTATGCAGCAGACAATTATCTGCGCATCTGTAATCGCCAAAAATACAGTATGATTCTCAATATCTCCACAGCGCTGCTGAACATCGTGTTGGATTTCTTACTGATTGTAGTTTTTGAAAGCGGTGTGTTGGGTGCTGCATTGGCAAGCTGCATCAGCATGGCAATTGGAAGCTTTTTTTCGCTGCTTCCGTTTTTCAGGAAGAAACTTGAGCTTCGGTTTATAAAAGGAAAATTTCCAGCAAAGCAGTTTGTCTCCCTGTTGGCAAATGGTTCTTCAGAATTTTTCAGTAATATTTCCAGTTCTGTTATGGCATTTATCTTGAATATTGTTCTGATGCGCTTGGGCGGAACCACAGCGGTTGCAGCTATGTCGATTGTTCTGTATGTAGACAGCTTGATGGTAATGATGATTTTTGGAATGTGTGATTCCATGCAGCCGCCAATCAGTTATTGTCACGCAGCAGGATTGAAAAAGAGGGTTCTTTCTCTGGAAAAAAGAGTCCTTTTATCAGCGGCACTTTTGTCCTTGGGAGCATTTTTCTTTCTGCGGTATGGCGGCAACCGGATCATCCCCTTTTTTGTAACACCAGAAGATACTGCATTGCTGGAATTAAGCGCACATGCAATGGAACTTTACGCATTTTCTTATTTGGTAAACTGGATCTATCGCTGCCTGTCAAGTTATTTGACTGCAATGGGACAGGCTGGCAAGTCTTTTGCGGTTTCCATCTGCGGCACATTGTTTTTCCCGCTTATATGTTTGGCTGCCTTGGTTCCTCTATGGGGCTTCGATGGCGTATGTTTCATGCCATTATTTGCAGGTCTTTTCAGCGGTGTGTTGGCAATTTTATTATCTGTATGGAGTAAAGATTTGTATAAACATAGGAGTTTGCAATGAGACTTTTAATTATAGAGGATGAAAAAGAATTATTACAGGATATTAGCAAGGGACTGCGATTAAAAGGCTATGCTGTGGATCAGGCGGACGACGGAAAAACCGGCTGTCAAATGGCGGTTGATGAAGAATATGACTTAATCGTGCTGGATCTAAATCTTCCTAGAATGGATGGTTTTTCTATCTTGAAAGAACTCCGTAAAGAACACCCCCAAACCAAGGTATTGATCCTATCTGCCAACTCAGAATTAGACAGCAAACTATTGGGCTTTGAATTGGGAGCCAGTGACTACCTGACCAAACCGTTTCATTTTGCCGAACTGGAAGCGCGTATCCGTGTGTTATTAAACCGCAAATTTGTCCAGCAGTCCAGCTGTTTGACTTATCAGGGGATCTCTCTGCATACCCTGAGTCAAACTATCGAAATCAACGGAGAGCCAGTCAACCTTACGGCTAAGGAATTTTCAATTTTAGAATATTTTCTGTTGAATCAGGAGCGTCTGATTACCCAACAGGAATTGATTGACCATGTTTGGAATGGAGATGCGAACCCCTTCAGCAATTCCATTCGAGTACATTTGTCAGCTCTGCGTAAGAAGTTAAAACATGTTTTGGGACATGACCCTATTCAAACGAGAATCGGAGAGGGATACCGATTATGCTGAAAAAGATTCCACTGCGGATGCGTTTTACGCTGGTTGCCAGCCTGTTCCTTCTGGTTTCCTGCCTTACTTTGACACTGCTTTCGAATATGTCGGCTGCGAGCATGATAGAAGCCGCCACTATAATGCCCGCTATAAAAGGCAATTCTACTCCAATTTTGCCGTTAGAGCCTGCTGTGAAACCAGCCAAAGAGCCTTACTACCAAATCTTTCAGCAAAAGACCGCAATCGCTACCATTTTTATTGTTCTGATTGGAAGTGTATCCACTTATTTTGCAGCCGGATATGTTCTGAAACCAATCCATAATTTGTCCAATGAAGTGCAAAAACGCAATATTGAGAATTTAGGAGATCCAATCACCCTTCCACAAAGTGCGGATGAAATCAGGCAGCTGACCATATCCTTTAATCAAATGATGACCGACTTGCAGCGTTCATTCCTTTTACAAAAACAATTCTCTGCAAATGCAGCCCACGAACTGCGAACGCCTTTAACTGTCATGCGGGCAAAGCTGGATGTTTTCGCTTTATCAAAAGACAGCAATCCGGAAACACAGGAAATGATAAATTCTATGAGTATACAGTTGGAGCGGCTGTCCAAACTTATTGAAGATTTGCTTTGGTTCAGCAAGGATTTACCATTGGAAAATATGACACCTGTACCCCTGTATCCCTTACTTTATGATGTCGCAGAAGAACTATCCAGCATCGCAGATGAAAAAGAAATCCATGTCCAAATTGAGGAAACGGAATGTTTTGTTTTCGGGCAGGATAGTCTGCTGGAACGGGTCTTTTATAATCTATTGGAGAATGCAGTAAAATACAGCCCACCCAAAACGCAGGTTACTGTTACCGTCCAAAAAACTCCAGATTCCATCCAGATAAGAATTATCGATCAGGGCGATGGCATTCCGGAACCTTACCATAATGCAGTATTTGAACCCTTCTTTCGAGTGGATCCATCCAGAAGTCGGGCAGTCGGTGGGAGCGGATTGGGTCTTGCAGTGTGTAAAAAGATACTGGAACGGCACCATGCACAAATTTGTGTGTGTTCAAATTCTCCCAAAGGAAGTGTTTTTCAAATCAATTTTCCGTCTTAACACCATCTTTATATTGGTTATGATATACTCCTTTACGAAAAACAATGTGTAAAGGAGTATTTTTATGAAACGATGGATTGCAATTTTTATCGCTGCTACATGTACACTGTCTCTGGCTGCCTGTGGAAATGCGAAGCCCTCTGAGACAGAGGTACAGCAGGCCATTGAGTCTGGCAATATGACGATTGATGATGCACTGTCCAAGGGATTGGTCGATCAGGAATGGGTCGATAACTATATAGATAATAAAAGTGTTCCCGCCGCAAATAAGACAGAAGCTGGTGCCATTGGAGAGTTTACCACCACCACCCTCTCTGGGGAAGAATTCAGCCATGAGCAAATAGCAGATGTCACCCTATTTGTTTTTCTTGATCCAACTGATTCAGAAGCCGCGGCTTTTTATCAAGCTCTGACTGACAGCTATGAAGGTGTCAAGGAAAACGGAGCGGAAATTCTGGTATGCACTAAGAGCGAGAATGGGAATGAACTGTTCGAGACTGCGCCATTCCCAGTGATTCATTACAATGATTCCTTGAAAAATGCCGTAGGCACTCATAAAGATATGATTGAAGAGATGTCCAATACCGCCTCATGGTGCGTGAACACCGCCTTTTTTTCGTCTTGGTATTCCGCAGTAAAAGCGGAAGAGCTGCCCGATTCCGCCGCCAGTTTTGTGGAAATACACAAAGAGATGAGCAACGGAGACAGTGCAAACAGCGGGATGGCGGTGATGGGATGAGTCTTCGCAAAGCGCCAATACTTCTTTTGGCAATAGCGGCTGCAATGATAGGTGTCGGCGTTTTGCGGGGAGAAGCGGCGACCGTTTTGAGTAAGGGTATCAATCTTTGTTTGGAGTGTGTTGGGATTGGCTAGGAACAAAAATCGATGGAAAATCCAACTGGCGGCAACCCTTGCTTCCAATCCCTTTCTCCTCAACTTTTTTCAGGGAAAAATCCATAAGGGCAGTTCCAAAATTATCTGTGTCCCCGGGCTGAACTGCTATTCCTGCCCCGCAGCGGCTGCCTCCTGTCCGATTGGGGCATTGCAGGCAGTCATCGGCTCCTCCAAATTTCAATTCGCTTATTACGTGGTTGGGCTTTTGATTCTGACTGGCGTATTACTAGGACGTATCGTATGCGGCTTTTTATGTCCGTTTGGCTGGTTTCAGGAGCTGCTGCACAAGATTCCCACAAAAAAGTTCAGCACCAGAAAACTGCATATTCTGACCTATCTCAAATATGTTATTCTGGTCGTATTTGTGATTGTACTTCCTATAACGATTGTAAATGAAGTTGGCATGGGCGATCCATTTTTCTGCAAATATATTTGCCCTGCGGGAATTTTAGAAGGAGGAATCCCACTCTCTCTTACCAACGAAAGTATTCGGGCAAGTTTAGGAAGTTTATTCACATGGAAAAGCTGTATCTTATTAGGTATTATAACATTGGCAGTATTCTTCTACCGCCCATTTTGTAAGTGGATTTGTCCGTTGGGAGCATTCTATGCTTTATTCAACAAAATATCCTTTTATCGCTTGCAAGTAGACAAAGAAAAATGTACTTCTTGTGGAGCATGCAGTCATGTATGCAAAATGGATGTGGACGTATTCAGAACCCCAAATCACGCGGAATGTATCCGATGTGGGGACTGTATCCGAACTTGCCCCCATCAGGCAATTGATAAGACTTTTTTAACAAAATCAGCAGCAGAAAGCAGGTAAAAAATATGAAAAAATCAATTCGTCTTTTCATGGGTATGATTATAAGCACAGTATTTTTAGCAGGCTGCGGATCTCAAGAATCCGATTTGATCTCAAAGACACCATTCCCTGAGTTTTCAGAAAGTGATACAAATGGAAATCCAATCACCAGTGATGTTTTTGCAGATTACGACGCAACCATCGTCAACTTTTGGAGCAATGGCTGCGGAACCTGTATTGAGGAAATGCCGGAACTAGAGCAAATGTACCAAGAATTTAAGGAACAAAATATCAATCTCATTGGTGTAGGCGCAGATTCCGGAGAGAGCGAGGAGCAGCTTGCAACTGCGCAGGAAATTTTGAAAGAGAAGGGTGTAACCTATCAAAACATTTCTCCTAACCCCGAAAATGCTTTCTATAAGGATTTTATATCGGAACTTACCGGCTATCCCAACACTTATATAGTAGATCGTGAAGGAAACATAATCGGAGCACCGATTGTTGGAAATCTAAAAAATCAGGAAGAAACGCTCCAAGCGCGGCTCAATATAGCTATGGAAAAATAGCCTTAGATTGCTGGAATAAAATGTCCCTTTCACTCCAAGGAAGGGACATTTCTACATTTCTCAAAGTCCTCCAAAAAAGTTATCCGCACTCCTGACTTCCCATCCCTTTTGTCCATCAATCTTCTTGACTTCCCAAATCTTACAAATGAGCAATTCAGCACCGCCTCATTCCATTCTTTCATGGTGGAGATTTCTTTGATCGCACCGATTTCTCCTTGAAATCGCCGGAAAAACAGAGTAAAATAGACGAAGATGAAAGGGGAATTTCGCGATGACACCATTAGAAGAATACTTAAAAAAAATTTCCGGACAGCGTATCGGCGTCATCGGTGCAGGCGTCAGCAATGTGCCGCTGGTTTCCATGCTGTGCGAAGCAGGACTTTCTGTAACCGTACACGACCGCAAAACGGAAGCAGAACTTGGCGAAGTCTACCAGACCTTAAAGGCGCATGGCGCAGCGTTTTCGCTGGGTGCGCATTATCTGGATACCTTAGAGGAATCCATTGTGTTCCGCACCCCAGGTCTGCACCCAAACCATCCTGCTTTGGAGCAGGTACGCGCACGCGGCGGTGTGGTCACGAGTGAAATGGAGTTGTTCTTCCGTGTTTGCCCATGCCGTATCATTGGCATCACAGGCTCTGACGGAAAAACCACCACCACTACCCTGACCTACGAATTCCTAAAGCACGCAGGATATACCTGCCATTTGGGCGGCAATATTGGTGCGCCCCTGCTTCCCATGGTGCCCAAGATGCAGCCCGATGATTTGGCGATTGTCGAATTATCCTCTTTTCAGCTTATGGGTATGCAATACAGTCCAGATATCGCGGCAATCACCAATCTGACCCCCAACCATCTGGACTATCACAAGGATTTTTCAGAATATATTACAGCAAAAACCAGCATTTTCACCCATCAGAAAGCCGGCAGCCGTCTGGTTCTTAACGCAGATGACCGCGAAACACGTATGCTGGATATTCCCGGAGATCACCGCATTTTAACATGCAGCAAACTTGTAAAGCCTGATAACGGGGTATATCTGCGTGAAGGCACGATTTACATAGCCGAGGACGGGAAAGACCGCACACTAATGAAGGCTTCTGATATCCGGATTCCCGGTGCACACAACGTATCCAATGTAATGATGGCAGCCGCAATTGTTCAAGGGCTGTGCGAGGACGGCGATATTACCGAAGTTGCCAAAACCTTTGCTGGCGTAGAGCACCGCATCGAATTTGTACGCAAAGTCAACGGCGTCTCCTATTATAATGACTCTATTGCATCAAGTCCCACCCGTACCATTGCAGGACTGAATTCCTTTGACCAAAAGCTTATCCTGATTGCCGGCGGCTATGACAAGCACCTTTCCTATGATGTATTGGGCAAGCCCATCTGTGACCATGTTAAGACGCTTCTGCTAACCGGTGCAACCGCACCCAAAATCCGCGCCTGCATGGAACAGGCAGACGCCGCACAAAAACCGGAAATATTCGACCTTCCAGACCTTGCCGCAGCTGTGACCAAAGCGCACGAAATTGCCAAGGCTGGCGATGTCGTGCTCCTAAGTCCCGCAAGCGCATCTTTTGACTGCTTTAAAAATTTCGCTGAACGCGGAAACTGTTTTAAGACACTGGTAAACCAACTTCCCGAGTCATAACAAATATACCAAAAAAGACCCCTATTCGGGGTCTTTTTGTGTCAGGTCAGCAGAATCACCTGTCTCTGCCGTGCCACCACACGTAAAAGTGCAATGCCACGGTCGGTTCTGGATTCATCTGCGGTTATAAACGGGTCATTGAGGATCAGCGGTGCATCTTTTGTACCGAGCGACTGGCAAATGGCAAGACGCAGCGCCAGATACAGCTGGTCAGGAGTGCCTGCCGACCATGTGTTTTCCTGCTCCGTTTCCGCCTCTGGGTCGACCGTCAAAAATGACAGGTAGGATTGTGCACGGCTGATGATATCCGGCGAAATTCTCTGCTTGAGCGCCGCATTCTCCTCCGTAATGATTTGACGCGCATGCTCTGCCGCCGCATACTGCTTTTCCAGTACCTGAATCTGTGCTTTACAGTCGGAAAGCTGCCCACGCACATCATCCAAAGTGCCAATTGCATCGGCTTGTGCCTTGACCTGTGCCAGCTGTTCCCTTGCCATATCCAGAGCCTGCTGTGAGTCGTTCCTCTCCTCCAGCAGCTGCTCCAGATTTTGGCGCATATCTGCTGGCAGGGGATCTTCATCTGGTGCGCGCTGGATTTCCAAAATGATGTCCCCCAGCGCACTCTGCTCGCGGCGAATGAGCTGCAAATCAGCAAGCGCAGAACGAATCACATTGGTTGCCTGCTCTACGGTATTGACCTCCGGAGACAGCGTGCGTCCGGCGGCAATGATGCGTTTTTGCTCCTCCTGCAAGACCGATGCTGCCATTTGCTGCTCATCCAAAATCTGCTGATATTCTATTTCCAGCTGCTTGCGTTCCTCGTCGATATCCGGCAGCGGCGCAGGCGGCTTTTGTACACTGCCCACAAAAGTCAAAAGCAGGCAGCCCATCGCCAGCGCTGATAAAATGACTGGCAGATGCCCCGCGTCCAAAAGTCCGGCAATCTGCGCCATTTGCGGAAACCATTCGACCTGCACGATTCCGGTCGCTGCCGCCAAAATCGCAAATATTAGGGCAAAAGCACCCGCAATCCAGCGAATTTTTGGACGGGTGACGCGGTCAACCTCAATTTCCCGCTCGACCCGCGCCTGCTCCATGCGTTCCATTGCCTGCCGCCGTCTCGTCTCAATTGCCGGCATGCTCTCACGCTTTTCTGCCTCAAGCCGTACCGCGCCCTCATAGCCATAGAGCGCCTCGCCTGCCTTGCGCACCAATGCTTCATCTGGCACACGCTTTTTGATTTCATGGATACGCTGCTCCCGATCCTCCCGCATATTGCGGCGGCGCGCCTCGGTATCTATAACCTGTACCTCACACCGCTTGTGTGCTGTCTCATAGGCATCCTGTGCCTTTGCCGCCTGCTGTCCCAGCTTACGGCAATTCTCCTTTTGTATGTGGATCTCCTTTGTCAGTCTTTCCAGCTCCGAAAGCTGTCCGGCAAGCCGAGTCTCCTGCTGCCGCATGGCATCTAACTCTCCCTGCTCCCTGCCGATACCGTCACACCAGCCGTTTAAGATGGCAAGCGCTTTTTCTGCGCGGTTTCCACTATCGCCGGTATGCGTCATAGATAAGAGCTGCTGCTGCAGTTCTGCTGCCGGACGCACAAGATCCTCTCCGGTCACCAGCATATTGGACACAAAATCGTCCTCACTCATACCCAAAAGCACTTGCCCACAGTTTTTGGCAGTCAGCAGCCGACAGCGCTCTCCGGTATCTGTATAATATGCCACAAACTCCTGCATCGGTTCTCCGGCTCCGGTATTTCGCTGAATGGTGACATCACGCCCATTCCATTCGATTTCCATTCGCCCCATCATCGGTTTTCCATCGACCGGCATAAACTGGTCTATGCTTCCCAAATCACGGCGCACGACGCTCGGTCCATAGAGCATAATCCGTAAAAATGCGCACAGAACATTCTTTCTCCAGCCACTTGGCAGCTCCAGATGGGAAAATCCATCTGTAAATTCAATTTTACGACCGTTCATTGTACCGAACTGCCCTTCCAGTGCCCGTAGCTTCATGATTTCCCCCACATGATCGTTTGAATTTTCCGTGCTTTCTCCATCACGGTATTGTTTTTATTATAGCACATGCAATCCAAAAACAGCAAGTGTCCGACCGCTTTCTTTTAGAAAACTGCCTTTGTGCACATGCTCCTTTTCCCTTCCACTATGCAAAGAGCCTATTATCCATGTCCGATGGAAAAAAATAATTTTTTCCCTATTGACTTTCTCACATTAAAGTATTACAATGTTGATAACAAATACAGAAGAATCCAGATTCCATTTCACTGGTACATCAAAGGAGTTTTTACCATGAACTACAAGAAATTATGCAGCCTGCTCTGTGCAGGTGTTCTGTCCGCCTCCCTGCTGACCGCCTGCGGCGGCACAGCCCCGGACAGCAATACGGCGCCATCTGCCGAAAGCGACCAGTCCCTTCAGTACATTCAGGACAAGGGTGTTCTGACGCTTGGGCTTGACGACCAGCTCCCCCCGATGGGATTTCTCGATGAAAGCGGCAAGATCGTCGGCTTCGACATCGATGTAGCTGAAAAGGTTTGCGAAAAACTGGGTGTCAAGCTGGAAACACAGGCAATCAACTGGGATTCCAAACAGATGGAACTGGACACCAAGAGCATTGACTGCATTTGGAACGGCTTATCTTGGTCAGAGGACCGCGCCGAAGCAATGAATCTTTCGGTTCCCTATCTCAAAAACCACATGGTTCTTGTTGTTCCAGAGGGCACCGCTTATAAAACCGTAGATGACCTTGCAGGCAAGACCATCGCACTCCAGTCTGGTTCCACAGCGCAGGAGGCTTATGATGCCGAGTCGCGTCTGTCCGGCAAAACCGAGATGGTCGGCATGGAAAACAATATGCTGTGCCTCATTGATGTAGAGAGCGGCGCATCTGATGCAGCCCTCATGGACGAAACGGTTGCCAATTACCTCATTGAGACAGGCGGCAAAAAACTGCGTGTCATGGAGGACTTCCTCTATGAGGAGGATTATGTCATCGGCTTCCGCAAGGGAGAAACCGCTCTGACCGATGCGGTCAACAATGCACTTTCCGAGCTGGCTGCCGAAGGCACACTGGGCGAAATCTCTACCAAGTGGTTTGGCTCTGATATTACAACGGTTGCGGCGCAATAAAAATACACTGTCTGTAAATGGTCACTTGACCTGCCAAAGCAAAACATGATACCATACAAAGAGAGCGGAACAACTCCGCTCTCTTTGCAGGTTGTACCCCCATTGCAGCATGCCGAATCAGAATCACAAAGAGCAAATCCCTTTATTTTCGGAGGAATCCTATGTTATCGGAACAATCTACATTTGATAAAATTGCAACAATGATGCCCGTCCTGCTTGACGGCACGGTCGATGTCATTCATATTTTTGTCTGGACAGTTGTGCTTTCCGTGCCGCTCGGCTTTCTGGTTGCACTGGGACGCAACTTAAATTTCGGAATACGGCTTGGCAGAGTGTCCATACGCCCGATTTCATGGGTCGTACAGTTCTATCAACTCATCATGCGCGGCACGCCTCTCATGCTTCAGCTGATGTTTGTCATGTATGCGCCCTCCTATCTGTTCCAGATGAAGGTAGACCGCTTTCAGGCAACCATTCTGGCGTTTGCCATCAACTACGCCGCATATTTTGGAGAAATCTTCCGTTCCGGAATCGACTCGATTCCCCGTGGGCAGTACGAAGCCGCAAAGATGCTGGGATACACAAAATCACAGACCTTCTTCCATATTATACTGCCGCAGGTGGTCAAGCGCGTCATTCCGCCCACCGGCTCGGAATTCATGGTGCTCATCAAGGACTCTGCACTGGCAAACGTCATCGGACAACCACAACTCTTTGATGCCGCCAAAAAGCTTATGACAGGTACCTCCAGTATCCTGCCGCTCATTATCGCCGGTTTCATCTTCCTTGTGCTCAATGCCATCGTGGAATACGCTTTCAAGGCACTCGAAAAAAAGCTCAACTACTATAAAGGATAATATACATGATGAATCTGATTGAAGCAAAACATATTGAAAAATCCTTTGGCAAGCTGCAGGTGCTCAAAGGCATCTCTCTGCAAGTTGCGGAAGGACAAGTCATTTCGATTATCGGGCCTTCCGGCTCAGGCAAATCCACGCTCCTGCGCTGTCTGACCCAGCTGGAAACCGTGGACAAGGGTGAAATCGTCGTATGCGGACAAAAAATGGTCAGCACAGCTGGAGATAAGGCTGTCTACGCCCCCAAAAAAACACTCCACGACATTACCTTGAATGTTGGTCTGGTATTTCAGAGTTTTCACCTCTTTCCCCACCTGTCTGTCCTGCAAAACCTGACGGACGCCCCCATACGTATCCGCGGCATTTCCCGCGAGCAGGCAACCGAAACCGCCCGCGGACTGCTCCGCAAAATGAATCTGGAATCCAAGGAAAATGCCTATCCCTGTGAACTTTCCGGTGGACAGCAGCAGCGTGTTGCCATCGCGCGTGCCCTTGCCATGCAGCCGCGCATCCTCTTTTTTGACGAGCCGACCTCTGCACTCGACCCAGAGCTGACAGGCGAAATCCTAAAGGTAATCCGAGAACTTGCCGAGGAACACATGACTATGGTCATCGTCACCCACGAAATGGCATTCGCCCGTGATGTTGCCGACCATGTCATTTTTATGGCAGATGGTGTCATCATTGAGGAAGGTTCTCCTGAGCAGGTCTTTGGAAATTCTCAAAACGCACGAACACAGGCATTTTTAAGCCGCTTTTCACAAAACAGCGAGCCAAAAAAGGCCTGAACCTGTGCACACTTTTTTACAAAACAAAATGCCCGACACTGTGCATCTATGTGCAGTGTCGGGCATTGTTTGTCCAGAGCGCTTTGCGCGGCGGACGCTGTCTCGTCTCAAAAGCATAATTTTTAGACAAGCAGAGTTCAAAATTTTCAAGACCTGCTTTTCAGAAGGCTGCGTTTATTTTTTGCCGGATTGAAAATATGCAATCCTTCTTCATCATTTCTCGCACAAGTATTTGCCTCTGGCACATCTGGAAACGTGATAGATATGCCGTATTTCTCCTGATTCCCATCATACTCTGTATAATCAAAAACTGCATAATAAAAAATTTTCAAAAAATCGCCTCCGAGTCTAGTTCCAACCAGCTTGTCTCAGATGTTCCTCAGTGTACCGATAACAATTTCAGAATTGGGCAGTTAATAAATCGACACGAATACGGCGCTTTCTTGCTCCGCCATTTTCTCATAAAACATTTTCAAACGTTCAAATGACCTTCTTAAATCATCTTTAATTTCATTCGCTTCTTCTTCGTATCCCCAAATATCAGGGTAAATATCATTTTGGCGAAACGCACTCATATCAAATTTATCAATATCTGCTTCAAAGTCAATTTCCTGCAGCGCCTTTGCAATTTCTTTCACTCTATCAGCTTTCGTTCCAGATATAAATTCTTCCATTTCTTCCCCAGAAATATGAAACTGTCCTACAATCACTTCGCTGATTAAATCATCTTCAATCGGTTCAGATTTTCCTGTCACCAAAGCTTCAATCCGTTCGCAAGCAGATTTTCCTGTCAGTAAAAAATGAAGTGCGTCCCACATTTTATCTATATCACAAATTTCTAAGTCCTCATTTCCCTGTGCTTCTTCCACATCATCAAGACACATAAATTTTTCTAACTCAATGTCAGTAATTGGCTGATAATTTGCAATCATTCCCATTTGTTTTTCCTCCTAATTCCGATTTGTTCTTCTGTTTCCCATAAAGAGAATATATCTTTTGATGACAAGCGGCGGGGGGTTGGACTTGATGATTACCACCATAGCCACTATAAGCGACAGTTTGAATATGACATGAAAAATCTGACGGATAGAAATAGATATAATTATAAAAATAATATCATGTTAATAAAGAAAATCAATATTTTTTGTAAAATAAGAGAAAATTTGGAATAATGTATATAATCCGAGCAGAATGTCATTGAGAAACAGGATTGAATACGGAGAACCTTTCATAAGCGGCAGAAATGGTGTTTGTTCGACCACTTTTTCTGCTCTGAAAGACCTGAAAGGGTCTTTTTTATTTCCTTTTTCTGTCCATATCCCTCTGGATTTGTCTCCATCTTTATGATTTTTTGACCTGCATGTCCACAAAATGCCTAATTTTATTTTCACTTTTCCAATATGTTCTGGAACATTTCCATAAAAAAGAGTTTACAAAGCGCAAAAGATACGTTAAAATAAAGGCAAGGTACTCACAAAGTAACCTTGCACTTTCTCTTTTTGAGAGAGCATGAAAAAATTTGGCGCATTTTTGTTATTTCCTGTTGAACTTGTGCGCGATTTTTGGTATACTTACGACAGAGACAAAGCAACCCTTTTATACCCCTTTGTCCCTTCACTTTCCGGCAGCCCCATGCTTTGTCAGATATCCTGCCCGAATGGAGCGGACAAATCAAGAAAAAATTTTTATGGAGATGTTTCACATGGATTCTTTTAGCGCTTCTCTGATGCAGGACAAGAGAGAGATCATCATTGCCCCCACAATTTTTAAGTTTGCGGATTTCGGCGCATTCGCTCAGGAGTTCGCTTTGGGTGCGCGTGATGTCGTTCTGACAAACGAGTTCATCTACAAGCCCTTTATGGAGCAGCTGGGTCTGCCCTGTACTTTCGTATTCCAAGAGAAATTTGGTGTTGGCGAGCCTTCCGAGGCTATGATTGAGACCATGTACGAGCAGATTCCATACGATTCCTATGACCGCGTTGTTGCAATTGGCGGCGGTGCAATTATGGATCTGTGCAAGCTGCTCGGCTGCAAGCGTCCGGCTTCTGTACATGAGCTGTTCTTCAAGCGTGAGCCTGTTGTACATGAAAAGGAAGTTATCGCAATCCCAACCACCTGCGGCACCGGCTCTGAGGTGACCAACATTTCTGTTGCAATCGTAAAGGACGAAAAGGACGGCAAGCTGACCGGCGGCGAGACCAAACTGGGTCTGGTATCTGACGATATCATTCCGAACAAGGTATGCCTGATTCCGGATCTGCTCAAGACCCTGCCTTACAAGCCGTTTGCCGCTTCCGCAATCGACGCACTCATTCATGCAACCGAGTCCTTCCTGTCTCCGGCACGCCGCACCATGACCTCTGAGATGTACTCTGTTAAGGCAATGGAAATGATTCTGGAAGGTTTCCGCCGCATCGCACTCGAGGGTGCTGATACCCGTCTGTCCTATCTTGACGAGTATGTTACCGCTTCCCTCTATGCCGGTGTTGCATTCCTGAAGGCTGGCTGTGCAACCGTTCATGCAATGTCCTTCCCGCTTGGCGGCACCTATCATGTACCGCACGGCGAGTCCAACTATGCACTGTTCGGCAAGATTCTGGAAATCTACGACGAGTACAATCCAGAGGGCGAGCTTGGACGCTTCAAGGAAATCGTTGCACGCTGCCTCGGCTGCACCAAGGCTGACGCACTGCGCACTCTGAATGTAACCCTTGAAAAGGTTCTGCCGCTCAAGCCACTGCATGAGTATGGCTTTACCGAGGCAGATATCACCGGATTCCCTGTTTCGGTTATGGCAAACCAGCAGCGTCTGGTTACCAACTCCTACGCACCGATGACACTCGAGCTGATGGAGCGCATCTATCGCGAGTGCTTCTAAAGTAAAAAACATATCTAAGGCAGTACCACATGGTGCTGCCTTGGTGAGAATTATGAGAGAAAGGATACTGCTCTGTTATGATGACGAAAGACCAGTACATTGAATCCCTGCGCAAGCTGAACCTCAATCTGTGGATGTTCGGCAAGAAAATCGAAAATCCGGTAGATGATCCGGTTATTCGTCCTTCCCTCAACTCCTTTGCTGCGACCTATGAGCTTGCAGAAGATCCGCAGTATGAAGATCTGATGACTGCAACCTCTCACCTGAGCGGCAATAAGATCAACCGTTTCACACACATGCATCAGTCCACCGACGACCTTATTAAGAAGGTAAAGATGCAGCGTCTGCTGGGTCAAAAGACCGCAGCCTGCTTCCAGCGCTGTGTAGGCATGGACGCTATGAACGCTGTGTTCTCCTCTACTTTCGAGATTGACGAGGCTTGCGGAACCAACTATCATCAGAATTTCCTGAACTTCCTGCGCCGCGTACAGGACGAGGATCTCGCAGTTGACGGCGCAATGACCGACGTCAAGGGCGACCGTTCTCTGGCTCCGTCCCAGCAGGCAGATCCAGATCTGTTCCTGCACGTTGTAGAGCGCACTGCGGACGGCGTTTATGTGACCGGTGCAAAGGCACACCAGACCGGCTTTGTAAACTCTCATGAAGTTCTGGTCATGCCAACCATCTCTATGCGTGAGGGTGACGAGGACTATGCAATCTCCTTTGCAATCCCGACCGATTCCGACGGCATTACCCTGATTTACGGCCGTCAGTCCTGTGACACCCGCAAGCTCGAGGAATACAACGACATCGACGTTGGCAACAAGGTGTATGGCGGACATGAGGTTCTGGTTATTTTTGACCATGTATTTGTACCGAACGACCGCATCTTCCTCAACGGTGAAGTTAAGTTTGCCGGCATGATTGTTGAGCGCTTTGCAGGCTATCATCGTCAGTCCTACGGCGGCTGTAAGGTTGGTGTGGGCGATGTCCTCATCGGCGCAACTGCACTGTCTGTGGAGATGGCTGGCGCTGCAAAGGCATCTCATGTAAAGGACAAGCTCATTGAGATGGTACATCTCAACGAAACCCTGTACTGCTGCGGCATCGCATGTTCCTCTCAGGGCTTTAAGACAAAGGCCGGCAACTACCTTATTGACCTGCTGCTCGCAAATGTGTGCAAGCAGAATGTCACCCGTTTCCCGTACGATATCGCACGTCTCGCACAGGATCTGGCTGGCGGCGCAATGGTTACCCTGCCGTCTGAGGCTGACTTCCGTCACCCAGAACTGCATGCTTACATCGACAAGTACTTCAAGGGCATCAATGCCGTTTCTACCGAGGACCGTATGCGCGTGCTGCGTCTCATCGAGAATATGACTATGGGTACCGCTGCTGTTGGCTACCTGCCAGAGTCCATGCACGGTGCCGGTTCTCCGCAGGCACAGCGCATCATGATTTCTCGTCAGTGCAACATGGAAATGAAGAAGGAGCTTGCGAAGAAGATCGCACGCATCAACTAAGACTTATACCTGTCAGACTGGCGTTTGACCGTTCTATTTTCCATGCATGTTTGAAAAAAGGCACTCGCAGAGTGCCTTTCTTTCTATCGATTGCCCAAAGGACGATTTATATGAAAGCAAAGATTGCCGTTAAGTTTTGCGGCGGCTGTAATCCCGCATATGACCGCGGCGCAGCATATCAGGAAATCCGTTCCGCCACAGCAGACCATGCTGTACTCTCTCTCCCGACGGACGGTGTGCACTATGATACCCTGCTCATTCTCCGCGGCTGCACAGGCTGCCCCTACCTATACGAAGAAATCGACGCAGATGCACGCATTGTGTGCATGAAGCAAGATGACATACCGGAGGTCATTGAACAAATCCGGAACTATGAAACAAAGGAATGATACACTGTGAAGAAAGTAAGAATCCTGTCAGCTGAGGAAGCTGCACAGCTTGTACAAGATGGTGACACCATTGCCACCGGCGGTTTTGTAAGCTGTGCATGCCCAGAAACCCTGTCCACTGCACTGGAAAAGCGTTTTCTGGAAACCGGACACCCAAACAATCTGACGCTGTTTTTTGCAGCCGGTCAGGGACACCGTGACGGTACCGGCGGCGACCACTATGGACACGAGGGCATGGTAAAGCGTGTCATCGGCGGTCACTGGGACCGTGCGCCTCGTCTGGGTGAATTGGCACTCAACAACAAGATTGAGGCATATAACCTGCCGCAGGGTGTTATTTCCCACATGTACCGCGATATTGCAGCCCATAACATTGGCACGATCACCCATGTTGGTCTGAAAACCTTTGCTGACCCGCGCAACGGCGGCGGCAAACTCAACGAGTGCACCAAGGAGGACCTTGTAAAGGTCGTAAATATCGATGGTCATGAGCGTCTGCTCTATAAGGCATTTCCAATCAATGTTGTATTCCTGCGTGCTTCTTATTGCGACGAGTTCGGCAACTGCACCGTACACCGTGAAATTGGTCCGCTGGACGTTACCGCAATGGCGCAGGCATGTAAGAACTCTGGCGGCCGCGTCATCGTGCAGGTCGAAAAGATCGTACAGGGCGGTTCTCTCGACCCCAAGCTGGTTGCGATTCCCGGCATTTATGTTGATTCTGTTGTTGTTGGCTCTGCGGAAGAAAATATGCAGTGTCTGGGCATGCCCTACGACGGTGCACTGACCGGCGAATTCCGAATTCCGGTAGACGCAATCCCCTCCATTCCGCTCGATGCCAAGAAGATTATCGCGCGCCGCGCTGCTATGGAGCTGCCAAAGGACGCAATCGTAAACCTTGGCACAGGCGCACCGGAGAAAATCGCAAATGTTGCCGCAGAGGAAGGCATTTCGGACAATATGACCCTTACCGTTGAGGCAGGCTCTATTGCCGGTGTTCCCTATGGCGGTACCCAGTTCGGCGCGGCTGCCAATGCAATGTGCATCATTCCGCACAACGTACAGTTTGACTTCTATCAGGGCGGCGGTCTTGATGTTGCATTCTTGGGTCTTGCTGAAACCGCTCCCAATGGCGACCTCAATGTATCCAAGTTCGGCACCCGTCTTGCAGGCGCTGGCGGATTTATCGATATCACCCAAAACGCAAAGAAGGTCGTATACTGCGGCACCTTTACAGCCAAGGGTCTCAAGACTGCCTGTGAGGACGGCAAGCTTGTCATCACACAGGAGGGTGCAAAGAAAAAGTTTGTGCAGCAGGTAGAACATATCACCTTCTCCGGCGACTATGCAAACGAAGTGCATCAGCCGGTTCTGTACATTACCGAGCGCGCTGTCTTTGAGCTGCGTCCAGAGGGCGTTACGCTCGTTGAAATCGCGCCGGGTATCGACCTGCAAACACAGGTACTCGACCAGATGGACTTCAAGCCGCAGATTGCAGACGAAGTGAAAATCATGGACGCACGCATTTTCCGCGAGGAAAAAATGGGTCTGGCAAACTGCTAAAATTACTATCTTTTGGCGAAATGGCGTGAATTGGGTCTCTTTCTAATATTTTACAGTGAATTACTGATAACTTTACGGTATTTTGCACGAAAAAATTTTTAGATTTTCACCGATTTCTCTTCCATTTTCACAAATAGTTTGATAAAATTATAACGAAGTGCGGTGCAGAGTCCCCGCTTCACAACGCCGAAAAGAGCCGCACAAGGCTGGCTCTTTCCGAACCCAAAAAAGAAAAGGAGAGTTTCCAATGAACGTTTATATTTGCTCGGCAGCCCGTACGCCTATCGGCAGCTACGGCGGCACACTGCGTGATGTCCACTCCTCTGTACTCGGTACTGTGGCTGCAAAGGCTGCAATCGAGCGTGCCGGCATTGACAAGGACGCAATCGACGAAGTTGTATTCGGACAGGTGCTGCAAGGCGGTGTTGGTCAGAACGTAGCACGTCAGGTTTGCCTTGGTGCAGGTCTGCCAATCACTACCCCCGCTATGACCCTCAACAAGGTCTGCGGCTCTTCCATGCGTGCAATCTCTCTTGGCGCCCAGATGATCCGCTCCGGCGAAGATCAGCTTCTGCTGGTTGGCGGCTGCGAATCCATGTCCGGCGCACCTTACATCTCTCACAATATGCGTTGGGGCGCACGTATGAATGATGTGAAGATGGTTGATATGATGGTTTATGACGGCGTATTCGATGTATTCAACCAGTATCACATGGGTATCACTGCCGAAAACATTGCCGAGCAGTATGGTATCAGCCGTGAAATGCAGGATCAGATCGCTTATGACTCTCAGATGAAGGCTGCAAAGGCTGTTGCATCGGGTCGCTTCAAGGACGAAATTGCTCCGGTCGAAGTCAAGAAAAAGAAGGAAACCATTCTTTTTGATACCGATGAGTACGTAAAGGCACAGACCACTCTGGAGGGTCTTGCAAAGCTGCGTCCGGCATTCAAGAAGGACGGCACCGTAACCGCAGGCAACGCTTCCGGTATCAATGATGCAGGTGCTGCCATGATTATTGCATCTGAAGAATACGTAAAGGCACACGGTCTCAAGCCGCTTGCTAAGATCCGCGCATTTGGTTCTGTTGGCTGTGATCCGTCCATCATGGGCGTAGGTCCGATCGAGTCTACCCGTCAGGCGCTCAAGCGCGCTGGTCTGACCGTTGCTGACCTCGACCTCATCGAGTCCAACGAAGCTTTCGCTGCACAGGCTGCTGCTGTAAACCGCGAGCTGGGCTTCGATATGGACAAGGTAAACGTAAACGGCGGCGCAATCGCTCTGGGCCACCCAATCGGTGCTGCCGGCTGCCGTATCAGCACCACTCTGCTGCATGAAATGATCAAGCGCGACTGCACATTGGGTCTTGCTACCATGTGCATCGGCGGCGGTATGGGCGAAGCGCTGATTGTTGAGCGCGACGAACTGTGTAAGTAATTTTGGCGGCACAGCGGGACGGCAAATGCCGTCCCACTCCCCCTGATTGTGACAAGGAGATAATTTAGATTATGACTGACGTTTTAGTGGAAAAGAAGGGCCATGTTGCCGTTATTACCATCAACCACATGCAGGCGATGAACGCACTGTCTACGGATATGTATGCGCAGCTTGAAGAAGCGTTTGATTCCGTTGAGGCAATGGACGACGTTTATGCCGTTGTTCTGACCGGTTCTTCTATCGTAAATAAGAAGGGTAAGACCGTTCATTCCTTCGTTGCAGGCGCTGACATTTCTCAGATGTCCACCATGACAGTTATGGAAGGCAAAGCTTTCGGCAACGACAGCAACCGTGTTTGCCGCAAGATCGAAAACTTCAAGCGTCCTGTAATCGCTGCCATCAATGGTTTCTGTCTGGGCGGCGGCTGCGAGCTTGCAATGTCCTGTGATATTCGTCTGGCATCTGATAACGCGCTGTTTGGTCAGCCCGAGGTTGGTCTTGGCATCACGCCCGGCTGCGGCGGCACCCAGCGTCTTGCGCGCATCGTAGGATTGGGCAAGGCAAAGGAAATGCTCTACACGGCACGCGGAAATTACAGCGCACAGGCTGCACTGGATATGGGTCTTGTAAACTATGTTTATCCGCTTGACCAGCTCATGGACGAGGCAATGAAGCTTGCAGAGGAAATTGCTGCACAGGCTCCGATTGCTGTAGCCCTGACAAAGGAAGCTGTCAACGTTGGCATGCAGATGGATTTGGATTCTGCTCTGAAGTTCGAGGGGAACTGCTTCGGCGAGTGCTTCGCAACCGAGGATCAGAAATATGGTATGGCTTACTTCTTGGACAAAAACCGCGACAAGCCTGCAAAGGAATTCCAGAACAAGTAAGTTTAAATAAGCATTTTTTTAGAGGAGAGAGTAAAATTATGAAGGTTTGCGTATTTGGCGCCGGCAACATGGGCGCACGTATTGCAGAAGTATTTCTGACCCACGACCACGAGGTTACGCTGCTCGATATCAAGGAGCAGTTTGTCGAGGGCGGCGTAAAGCGTATTCAGGGCGATTTGGAGTTCCTTGTAAAAAAGGAAAAGATGACCGCAGAGCGCAAGGACGCTTTGCTCGGCAGCCTCAAGACTTCTGTTGACCGCAATGCAGCAAAGGATGCGGATTTCGTTATCGAGGTTATTCTGGAGAACATGGATCTCAAGAAGGAGCTGCTCAAGGAGCTGGATACCATTTGTCCGGCACATACCATTTTTGCCTCTAACACCTCTGCGCTGTCTATTACCGAGATGGCTGCCTGCATCCCGCACCGTTCCGACAAGTTCATTGGCTGCCACTTCTTCAATCCGGCTCAGATCATGAAGCTTGTCGAGGTAACTCGCGCAATGCAGACCTCAGATGAAACCTTCAACTTTGCATTTGACCTCATGACCAAGCTTGATAAAACGCCGGTCGCTGTACACGAGGGTCCCGGTTTTGTTGTAAACCGTATTCTGATCCCCATGATGAACGAAGCAATCGGTATCTATGCAGACGGTATTGCTTCTCCGAGCGACATTGATATCGCGATGCAGAACGGTGCAGGCATGAAGTCCGGTCCGCTGCACACAGCTGACCTCGTTGGTCATGATGTAAACCTTGCTATCATGGAAACACTGTACCGTGAGACCGGCGACCCGAAGTACCGCCCGCATCCGCTGCTCCGCAAGATGGTTCGTGCTGGCTGGCTGGGTCAGAAAACCGGTAAGGGCTTCTTCACCTATGACAAGCCTTTCGGTAAGGAAATTCCCGGCGGTGATTTGACCGTTCGCTAATTTCAAAAACTCTCCATTTTCATATGTTGTATCTTCAATACATACAGCACAAAAAAAGCATGCAGTACCAGAATTTGGTACTGCATGCTTTTTTGTGAAAAAATATTCTGCTTTTTCGACTTTCTCTGTAATATATAAATACTGTTTTTTCATAGAGTTCTATGCTCCGTGGCTGCTTTCCCGCTATCCCATACCAAAGAACAGACGTACAAAAAACGCAGAGAGCACAAATGCAGTCAGATCTCCAATGAGTGCAGCAGGGACAGCATAGCGGGTATCCCGCATCCCCAAGCTGCCCGCATAGAGACTGATAGTATACACACTGGTCTCAGATGCCCCCAGCATCACCGCCGCCACACGTCCTGCATAGCTGTCTACCCCCGCACAACGCATCACTTCTGTTCCCAGCGCCAATCCTCCGCTTCCACTAATTGGTTTCAGCAGAACGAGTGCTGCACAGTCAGGCGGAATCCCCAGCGCAGCAAGCGCAGGGCGCATGATTTGTCCCAAACAGTCTATTGTTCCCGATGCACGCAGCATAGAAACTGCTGTCAACATTCCGATGAGTGTGGGCGCAATTGCAAGGGCAGTCTGCGCGCCCTTTTTCGCCCCAGCGAGAAAGGTTTGGAATACATCTACCCCCTGTACGTATGCAAAAAAAGAAATCCCTGCCAAAATCGCCGGCACAATCCAATTTCCCATTGCTGATACGCTCCTTCTCTATATTTTATCAGGGAAGAATCGGCGCAGCACATACGCAGCAGTCAAAGCGGCAATGACCGAACCAATCGACGCCCCCCATACCGCCGGCATGATATCAAATGGCATGGATGCTCCCAGCCCTGCTCGAACCGCTGCAATTGTTGAGGGAATCAGCTGAATAGATGTCGTATTCAAGATGATGAGCATGAGTACGCGATCCGGACTTCCGCGCCGACCAGCCGTTTCATATAGACGATCTGCCGCCCGCAGTCCGAGCGGGGTTGCCGCATTGGAAAGCCCTAGAAGATTTGCTGTAATATTGGAACTGACCAACTCCATACTTTTGGAATCCCGTCCAGCTGCTCCGAAAATACGGCGCAATAGGGGCTGCATGGCATGCGCGATTTTTTGCCCCAACCCAGAGGCAGAAACCAACTCCATGATGCCTGACCAAAACATCATGAGCCCTACGATTTCAATGAGCAGCCCGACCGCCTGCCCTGCTCCCTGTGCAGCTGCCTGCGAAACCGCATCCATCTGCCCAAAGAGCGCACCGCCTGCACAGGCAATCACCAAAAATGCCACCCAAATTTTTGATAACACGCTATTGACTTCCTCCTTCTGTTTCCGTGTGCTCCAAAGTACCTGCTCGCAGACTGTATTCCGCTTTCTCATGGGCTGCACGATATTTCTCACGTGTAGCAAGTCCGCCGCGAATATGCCGCTCACTTTTGTTGCGCCCTAAAACCGCCTGCACCTGCAAATACAGCACTCCATTGAGTCGCTTGAGCCGCGTTGTAATGTCCTTATGTACCGTCGATTTACTGACGCCGAATTTCTTTGCCGCCTGCCGCACAGTGGCGCCCTCCTCCACGATATAATGTGCCAAGCGTATCGCCCGTTCTTCCGGCAAGCCTTTCATATCAAAACCCTCCATATCCTTCTGATACTCTAAGCCTATGCACGGGCTTTGCTATTTAGGACAAACATTTTTTTGCGTCTGCGCAAAGTCAGTGAAGTTTTTTGGAAACGCAGAGCGTCTATCTTTGCACATTGACAAAAAACTCTGATGCTGTAAAATAACAGCATAGAGAAAACCATGCTCTTACCCTTACGGAAAGCATATACATAACAAAGCTTGCCGTTTCACAGATGAAGGAGGATACCCTATATGAGAATAATCAAAAATTTTTTCATGGCACTGACACCTGTTTTTCTATATCACCTTGTAAATACCTTTTGTATCATGTTCTTTATCACATATGGCTCCCCGCCATCACTTGATGATGTGGAGGGTATTCTGTCCGCCCGTGATTATTTCCAGTTCGATTCCCTATTTTGTATCGTAATGCTGGTGCTTTTTGGTATTTGGCTGCTTCACATCCAAAAGCACAGCCCAGACACCGCTCTCTCTGTCCCCAAAGAGCCGCATATCTGGGCAAAAATTCCAATCCTTACACTGGGTATGAACGGGATTTCCTCTTTATGGTTTATCATCATCACACTTTTCCTGCAATCTGTTCCACTGATTGCTGACAGCATGGAGAGTTTCGACAATACTTGGGGTTCGATTGATTCGGTGCCGTATTTCTGGCTGCTGCTCTCAGTCGTGCTGGTCGGCCCCATCGTGGAGGAGCTGCTGTTCCGCGGCATTATGTTCCACTATCTCGAAAAAATAAAAACAGGCTGGTTCCCCATTGTATTCTCTGGCATTGCCTTCGGCGTATGGCACGGTGAGCCGGTACAGGTGGTCTATGCCACGCTCCTTGGAATCCTTCTGGGCATCGTCTATGCAAGAGTACGTGACCTCAAAATCCCGATCGTCCTACACATACTCAATAATTTCCTGTCCACCCTTCCCAACGGACTGAATACGGATTTTGTGCAAAATACAATCTTTTACACCTCTCTGCTCATGATTTTCCCCACCATTTATCTGGTGGCACGTATGGTGCGGGAGCTGCCCAAGCCAACGACTGAATAAATTTTTTTCTTACCTGACAGGATTTTTCCACAAACAGCTGAGACCGTCGAAAAACCACAGTTTTTCGACGGTCTCTTTCTTCCAATCTTCTTCATGGCGTGATTGCCACCTTGATGACATGCTCACGTCTGTTTTCAAAAATATCATACGCCTTATCGATATCCGCCAGTGCAAAGGTATGGGTAATCAGCGGTGTGGTATCCAGCTTGCCTTCCGCAATCAAAGACAAAATTTCTACACAGTCACAGCCATCTACGCCACCAGTCTGAAAGGTCAGATTTTTTCCATACATCTCCGGCAGGGGCAGAACCTGCGGCTGGTCATACAGTGCCACAATCGTAACCATAGCATTGGGACGCGCGCACTCCCACGCCATGCGGAACGTATGCGCCGTGCCTGCAACCTCCAACACCACATCGGCACCGCCATGTGCGCTATGCTCCATTACAAACTGCTTACATTGTTCCGGCTCTGTCACCAGCACCTCTGGATAATGCTCTCTTACAAATTGCAGCCGCTCAGGGTCTTTCTCACAGACAATAATCTGTTTGGGTGCGTGCAGCATTGCACAGAGCAGTGTGCAGATTCCGGTTGGCCCTGCGCCGATAATCAGTACGGTATCCTGCTCGGTGATTTTGGAAATCCGAGCAGCCCAAAATCCAGTTGCCAGAATATCCCCCACAAACAACGCCTGTGCATCTGATACCGAGTCGGGGATGAGATTTAATCCCTGATCTGCATAGGGAACACGGACAAATGCAGCCTGTCCCCCATCAATCCGGCAGCCCAACGCCCATCCGCCATTTGCATCGGTACAGTTGTTGACAAACCCCTGCTGACAGAAAAAGCAGGAGCCGCAAAAGGTTTCTACATTGACGGTCACACGGTCTCCCACGCGAACGGTCGTGACAGCATCTCCGACAGTCTCCACGACACCTACCATCTCATGCCCCACGGTAATCCCCGGAACCGCACGCGGCACCGAACCATGCTTGATATGCAGGTCACTTGTGCAGATACTGCTCAATGTCACCCGCACAATTGCATCTCTTGGGTCTATGATTTCGGGCTTTGGCTTGTCCAGCAATACAAATTGTCCCTGTTTCTGATACGTATAGGCTAACATCACGAACCCTCCTCTATCATACCATTATTATATCGCACGTCCGAGGAAAATCCAAGTGCTTATGCCTTACCGAAACCATCTCCACGATTCAAAAAATACAGGGACTGCTGCAAACTGCTTCAGTCCCTGTCCTGCTTGTTACAGCATATCGTCCTTCAGGATATGATGGTCACGCAAAAGCTTTTCCACGACCGTTCCCTTGATTGCCCTCAAAATCGGCTTTTTCACAAGGTTCATCGGTCCCGGCAGCTCAATTTCCAGCGGAGATTTCCCGTCCATCAGGCATACAGAGCTTTTCAAAAGCTCACGCACATCATAGACGCTCGCCCAAACCTCCGGTACACCGCGGTCTACGCCGAGCAGCCCATAAACAGCCTCCATTGCAGTGCGCACCGAGTATTCGGTCGTAAACACCGTATCACGCGGGGTTTCCGCGAACTGTCCCAAAAAGGCAAAGTTCACACAGCCGTCTGGAATGACATCGGGACGATCTCCCTTTGCACGCGGCATGAAAAATGCTGTGATATAAGGCATCATGGTCGGCACACAAACTGTGCTGTTTTCTGCAAGTTCCGGAATCTGCTCAACAGGCACACCGATATGGTACAGCCATTCTTCCGTGATTTCCTTTCCCGTGCACGCCTTCATTGGCTTCTTGACATAATCGCCCAGCACATCCGTAAACAGTCCATATACCCAAATACAGACCTTATCCGGATCTTGCTCACGGAACTGTCCCTGCCGGTTGATGGTCCAGCTCAGCAGCCACTTGGAATCCTGACAGCTTACGATTCCGCCTGTTACCACATGCCCGCTCGTTGGATCACGCTTACAAATCTTTGTGATATAGGGGAGAATTTTGTCGTCCAGCGTGGTGATTGTCGCAGATTCCCAATTGGTCTTTTCAATATCTGAGCAGAACTTGTCCGGACGTCCAAATGCCGGATCCTGTTTTGCGATATTTTTCCAAAGCTCCCAACAGCCGCTGGTGCGTACCTCTGCGTCCCCTCTTGGTGCATGGTTCTGATCTCCGTAAATTGTGCCCTCTGTACAACTGCCATTTGTCACAAAGACCAAATCCTTTTCGGTCAGCGAGATGGTCTGTTCTTCGCCATCTACCTTGCACACAATAGACGCTGCAATCTTCTTTCCGTCTTTCTTTTCGAAAAGCACATTGGTAACCTCGGTACGGAAACGAAAATCGACACCTGCAGCCTCCAGATATTTCTGCATGGGCAGGATTAGGGATTCATACTGATTGTAGCGCGTAAATTTCAGCGCACTGAAGTCCGGCAATCCTGCAATATGATGGAGAAAACGCTGGAAATATAGCTTCATTTCCAGTGCACTGTGCCAGTTCTCAAAGGCAAACATGGTTCTCCAGTACAGCCAGAAGGTGGAATCAAATACCTCATCATCAAATACATCTTCAATGGTCTTATCGTAAAGGTCCTCATCTTTGGTCATAAAGAGCTTGACAATCTGCATACACGCTTTTTGGCTCAGGTTGAATCTGCCATCGGTGTGGGCATCTTGTCCGCGGTTGACCGTCGCCCGACAAAGCGAATAGTTCGGGTCATGCTTATTGAGCCAATAGAACTCATCAAGCACCGAAGCCCCTGAAATTTCCAGAGAAGGTATACTGTGAAACAAATCCCACAAACATTCAAAATGGTTTTCCATTTCTCTGCCGCCGCGCATGATATAGCCGCGGCTGGGATCATAGATTCCATCACACGCACCACCCGCAATATCCATTGCCTCTAAAATATGAATGTGAGAGCCTTTCATCTGTCCATCTCGAACCAGAAAACAAGCTGCTGCGAGAGAGGCAAGCCCGCTCCCCACGATATAGGCACTCTTTTCATCGACCCCCTCTGGCTTTTCCGGTCTTGCAAATGCCTCATAATTGCCATTGGTATAGTAAATACCCTTGCTGTTTTTTTCGTGTATTCCAAGTTCTGTATTGCGATATGTGTGGTTTTCCTGTGGCTTTTTATTGACCGCATCGCCTTTTTCCAATTTCTTCTTTGCCAAAGCTGCGGCTGTGGCCGCACCTGCAAGTCCCGCTGCTGCAACCGTCAGCCGAATGAGATTCTTTGCCATATCCATGACCACCTTTCCGGTTTTTTCTGTTTTTGTCGTTTGTATGGCTCTATCCTATCGCGTTTTTTGAAATGACACCATTTACAAAAATGGAAATTTGAGAGGTTTTTTGTCACTTTTCGTTTTTTGTAAACCAATCCTGCATGGAAAAATCTCATGACTTTCCCTACACCGCGTTGGTATGAGCATCAAACACGAGCAGGATACCCCAATTTTGCAGAACTTACCCACGTTTTGCATTGATTTTTAATTTTTATTTTGTAAGAGAAAACGTAAATGCCGGCTCATCATAATGCTCATTCGGAATCCAGTGTACGGATCTATCTGTCATATTGTAAACCACACTATGTACGGTGCAGCCATTGTTGTCATCATTTTTCCAATTTCTTCTGCCAACAATGCTTAAAATATCCATAGCGCCCTGTTCATCCTTCACGACCCCATTTGTCTTTGCAAGTTCTGCATACAGCCTGTCATAGCGATCGACACCCTTCTTGTCCGATGCCGGAGTGCCTGCATAATAGTCTGGCTGAATGATAAAGTTTGTAACCACCTGATACTCTGCTTTGCCTTCTATTTCTCCGATGTGCGCATCGGTATCCTGATATGTTACCACAAGTTCTCTCTTTGCACCGTCATTATCTGTTGCATCTGTACCCGCGACCCATTCCAAAATTGCACTTTTCCCGCTCGCATCTGCCACCATGTAATGATACGAAGTCTTTGCCGAATCGTGCAGGTCATACGCAGAAGCAATTTCAACCGCTTCTTCTACGGTATCTGCATAATCTAAAATCAAGCGCAGCAAGGTGGTGGAGGTAAAGTCCGGTCTCTGTGTGTCCTGATTGGTGGGAACGGTTTTCTCTCCGCCTTGATAGGTCATGTAGATTCCACAACTGACACCGGCATCATTGATACCATCCAGCGGTATATATGGTGCTGCAAGCGCCGTGATTTTATCCATCAAATTGTCTGGATTTTTGTTCACGTCCAAACCAAGGAACTGTAAATCGGTCGTGGAAATTGTCGCATGACGTCCTTCTGATGACTCGGTAAATACGATACAGGTATTGGTCTTGGAGAAATCATAGTTGCGTGCAAACAAGGCATCTCCCTCTTCCGTCTTTGCTGTAAACGATGAGCAGGCAATTTCCGGATCGGTGATATTGATTTTCAAAAATCCTTTGGTGATTTTATTGGTAATGAAATCAATCAGTTCACTGTCGCTTTTGACACCGCCCTGTGCAATAAAATCGTCGAGATAAAAGCCGCCTTTGACCTGCATAGTATAAACCGCCCCATCCTCATGGGCATCATCACGCTCTCTGAGCAGCTTCATGCTCGCCACCGTAGAGATTTCATTGTGCCAAACGGCATAAACCGTTCCGACGAAGGCAAGCACCAGCAGCAATATGCCAGTCCCAATCCAAATAGCTATCTTTTTTCCCCTTGTTTTTCTTTCCATTGTGATATTTCCTCTATTCTATAATTTTCTCTGCACGGTCTTTGCGCGACCTATATAATTTAATTTGCATATCAAATTATATAGATAAAAAAGAATCGGCAACCTGCTTGATATGTTACCACGCTCCTGCCAATTCGTCAAGAATTAGCTGATTGCAGACCCGCCAAGGGGCTTCGACAGCCTATGAAAAGCAGCATAAGCCGGCTCTATGCGTTCGTCAGAAAACTGCGGTTTTTCGAGGCGACCACCGCACAAAGCGCTCTGGACAAACAATGCCCGGAACCCCACATGAGCGATTCCGAGCATTTTGCAAAGTCACGCACATGTCGCGACGTTTTACGAAATTTTATGCGCCCTTTTCCAGTGCCAGCGCCTCTTTTCGTTTCTGTAACAGTCCATTCATACATTTTGCATACACATACGCCGAAATGGCAGCGCTGATCAAATCCACCACCGGCTCTGCAAAAAAGACATTTTCAATACCCCAAATGAGCGGAAATACAATCATACAGCCGAAATACAGTACCTTTCTCAAGGTGGAAAGTGTAATTGCATATTTGACTGCCGAAAGTCCCGTAAAACCGTCTACAATGGTATATTGCAAAGCAAGCGGTAAAATCATAATGGTCATAATCTTAATGATTTTTATGGACAGATTGATATAAAATGTCTCATTGGTAAAGAGTCGCACAAAATACGGGGATAGGGTATGCGCTGCCAACATCATAATACCACTGAATATCAGACAGACAATGAGCGTTTTCTTTTGTCCATCCTTGACACGCTCCATCTGCCCTGCACCATAATTAAAACCCAGAATCGGCTGGGTTGCACCTGTCATGCCGCCTAATGGCAGGGTAATCATCAAAAAGAAGCTCTGTGCAATGGTATTGCAGGTGACCAGCTGATCGCCATATCCCGTTCCCCCATAGTGCTGCAATACCATATTGGTAGCAATAATCAAACCACTGTCCAGCGCCACGATGATAAAGGGTGACAGACCAATGACCAATACACGCACCATCAGCCGCACATCATACTCCCCAAATGTAATGCGCACCGGCGGACGCTTACCAAACAGAAAGATGAGCACGATCGCACAGGACGCCATCTGTGCAATCACGGTTGCAATCGCTGCTCCGGCAACCCCCATATCCAATCCAAAAATGAAAACAGGGTCAAGCACGATGTTGGTGACTGCTCCTATCACAACCGAAAACATCGCCATTTTGGAAAAGCCCTGACAAATGACAAACACATTCATGCCCATGGCGACGATTGCAAAGACACTGCCTGCGGCATAAATCGTCATATATGTATTGGCGTAGGAAAATGTCGCTTCACTTGCGCCAAATAGCATCAACAGGGGCTGGCGGAAAGCAATCACCAAAAGCGTGATTGCAACACCCATCATGACCATCATCAAAAAGCAGTTTGCCATGATACGGCGTGCTTCGTCCAAATCATCTTCCCCCATACGAATACTCATAAGCGGAGAACCACCAATCCCCACCCAAATCGAAAATGAAGTAATCAAGGTAACGATTGGACCGCAAATCCCGACCCCAGCCAACGCAATTGCTCCAATTTCTGGAATATTTCCGATAAAAATACGGTCTACAATGCTATAAAGCACATTGATAAACTGTGCAAGCATGGCAGGTATGGTCAGACGCAGCACAAGCCCCCACATAGCATCATTTCTTAAATCATTTTCCTTACGCATCTCGCTCAAAATCCCCCTTCGCTGATTATCATTTAATACAAAATAGCATATTTCAATCAGAGATTCCATAGCTTTTTCTGATTTTTTATTTTAGTCTCATATTCTCTATATTTTCAACAAACAATCAAGTTATATGAGCCGTATTTTTCGGCATATTTGATAAATTTCCATATACCTGTGCCCATGTCAGAGCAGCATAGAAAACGTCTGAAAAATGCTTCTTAATACCCGCTTTTCCTCGTCTATTGCCATCTTCTTTTCTTCTATCCCGCCCAATATAGACAAAATCCAGAATTTCTGTTAACTTTCTTTTTGATATGCCGATGATATAAATAAGAGCTGTATCCCAAATATAGAAGAAGGAGATGAATACATGAGCATATCCATGATTGGTTCCATCAACACCTATATCAAGACCCTGAAAATGCACCAAACATGGACCGAGCGCCAGCAAAAAGGGGATTATTCCGGCAAAGCACAATCTCTGGATGAATGGATTCAGGAACGAACACACGAAAAGGGCGGAATCAACTATGTAGAGCCGCCCCAAGCCCCGCCGGATTTGGATCTGCAAGCCATTCAAACGAAGGTTTCAAACGGCAAAAAGCTGACCCCCGCAGAAAAGGATTATCTGCAAAAGCACGACCCCGAAACACTAGAAAAGGCGCGGGAAATCGAACGCACACAAGAAAATTTCAAGCAGGCACTACGACGCTGTCGTACCAAGGAAGATGTGGAGCGTCTGCGCATGACACAGCTCAGTTCGTCCATGACCACCCTCAACGCTGTGCAAAACAACCCCAATATCCCCCTGAGCAAAAAATTAGAAGTTGCCTTGCAGGAACAGGGAAAGGTCAATGCCGCAGCGAGAGAAATCCGCCAATATGTCAAGGAAGGACATTATGAAAAGCTGCCGACCGATGCCGAAAAGATTCAAGCAGAGCAGCAAGAAATGGAGCAAAACCAGCCCTTGGAAAAACCAGTACAGACCGAAAAGCCCGCGTCGCCTTCGGAATCCTACGAAAATCCACCTTCTGTACAGACAAACACACCCGAAACACCAGAACCACCAAAAATCGATGTCGAAACCCCTGAACAGCGCAAGGTCAAGCGCGCCAAAGCTAAGGCTGCCTACGGACAGACTACCACCATGGCAGAGAATCAGATGCCTGTCATAGATTTTGGCACAACGCAGCTTGATATCAGAGGCTAACGATATCAAACCATACCACTCCAAAAGAAATAAAAAGAATAGCGTGATGATGATATCCATTTGGGATACCGTCATCACGCTATTTTCTTATTTCAGATGAGAGCGATAAAAGAAACCTTATTCCACTGAATCATTTGACCACTTGAGCAAATCCAGAAGATAGAAAATCAAGCTTAACAGCATGGCAACAATCGCAGCCAGCACCATACCCTTGAGCTGCACATCACCAATGTTGACTGCCACCCCCGACAGACCTACAACGAAAATAACCGAGGTCAATACCATATTGCGGTTACGACTGTAATCGACATGGTGATCGACCAGAACGCGCAGACCCGAAGTGCCAATCATGCCATACAGCAGGAACGATATGCCGCCAACCACAGCGCCCGGAATAGTCTGAATGAGTGCAGCGAGCGGCCCGACGAACGAACAGATAATAGAAATGATGGCCGCACCTGCAATCACACGAACAGAGTACACACGTGTCATCGCCATAACACCAATATTTTCACCATAGGTTGTCGTTGGCACAGAGCCAATCAAACCAGAAATCATAGTCGAAAAGTTATCAGCAAACAGCGAGCGATGCAGCCCGGGTTCTTTCATAAGGTCACGCCCAATAATCTGGCTTGTTACAATCTGATGCCCAATATGCTCAGACGTAATGACCAAAATGACAGGCAGCAGCACCATAATAGCCTCCGGCTTGAATTTTGCCATCTGGAAATGCGGGAGCTGCAAAAAATTCTGGGTCAATGCGCCCATGACATCTGCCGTTGTGACAACCCCTGTTGCCAATGCAGCTGCATATCCTGCAATAATAGCAATCAGAATAGGAATTACGGACAAAAACCCACGAAACAGCACATTGCCAAAAACGGCAACGCCCAATGTAACCAAAAATACAATGACATTTTGCGGAGCGATCGCCTCCCCCAAAATACCAGCGGTATTGGCAGCACTTCCGGCAAGTTCCAAGCCGATGAGCGCAACGACCGGCCCCATAGCAGCAGGCGGCAAAACAATATCAATCCAATTTGTACCAAATTTATAGACAACCAGTGCCAGCACACAACCAATGGCGCCTACGGCGACAAAGCCTCCCAGTGCATATTCATATCCCCAATTTTGAATCACGATGCCTGCCGGTGCTAGAAATGCGAATGAAGAACCAAGATATGCCGGTGCCTTGCCCTTGGTGATGGCAATGAACAGCAAGGTTCCGACACCGTTCATGAACAACACGATTGCTGGACTGATACCGAGCAGGAATGGCACAAGCACAGATGCACCGAACATGGCGAACATGTGCTGGATGGACAGCGGCACAAGCAGACGTGCCGGTACCTTGTCCTCGACCTGAATGATTTGCTTTGACTGCATTTTTTTACCTCTTCCTTTTTGAATTGGCAAAGTCCCCCCTGCCTGCGAGCACACTGTTTCCCTTAACACAACCGGTATTCTACCTTCTTTTTTCAGGAAACAAAGACTCTCCAAGCTAGTATAGCATTTTTTCTAACAAAATAAAAGAAAAAAAGATAAGATATCTGCAAATTTCTCCTATATTCTTTCGATCTGGAGCCAACCACTCAGCCCTATATTTTGCCTATGCTGTATGGCTTTGCTTTCCCCTCCAACAGCAGAAAGTGAGGTGCCTTACCCCACTTTCCACATATAAATTCACGATTTCCGTCTGTCATTTTACTTTTTATCTCTGCCAAATGCCAGATAGGTAAATTCCTCTCGATAAGATGCCTGTGCCTGTGCCTTTGTTGGAACGTCGATAAATTCATATACATACTTTTCTCCGAAAAGCGGCTCTGTCAATCGTTCAATCCATTTTTTCAGAGTTTCCAGAACAAGAGGCTTTTGTTCTCGCAGGAAAAGAATGGCATAGTCCGGTGCAGTAACAGGAGCTTGTGCATCAAAAATCGTCTTTCCCTCTGCAAACGGTTGATTGCAGAATTCCAAACGCGGAAAAAATGCCGGATAATACAGCGAACCCACAAAATAATCCAATTTTTCCTCTTTCAGTGCTTCCACTTTTTCCTCGAATACCGGATAATCTGGATGTTCCCGCTCCATGTACTCATCTGCATCGATCATATCTTGAAGGGCAGGCAAATTATAAAAATCAAAATGAAAGAAAAGATTCTCCCCTTCCTTGTCATTGGTCACGCTGAACTCCACACTGTTTGGCTGATCTTGTTCTAAAAGCTGATAGGTCGCCCACCAATAATCCCAATGTCGAATGTGAATATACTTGGTCTTTGTCTGCATAGGGTGTTCTCCTTTCCAAAGGTGTATATGCTCCTAGTTGTTATCTATATTTTAACACAAAATTCCAACCTTGGATAGCACCTTTCTGTGGATTTCACACAAAAACTGCAAACGAGCAAGAGATGTCTCATGGTTTCCTCCAGCCATCAGCATACCTGTGCCGCTCCCATATCGCTTTGTCAGCAATAAATATCCCCCGGCAAAGCCGGGGGTATTTCACATGCGGGCAAAGCCCTGTGATCCTCGCGGACACGTCAAACGTGTAATACGACCTGCCAGCCG
>JAGZIY010000009.1 GCA_018365995.1 Butyricicoccus pullicaecorum | reverse complement strand
CGCATACCGCCTTTTCTTGTTATCCAGCCCTCCGGCTGTATCGGTTGAGCAAAAGTCCGCGTGGGATTGATGTGGTATCTTTAACTTTGGGAAACTCCTGTTTCCCACTTGCTGATTGCCTTATCTGACAAAAACAACCGCTCTGCAAGTTCTTTTTGTGTATATCCTTTTTCTTTCCGGTGCTGTGCCACAAATGCCCCGAATTTTCGCTTGTCAATCTCAAACATTGTCATCACCTCAAACCAAGCATAGCACATTGATTGTTTTTTGCCAACCGAATGAAATTCGAGTTCTCATTCTCCCCCCAAATATGCACAAATTACAAACGAATATGCAAAACAGCACCATGGAACCACAGTTCCATGGTGCTGCTTACAGCCTATTGATTTGCCGATACGAGCGGAAAATCCAGAATCACCTTAAATAAATCACCGTCCAGCACCAAATCAAAGCCGCCCTTCATGCACTCGGTCAGACTGCGTGCAATGGATAAACCAAGCCCGCTGCCCTCGGTCGCACGTGCGGCATCGCCGCGCACAAAGCGTTCCATCAGTTCCTCTGCTTCAATGCCCAATTCATCTTTTGAGATATTTCGAATGGTAATGACACAGCGGTCGTTCCTATGTGACAATTCCAGATACACCCGTGTATTCGGCATTGCATATTTTACAATATTGCCAAGCAAATTATCAAAGACACGCCACAGCAGACGGCCGTCTGCCAAAATGGAACAGGTGTCTGCGTCAATGCGCAAAACAGGAATCAGCTGCTGTTCCCTGAGCCGCTCATTATACTCCCCCGCTGCCTGCCGCAGCAATTCTGCCGCATCGGTTGGTACAAGTTCGGCAGTGATATTGCCTGTTGCCGCCTTTGACGCTTCTATGAGATCCTCCAGCAGCTTTTTCAGCCGGTGTGACTGTCGTTCCAGCACCTCTACATAAGTCTTTGCGTCCTCTGATGCAATGTCCTGATTTTTGAGCAAATCTACATAGTTAATAATAGAGGTCAGGGGCGTTTTGATATCATGGCTGACATTGGTCAGCAGCTCGGTTTTCAGGTGCTCACTTTTCATGCGGCGCTCTACCTCAACAGTCATGCCCGCCGAAATGCGGTTCAAATCGTGTGCATACACACGGAATGGCCCGTGCAGATGCTTGGTATCCATCTTATAGGTTAGGTTTCCCTCCGCGAGCCTTTTGATGCCCTCCTGCAAACGCACAGCCTGCCGCAGAATCCAAAACAGCCCCGCAAGCACCAAAGCCGAAAATACGCTCATAAACAGCAGGCGATCCTCGAACCAATAAAATACATTCGAAAATAGATAGACCAGAACCACGCAGCTGCCGAGCACCATACCAAGCCCCATGATGTCCAGCCGCGAAAGGATTTCACACAAAGCCGCTCCAATACGACGCAATCCGTTCCATACTTTAGAGAAAAATCCCTGCAAACGTGAGCCATGCCATTCAAACGCCTTTGCTTTTTGTACTGCTTTGTGCATCGCTCCCTGTGTCTTTTGCGCAATACCCTGTACTGTATCCTGTGTTTTATGGGCAAAATCCTGTACTGTTGCCTGTATTTTCTCTCCGTCCACAGAAAATCCTGTGTTCACACCTGCCAGTCCCGCAGCCTTTTCCGTGACAAGTGGCTGTGTTTCCTGTTGTTTTGGGTTGCGTCTTTTTGTGGCCCACTCCCAGAGTGGGCTCAGTACATAATAACAAAGGGTCGTACTCCAAAACCGATGTGCTTTGAGACGTACTACCACAGTACGCAGTCCAAAAACAAACATCCCGGCGCTCAGCCACAGCATGGCTGCAATGAGGAAGCAGCTAGTCTGCGCACTCCATGTCATTTGCGGCAGATACGTGGAATCGATAAATATCTGATAGTAAAAAAACTGTTCGCTGAGCAAGCTCAGGCATACCACGATTGCCACAAACAGCGGAACTGCAATCAAGGCAAAACCCCAATGGTCAAAAAAGCGCAGATGGATTTCAGTATCCGCTTTGCGGTGTCCCGCTGCCAAAAGCAGGAACAAAACTGACAGGGCAAACAGTGCGGTACTTACAGCCAGCACTGTCAAAAACAAAGTGCGATTTTGAACAAACATCTGATAAACACGTGCTTCACGCGCCAGTGGGTCATCTGAAACGGCAAATGTCCGATCAAATCCAATTTCCACCCACGCTGAATTTTGAAGATGCACGCTGGTCATACGGTCAACCAAAACAGTATTTTCGTCCCATGGTTCTCCTAAATTGCATAGAGTCATCACATAGTTTCCCTGTGCGTCCACCATAATCACCCGCGCACGAATGTTAGTATTCTGATAGAGCATCTGGTAATATTCCGGTGTCTGCGAGCGGGTTCCATTTTTATCCGGCGTACTTAAATACTGATAATATGTATAGATATCCACCATCGTCTGGTTGTTCGCTCTGATATAGGGCTGAATGTTGCCCCCATCATTCTGGATTTCTGGAGCTACCTCCAGCTGTGTCCGATAGCTTGGTCCCTTACGCGTCAGCGATGCAGCCACAGCGCTTTCTGCAAAGGGGCGTCCGCCAAAACCATGCATTTCCACTCCATATAAGAGGACAAACGCCCCCGTAACGCTTGCAGCAGTCATTGACAGCAAGGCAATCACACTGAAAAGAATCTTGACCCACACCGCACACCATTTTCTTGGTTTCATATCTGTTTCCCTCCCGATTCAAATTTATAGCCTTGTCCCCATACAACTTTGATATAACGCGGATCGGCTGGTTCGATTTCAATTTTTCCGCGCAGATGGCGGATATGAACCGCAACCGTGGAATCGCTTCCGTAGGCAGCTTCCTTCCATACCGCTGCATAGATCTGAGCGCTGGAAAATACCTGATTTGGATTGGACATTAAGAGCCTTAAAATGCTATATTCCGTCGGCGTAAGCGTCACAGGATCCCCATCTACAAACACACTCTTACTCTCATCGTTCAGTGTGACCCCGCCAATCGTAATCGTATTTTCCTCCTCCTGCTTTATGCTTCCCAGCCGTGTATATCGCCGAAGCTGTGACTTTACCCGTGCCACAACCTCCATCGGATTGAACGGCTTTGTCACATAGTCATCTGCACCAACCGTAAGCCCAAGCACCTTATCTGTATCCTCACTTTTTGCCGTGAGCAGAATAATGGGAATATTGGACACCTCACGCAGACGTGTGGTCGCGGAAATGCCGTCCATTTCTGGCATCATGATATCCATGAGCACAAGATGCACGGTCTGTTCTGATACGATCTTCAGCGCCTCACTTCCTGTATAGGCAGAGAGCACCTGATATCCCGCGGCAGACAGATAAATCGTCAGCGCATTCACAATATCACGTTCATCATCACAAACCAGAATCTGATACATAAGCAAACATCCTACCCAAACATTTTTTCTGTATTTATTGTCGCATAATCTTTCTTAAAATCCTAGTAGCAAAATCATTAAGATTTTATTAAGATATCTGTGCCCACTTTGTATTCCCAGCGACCAGCCATCTATTTTCAAAAAAACTGTTGACAATGATACTTTCGCATGATAGAATAATAACTGCTTATCGGGCACATGATACGGAGAGGTATCGAAGTGGTCATAACGAGGCGGTCTTGAAAACCGTTTGTCCGAAAGGGCGCGTGGGTTCGAATCCCACCCTCTCCGCCATTTTCGTTTGGCGGTGCTCAGGTAAAAGACCACACAATATTGAATTGGAGAGCTACCCAAGTGGTGAAGGGGCTCCCCTGCTAAGGGAGTAGGGCGCGAAAGTGTCGCGAGGGTTCAAATCCCTCGCTCTCCGCCAGATTGTGCTGATGAAAAAGATGCACAGCAAATACGCCGCACGAAAGTGCGGCGTATTTGCATTTTAAGATCAAAATGGAAAAGATAAACATCTGCACTTGGAAAGCATGATAAAAAGAACTTCTACTTCCGCCTCACAGTCTGACGGTATCCCACTCGGCAAAACGAGCCGAACTATCGGGAAGCGCTGTGCAAGCGGCAAATCTGATGCGAGGGCACGTTTGCTGCTCAAAAGCGGGGGCATAACTTAACACGCATCGCGCAGTTTAGAGGCAGCGGAAAACCACTACCTCTCTGCTTCATACTCTGCGGACAGCTTTAAAAATCGTTCACGGCTGATTTTGCTGTTGATGTCATCTTTATAAATCTGCCTGAGGACGATTTTCCGCAGGACTTCTTCTCTGATAAAATGTACCGTATAATCTCCTATATTGCTTTTATATCTTGCACAGCGGTAATTGTCTTGTGAGCCGTCAAAACTCTTGCAGATGGCAAAGTGCAGTTTACTTCCGCAATCCGCACAGAATACCAAGAATATTCCCTGCCGCTCCGCCTTTGTGGGGCGGCGTTTATTTGCCCTTAACTCCTGTACCCGTTCAAAGACAGCTTCCTCAACAATTGCTTCATAGGTATTGCGAAAAATCGCCTGCTGTCCCTTTATGGTGGGAATATGCTTTTTCAGCTTGTGGGATTTGGAATAGCTTTTGAAGTTTACCGTATGTCCGCAGCAATCCATATGCTCTAAAATGCCGACAATCGTGCTGTCTTTCCAGTTATCTGAATTATTGGGCAAGGCTTTTCCTTTTTTCTTTGCGTAATATGCCTTGACTATCAGCACTTTACCTGCTTTCAGTATTTTTGCTATTTGCGATGGTTCTTTTCCGTCAACACATAAATCAAAAATCCTCTTTACCACAGTGGCGGCTTCAATTTCTGTAATCATGCGGTTAAAATTCGGTCTGTCAAAGGTTACACCGGAAATACCGGATTGGAAAAGCTATTATCCGAAGCGTATATTTAGATAAAACTGCTTTTTGAAAAGAGATTTGTCAAAAAGGGGGTTGCACATATCGTAAAATAAGTCTGAAGAAAATGGAGTAAGGGCAGGTTAAAAACACAATTCATATGAATAAACAACTAAAATTCATAAAATATTATTGTGAAAATCATCATTTTCACAAGTTGCACATCACTAACTTGTATGTTATACTGAACTAGCTTTATCTCAAGTTGCATATGACCGTTTTTTAGCATCATGGACATATGCGTTTTTTATTATACGAAGGTTAGTTTATACTAACTTTGAAAGGAGATGGTAGTATCAGACAATATCGTTCAACATTATTACTTTTGGGTCTGCTGTTGGTTACATCTGTTATTTCGCTTTTTATCGGTGTGATTGAACTATCGCTGCAGGAACTTCTGTCAGGAAATCTGCACCTATGGGAGATATTTTTGGTTTCCCGCCTGCCCCGCCTGCTGGCAATCCTGTGTACCGGTGTGGGGATGAGCGTGGCAGGCCTCATCATGCAGCAGCTGTGCAGCAACAAATTCGTGTCACCCACAACGGGCGCCACCATTTCTTCGGCTCAACTCGGCATTTTGCTGGCGCTTCTATTCATGCCGGCTTCTACCCTGTGGAGCCGAGCCCTCTTCGCTTTTGCCGCAGCAATCCTTGGCACATGGACTTTCGTCTGGTTCATTCAGCGCATTCAGCTCAAAGACGTGGTGATGATCCCGCTGCTGGGTATCATGTTCGGCAATGTCATCGGCGGCATTACCAACTATCTGGCCTACAAATACGAAATGACCCAGGCTCTGTCCTCATGGCTGGTGGGGCATTTCTCGCTGGTGCTGAAGGGACGGTACGAGATCGTCTGGCTGACAGTGCCGCTGGTGGTGCTTGCCTTTGTATTCGCTAACCATTTCAACATCGTGGGGCTGGGAAAGGATTTTTCGAAGAACCTTGGCGTTCCCTATAACCTGGTTCTCTTTTCGGGGCTTACCATCGCGGCCATGATTACCGCCAGCATCGTGGTGGTTGTCGGCTCCATTTCGTACATCGGTCTCATCGTGCCTAATGTGGTGGCCATGTATAAAGGCGATAAGATCCGGGGTACGCTGGTAGATACCGCCCTGTTCGGCGCCATCTTCGTGCTGGTGTGCGACATGATCGGTCGGGTGGTGATCTTCCCTTATGAATTGCCCATCGAGCTGATTATCGGTATTCTGGGCAGTCTCATCTTCATTGCCCTGTTGTTTTACCGACTCAAGCATGGCCGCAAGGCCATCCGTCTGGGTGGTGCAGGGACAAGCTGCTGCTCCGCCATACCCAATCTGAAAGGAGGTGCGGAACAGTGAATACTGCCGCTATACGCGCCAACCGGCGCAAGCTGCTGATCCTGACAGTGCTGGTTCTTCTGTGTGCAGCGGGCTATATGCTGGCGGAGGTGAATTTTTCCAACCTCAAGCTGTTTGCCTATGCCATGAAGATCCGCGCCCCCAAGCTAATCGTCATGCTCATCACCGCCTTTTCCATCGGTGGAGCCTCACTGGTGTTTCAGTCCATCATCAACAACACTATCGTAACCCCCTGCCTGCTGGGGATGAATTCCCTCTATACCCTCATCCACACAGCGGTGGTGTTTTTCCTTGGGTCTGCCAGCGTGGTAGCCTCTAACGCCAACCTGTCCTTCGCTGTGGATGTGGTGCTCATGGGCATTGCTGCTACTATAATTTACAGTTGGATCTTCAAAAAGACCAAGCACAATGTGCTGTATGTGCTGTTGGTGGGCACAGTGTTGACCTCCTTCTTCGGCAGCATCCAGACGACGCTGACCCGGGTCATGGACCCCAACGAGTATGACAGTCTGCTGAATACCCTAGTGGCTAGCTTCAGCAACATCAATTCCGAGATCATTGTCTTTTCCCTGATCCTTCTGGCAGCCGTCATCTTTGCTCTGCGAAAAGAGCTGGCTCTGTTAGATGTGCTGACGCTAGGAAAGGAACAGGCCATCAATCTTGGTGTGGACTACGACCACTGCATCCGCCGCCTGCTGCTGGGCGTGACCCTTTGCATTGCCGTGGCCACCGCCATGGTGGGACCCATCTCCTTTTTGGGTCTCATCATTGCCAACCTGTCGCGCCAGCTGCTCAAGACCTTCCGGCACACCCAGCTGGTGCTGGGATCGGCACTCTTCGGTATGATCGTATTGGTGGGAGGGCAGCTCATCGTGGAGCATGTGTATTCCTACTCTGTACCAGTGAGCGTGTTTATCACTGTGGGTGGCGGTCTTTACTTCCTCTATCTCATCCTGACAAGAAAGAAGGTGTAACCATGCACGTACAAGAATTGACAAAACAGTATGACAGGAAAACCGTAGTGGACGGTGTCACTTTCACCATCCCCAAGGGGAAGGTGATCTCTCTCATCGGTCCCAACGGAGCGGGCAAGTCCACAGTAATGGGCATGATCGCCCGCCTCATCGCTCACGACAGTGGGTCGATAGACTTCGAGGGCAAGGATATTGGTACATGGAAAAGCAAGGAACTCTCCAAGCGTCTTGCCATCCTGACGCAGTCCAACAACATCCAAATGAAGCTGACTGTGCGGGAACTGGTAACTTTTGGGCGCTTTCCATATTCGGGCAACCGGGTTACCCCAGAGGATCAGAAGATCATCGATCGGGCTATTTCCTACATGGAACTGGAGGGATTTCAGGACCGCTTTATCGACGAACTCTCCGGCGGTCAGAGACAGCGGGCAATGATTGCCATGGTCATCGCCCAAGACACAGAGTATGTGCTTTTGGACGAGCCTACCAACAATCTGGACATTTATCACGCCACCAACATGATGAAAATCGTCCGCCGTCTGTGCGACGAACTGGGGAAAACGGTGATTTTGGTGCTGCATGAGATCAACTATGCGGCATTCTATTCCGATTACATCTGTGCCTTCAAGAACGGAAAAATCGCCAAATTCGGCACTGTGGAGGAGGTGATAACAAAAGAAACCCTGTCTCAGATCTATCAGGTGGACTTTGAGATTTTGACCATTGCGGGCAAGCCCCTGTCCATCTACTATTAACTCCCCCTTATTTTCAGTACTTTTTAGAAAAGGAGTAACCAAAAATGAACATGAAAAAGATGCTTTCTCTTGCACTGACCGGCGTGATGGCTCTGAGCCTTATGGCCTGCTCCGCACAGAACAGCAGCAATTCTTCCAACAATACCTCTGACAGCCAATCTGGCGGGGAAACCCATAAGTCTGTGACCATTACCAGCCTCAATGCCAACAAGGAGGCTGTGGAACTGGAAGTACCCTATGATCCTCAGCGCATCGCCATTCTAGATATGGCTTCACTGGACATTTTGGATGCGCTGGGCGTGGGCGACCGTGTCGTGGGTACCGCCGATACCAGCCTTGAGTATCTTCAGGATTACATCAATGACGATATCGCCAACCTTGGCACCATCAAGGAGGCCGATCTGGAAGCGGTCATGGCCTGCGAACCCGACATCATCTTTATCGGTGGCCGCCTGGCTTCCAGTTATGACGCCCTCAGCAAGATTGCACCTGTGGTCTATCTGTCCACCGATACCGATCTAGGTGTGGTGGAAAGCGTCCGCCAGAACGCTACAACAATCGCCTCCATGTTTGGTCTGGAGAATAAAGTGGACGAATTGATGGCCGATTTTGACGCGCGTATTGCCGCCCTGTCCGAATTTGCCACCGGCAAGACTGCTATCATAGGACTGGTCACCAGCGGCAGCTACAATGTGCTGGGCAATGACAGCCGCTGTTCTATGATTGGTCGTGAGATTGGCTTTGAGAATATTGGCGTGGACGCCAACATTGATACCTCCACTCACGGCAATGAGGCATCTTTTGAGTTCATTGTGGAGAAGGCTCCCGAGTATATCTTCGTCATGGATCGTGACGCTGCCATCGGCACCGATGGAGCTAAACTGGCTCAAGAGATTATGGAAAATGAACTGGTGATGGGAACTGATGCCTACAAAAACGGTAACATCGTCTACTTGGCTCACCCTGCCGTGTGGTACACCGCCGAGGGCGGCATCACCGCGCTGGATCTCATGCTGCAGGATCTGGAGAGCGAACTGCTCAACTGACCTTTTATAAAATATCGACCTTATAGGCGGCGAGACCATAACGGCTCCGCCGCCTGTTTGTTATCTCGCGCGGTCCACGTGTTTCTTCTATAGAGGCGCATCTTTGGTCTGCGCCGTCTTGAACTCGGGAAGCCCCGTTCCTCGCCATCTTTGGCACAGAGATATTCTTTCTCAGTCTTATACTGCTGTTTTCCCTTTTCATCCAGCGGGCGCACCGTCAATGTGGGCATGGGGATTGATCCGGGAAGATATGGGTCACGGTATATCACGTCTATAAAGATGAACATATATGTCATTTAGTATGTCTTGATAACTCACATTATTCAAACGCTCATGCGGATTTATTCTGTATGGGCGTTTGTTGCAATTGCCGCCACCGGGAAGAAAGAGGGTGATGAAAATGAGTTGTTCCGAAGAATACAAAGAGCATATTGCATATATGTTCAATGCCTTTTGTAAAGTCGTTCTCCGCAATGCGGCACTGGGAGCATACCGCGATTTTGGACGAAAACACGAAGTATCGCTTCACTATCTGTTGTCTAACACACCATTTGAGCCGTTCACAACAGACAATTACTTTGAACAGCATGACAATATGACGGTTTTTGTTGTGAAAGGTCAAGCGATTATCGTGGCAAGTGAACGGTTAGATGACACATTATCAAGATTGTCTGCACAACGCCGCACTGTCCTGTTGATGTATTTCTTTTTAGGCTATACAGATAAAGAAAATGAGTATGGACGGAGCAGCAGCACAGCCAACTACTGGAAATTAGCGTCTTTGAAAAAGCTAAGAAAGGAACTGGAGGGAACAGACTATGAGGAATAAGAAACTGATCCCCTTTGAAGGCATTGAAAAAAGCTGGCGCCGGAGAGCCGGAAGCGGTAGACGCGGTACTGCGGCATTATGCCGGACGTATTAAGTATTTGTCTACTTATAAAGGATACAGCAACGACGATATTCAAGAACGTTTGAAAGCACAGCTCATCAAAGCTATCCTGCAATTTCGTTTTGACAAATAGCAGCAGTTAGCAAAAACAGAAAAAGCCGTCAAGGATAAAATGCACGCTTGCGCGTCCTTGACGGATTTCCCTGTCTTTGCTGTTGAACAGCCAAGAGAACGCAAGCGGATAAACCGCTCGCGCTCTCAATCTAGTATAGAATGTTGCGCGGTAAAGGTTGATTTTGCCTTGATTTATGCAGCTTTCAGAGAGTACAAAGCACTTAGGCGATATTTGCTTAAAAATAACGTCTTACTGTGTAACAGCGCGTGGAAAAAAGCAAAGAGCCGACTACCTTTTGAGTAGTCAACTCTCTGTTTGCACCTGTCTGTCAGCGTTAGTGATAATTCGTTGTAAGTACTTCCTTATCTCTGTAAAACTAAAGATTTCCGGTCTTTTTCTTGTCGTCGGATCGCGCGAGGAATTTGAAAGGCGGCCCTTAGCAGCATGCTGCAACCACCGTGGCTTTTCCGCAGAAAAACAAATCTTCACTCTCCGCCGCGTGCACCGCAAACTTCTTATTGCTATTTTTAATGAACTAATTTTCTATTCGTTCCGCGTAATCTGCTTCATCCACTTCCCCGAACGCACGCGCAGAAAGATAACCGGACATTTTCCAAGCTGATCCATTTTCAGGCAGAAGAATACCACCACTGGCGAAAGATGAAATACAAATGCAGCGAGTGCTGCCGCTGGCAAGCAAATCAGCCAAGTAAACACCATATTATTCCACATGGCAAACTTGGTATCTCCCCCCGCACGCAAAATACCACAGTCTGCCGCCATCTGGTAGCATGTCCCCACAGAGGTAATTGCCAAAACCACAATGAACTGACTGGTCAGCTTGGCAGCCTCCGGCGTCAGTGTATCATAAATCATCAGCACCGGTTCACGGGACAGAAAAATCACAAGCCCCGTACACACGCCAATGATGCAGAAAATCACCTGAAATGTAAAGGTCGTTTGCTGGATTTTTTCCTTTTTCCCTTCTCCCAATGTCCTGCCTGTTAAAATCGCAGCGGCACTGGCGGCACCATATCCCACAACCGATAGAATCTGGAACACCAATACCGAAATCGAGTTTGCCGGCAAAACCAGCGCTGAGTTTTCCATATTTCCCACAATCGCTGTTTGTACAATAGAGGAAAATCCCCACAGTGCCTGTGTAATCAAAACGGGAAGCGCTATTCGGATATAGTCCTGCATATAGCTGGTATCAATATATATGAGTTTTCGCACATTGAGCCGCAGGGTATGCTCACGTCTCCACAGATACCAGACTACAATGAGCAGTTCCACAATGCGTGAAATCAGTGTTGCGATTGCCGCGCCGCGAATCCCCAATGTGGGAGCACCAAAATGCCCATAAATCAAAATATAGTTGAGACAAATATTGATACACAGGGTAGATGCCGAAATAATGTATCCCAGCTTGACAATGCCAATGGTACGCAGAGATACGGTCAGCATGTTAGTCAGGGCGAAAATGACATAGGTATAGCAGATGATACGCAGATATGCGACCGCTTCTGCAACCACAGCTTCGTCATTGCTCATCATACGCACGATTTGTTCCGGAAACAGGAGTGCTCCGACAAACATGACCGCCGCGATCCCCACACCAAAGCGAAGTCCCGCACCAATCACATGCGGCACAGGCTTTAATTCATTCTTTCCCCAATATCGTGCCCCCAGAACAACGATACCTTCTCCAACACCCTGCACCAGCATTTGCAGAAAAAATTGCAGCTGATTGCAAAGCGATGCGCCGGACAGCGCATCTTGTGAAAAGCGCCCAAGCATAATATTATCCGCCAGATTGACCGAATAGGTCAATAAATTCTGCAATGCCAGTGAGACCGTTAAAACGATAAATGTCTGATAAAATCGCCTATCCCGCAGCATACGCTCCATAATCAATCCCCCCAAATAATACTACTCAAAGGATAGCACATTTCACCCAAATTGCAACAATAAATTTATCATCTTTTCTTCATTCTTTGCGGTATTCTCTCAACATTTTTTTAAGAGATTTCTCCCATATGCTTCTTTTCTGTTGCAAAATCACAGTTTACGCTTTCAAATCCCTGTGTTATAATGATATATCAATACCCATTACCCCGCTCGAAGGGAGGAATCTTCGATTGTCTGAATTTTTCACTGGACTGCACGAATCCTTGCAAGCCGGTATGGACGGGCTATATGGTCTTGTACAGCAGGTGCCTCTTGTCGGTGTCTGGTATACAACGGTCGTGCGCTTTGTACTGCCTGTCCTCGGTCTTTTGATTTTGGTATCTGCAATCCGTTCTCTGCTGTCGGTTAAGCATACAGCAGAGGTTTGGGCGTATCTGCATTTTTCCGGTGACCAGCGTGTACCGCTGACCCACTGGGAAAATATCATCGGACGGCAAAAAACTGCCGATGTTATGATCGACAACCCCACAATCTCACGCACGCATGCCGCACTGATCCGCCAGCCTGATGATACTTGGAAGGTCTATGATTTGGGTTCCACCTCGGGCACCTATGTACGCAATCGTACCGTGCCTTCCGAGGAACCGCTTGCTGTGCACTTTGGCGATCAAATTTCCTTTGCGGATATCACAGCACGTTTGGAGCCGGTTTCACCCGAGGAAAAGCAGGCACGTATGGAGCGCCGCGCCCGTCAGGATAGACCAGTTTCTCCGTGGGGCTTGCTCATTCTCATGACTTTCTTCCAAATCCTAACCTGTATCCAGCTCATTATCTCGACTGGAGACAAAGCGCACCCTGCGCTGCCGCTCATCTTTGTCGGCATGACTGCACTCATGTGGGTCTATTGCCTGACCTTACGCGCATTTCGCCGTGTCGGTTTTGAAATGGAAATCATTGCATTTTTTCTCTGCACGCTCAGTCTTGCTGTCACCGCGTCCTTTGCACCCTCCTCTGTTCCCAAGCAATTTATCTCGGTTGTGCTGGGACTCATTGGCTTTCTGATTTTGGGCTGGTTTCTGCGCGACCTGCGGCGTGCAAATATGCTGCGCCGTCCAATGGCAGTCATTGCAGTCTTGCTGCTCGCCGCTACCCTTGTGTTCGGCAGCGCAGACGGCGGCGCAAAAAACTGGATCACCCTTGGCGGTATGTCCCTCCAGCCCTCAGAGCTTGCCAAAATCTGTTACATCTTTGCAGGCTCTGCTACCCTTGACCGCCTGTTTCGCAAGAAAAACCTTGGACTGTTTATGGCACTGACCCTCATCTGTCTAGGCTGTCTTGCACTCATGAACGATTTCGGTGCAGCCGCAATCTTCTTTGTCACCTTTATCGTCATTGCCTTTCTGCGCTCCGGTGACTGGACAACACTCGCCCTCATCTGCGGCGGCTGCGGCGCTGGTGTACTCGTTCTGCTCTCTGTAAAGCCTCATGTGATGCGGCGTTTTGCAAGCTGGGGACATATCTGGGAGGACGTTTACGGCGCTGGCTTTCAGCAAACCCACTCCCTGACCGCAGCAGCTTCGGGCGGACTGGTCGGCGTGGGCGCGGGCAATGGCTGGCTTCGCGTAACCGCCGCCGACACCGATATGGTATTCTGTAAAATCTGTGAGGAATGGGGACTCATTATTGCAGTGCTTGCCGTGCTCTGTATTGTAACACTTGCCGTCTTTGCCGTGCGCGCCTGCCGCGCAGGACGCTCAAGCTTTTACACCATTGCAGCATGTGCCGCCACCTCACTCATGGTATTCCAGACCTGCCTCAATGTATTCGGTGCAGTCGATATCCTTCCGCTCACTGGTGTCACCTTTCCTTTCCTTTCAAACGGCGGTACCTCTATGCTCGCTTCATGGGGACTTCTCGCCTTCCTGAAGGCTTCCGACACCCGACAAAACGCCAGCTTTGCCATTCGCCTGCCATCACGGCGTGAGCTGAAAAACGAGGAGGACACATATTATGAGGAAGATTGAGCGTCGAGCAGCGCTGTGTCTGCTGATTGCGCTAGCACTCGTTGCCGGATTGGGGCTCTTTTGTTTTCGATATGCAACTCAAGCAAGTGTTTGGGCGTCCTACCCCTTTAACCGTCACATGTACAGCAACAGCGGACAGCTGTTAAGTGGTACTATTACCGACCGCGACGGTGACGTTTTGTCCGAAGTCAAAGACGGTACGCGTACCTTTTATCCAGACGCTACCGTGCGCAAGGCAACCCTGCACGCAGTGGGCGACCCGCAGGGCAATATCGGGACCGGAGCACTCACCGCCTTTGCCGACCAGCTCTCCGGCTATAACCTGATTACAGGCGGCTATTCTCCTCTCGGCTCCCGCCACACACTTGCACTCACCATAGACGCAGGGCTCAATGTAACGGCCTACAAGGCGTTAGATGGACGTCAGGGTACAGTTGGGGTCTATAATTATAAAACGGGTGATATCCTCTGTATGGTTTCCACACCGTCCTTTGACCCCATGAATCCGCCCAGTGTATCCGATACGCAAAGTGAAGCATTTAACGGTGTTTATCTCAACCGTTTCCTGTCCTCCGCACAGGTTCCCGGCTCTATTTTCAAAACGGTTACGCTGTCGGCTGCACTCGAAAACATTGCAGACCTCAAAAGCCGCTCCTTCCGCTGTACCGGTGAAACCGAGGTCGGCGGCTCTATCATTACCTGCCCCAAGCCGCATGGCAAAATGGATATCCAGTCCGCCTTTGCAAATTCCTGTAATGGTGTATTTGCACAGCTTGCCGCAGAAATGGGCGGCGAGACCATGACCCACTATGTGGAAAAAGCCGGACTGACCAGCCGTATGTCCATCAGCGGGATTCAAACTGCCGCAGGCAAATATGACGTATCCAAGGCGGATAAGGGGCAGCTTGGCTGGTCTGGTGTCGGGCAGTATACCGACACGGTGAACCCCGCCAACATGATGACCTTTATGGGGGCAATTGCAAATGAGGGCACAGCTGCCGTTCCGCGGCTCATTGCCAGTGTTACAAGCCGTGACACTGGTCTGCCCTCGTCATGGACTTCTACAAAGCAAACAGACACACTCATCGAGCCCGAAACCGCTTCTACCGTCAAAGCCATGCTGAAAAATAATGTCGTGCAGACTTATGGTCAGGAACGCTTCCGTGAACTTGATGTTGGTGCGAAATCCGGTACGGCAGAAGTAGGCGGCGGCAAGCGGCCCAACGCTTGGTTCACCGGTTTTCTGGACGATCCTGCACACCCCTATGCGTTTATCGTTCTTGTTGAGAACGGCGGCGGCGGCGCATCGGTTGCAGGCGAAATCGCTGCAACCGTACTGCGTGCCTGCGTAGATAAATACTAATACAATATTTCTCTCTGCAAGCAGCCATCTTTGGGCGCATCACGACTCTATCATTTATCACCTAAATACTGCTCTGAAACGGGCAGTATTTTTATTTCTCCAAATTTCTTTGTCAAGTCCGCTCATGTTCACAAAAATAACCTTTCTTTTTTGCGGCAATCGCGGTATGATATGGTTAACATATATTGTTCACTCTCGGAAAGGAGTCTTTTTTTATGACAAAAATTGATATTATATCTGGTTTCCTCGGCGCCGGTAAAACAACACTCATCAAACGCCTGCTGTCCGAGGCACTGCGCGGTGAACAGGTCGTACTGATTGAAAACGAGTTTGGTGAAATCGGCATTGACGGCGGATTCCTCAAAGATGCAGGCGTCCAAATCACTGAAATGAATTCCGGCTGCATTTGCTGCACATTGGTGGGTGATTTCGGCAAGGCACTCAAAGAGGTTATTGAGACCTATCACCCAGACCGCATCATCATTGAGCCGTCCGGCGTCGGCAAGCTGTCCGATGTCATCGCCGCTGTACAAAACATTGCCGAGCAGCAGCCTGTATCTCTCAACAGCTTTGTTACGGTTGCCGATGCGCAAAAGGCAAAAATGTATATCAAGAACTTCGGTGAGTTCTTCCTCAATCAAATCGAGCACGCAGGTGCGATTCTACTTTCTCGTACCCAGTTTGTAAAAGATGACCGTTTGGAGACTGTTGTTTCCATGCTCCGTGCGCACAACGCCAATGCACGCATCGTAACCACTCCGTGGGACGAGCTGTCTGGCAGCCAGCTTCTGTCGGTTATGGAGGACAGCCACTCCCTGACCGCTGAGGTACTGCATGAAATCACGCACCATGCACACGAACACCATCATGAGCATGAGCACCACCACAACCACGAGCATGAACACCACCATGACCATGAACATGAGCACCACCATGAACATGAGCACCACCATGAACATGAGCACCACCATGAACATGGAGAGGGCTGTGGCTGCGGCTGTCATGACCACGAACATCACCATCATCATGCCGATGAAGTGTTCCAGAGTTGGGGACAGGAAACCCCGCACAAGTATACCGAGGAACAGCTATCGTCCATTCTGTCCGCGCTGGGTGATATTTCTCTTGGCACGGTTCTGCGCGCAAAGGGTATTGTCCCCACTCCAGACGGAAGCTGGATCCACTTTGACTTCGTTCCCGGTCAGCCTGAAATCCGTCACGGTGCAGCAGATTATACCGGTCGTCTGTGCGTGATTGGCGCTGATTTGGATACCGACCGCATTGCGGAGTTGTTTGGAGTGTAAGCCATGAAAGAAATTCCAGTTTATTTGTTTACCGGCTTTTTGGAAAGCGGAAAAACCTCTTTTATTCAAGATATCCTGCGTGACCCCGACTTCACAGAGGAGGAGCACTCTCTCCTCATTGTCTGCGAGGAGGGCATGGAGGAGTACGACCCCGCACTGCTTGCGGCTGCCCGTACCACACTGATCCCTGTCGAGGAACCGTCCGCGCTGACCCTGCGCTTTTTCCGCGACCTCGGTGAAAAATACAATCCTGACCGCGTGCTCATCGAACTCAATGGAATGTGGGAGATTTCCGGCTTTCTAGAGGGCAAGCTGCCCCCCGAATGGCCTATCTATCAAATCGTTGCCACGGTCAACGCCCAGACCTTTGAACTGTATTCCAACAACCTTGGGCCTCGCATGTTTGAGCAGCTCACCATGGCAGACCTCATTGTCTTTAACCGCTGCACAGATGCGCTCAAGGATATGCTGTACAAGAAAAATATCCGTGCGATGAATCCACGTGCTACCATCTTTTTAGACGATGTAAACGGCGGTTCTGAGGACTATCGTGACAACATGCCGCAGCCCTTTGACCTCGATGCACCGGTCATCGAAATCAAGGATACAGACTTTGGTCTTTGGTATGTAGATGCCACCAGCAGTCCTGAAAAATACGAGGGCAAAACCGTAAAATTCAAAGCTATGGCGTACAAGCCTGTGGAACTGGCACGCGAGCACCTTTTTGTCCCCGGACGCTTTGCAATGGTCTGCTGTGCCGATGATGTACAGTTCATAGGCTTCCTATGCAAAGGCGCAAATACCGAGCAAGTCAAAAATAGGGGCTGGCTGACCATCACGGCAAAGGTTGGCGTGGAGTATGTGCCGCAGTACCGCGGTGACGGTCCTGTTCTTTATTGCGAACATCTGGAGCCTGCACAGCCGGCAGAGCAGGAAATCGTCTACTTTAACTAAAGCGATTTGCGCCGAACAGACTGCCTTTTGGCTGTGATGCGGTTCTATCCAAAAAAGATAAGGGTGAGAAGCCTGAAAACAGACTTCTCACCCTTTATTCGTCCGAAAAACAGCGGAACCTCCGATGTGCCGAAGTATTTATCTACGCTGCATAAATTTGGTCAAATCCTTATTGGCGCCCAAAATCAGCATGGTTTCATCGCCGCGGAAAATATGGTCTGGACGCGGCAGCGGAAGTAATTCCGAACCTCGGCGCAGTGCCATAATGTTGATATGGTATCGGGTACGTACACCCAAATCTATAATCGTTTTGCCGATCCACGCATTTGGAATGGGTGTCTCATAAATGGAATAGTCTCCGGTCAGCTCAATATAATCGAACACGTTGTCCGAGCTATATTTGACCGCCGAACGAATTGCCATTTCTTTTTCTGGATATACCACCTCATCGGCACCATTACGCAGCAAAAATTTCGCATGGACATCACGGTTCGCACGCGCTACAACAAACGGCGCACCATAGTCCTTGAGCAGTGCAACAGTTTCGAGCGAACTTTGAAAATTATCTCCAATCGCAACCACACACAAGTCAAAATTACGAACGCCCAAAGAAGCCACAAAATTTTCATTTGTGCTGTCTCCAATCTGCGCACTGGTTACAACAGGCAGTACATCATTGACACGCTGTTCATCGATGTCGATTGCAAGTACCTCATGGTTCATCTCATTGAGTTTTGCCGCCATATGACGTCCAAAACGTCCCAAACCAATCAGCAATACCGATTTCATTTTGATTTCCTCCAGCATACGGTAATTCCGCATTCTCATTATTGTTTTCATTATAACACTACTGTTTTCAAAAGCCTATCTTTTTTTGTAAATTTTATTCGAACAATCGCATCTAAAACTGCAACAAGGCTGTGTTCCCATTATAGGAACACAGCCTGAAAAATAATCTTATCTGCCAAAGAAATAACTGAACGGATTGTTATAATACTGCTCCTGCTGCGGCACCTGCTGCACAGACTGCTGGTTTGGATCTGCGCCCTCAAGATCATGCTGATCATTGAGCGCAAAGGAAACGGAAAATTCCTTGCCCGTTGAGAGGCGGTACAGCTTGAGCGTGATTTTATCTCCTGCCTTCATGCTGTCCTTCACTTCATTGATTTCGTCCATGTTTGTGATGGTTTTACCATTTACGCCAATAATAATATCATTGACCTGCACACCTGCTGCCGCGGCATTGGAACGGGAGTCTACCAGTGCAATCTGCACGCCCTGCGGAATCCCGTAGGCAGCCGCTGTCTGCTCGCTGACATTTCTGCCCGAAATGCCGATTTGCGGACGTCCTGCAATGTATCCAAACTGAATCAACTCATCCACGATTGGTTTCGCTGTATCCATTGGAATCGCAAAGCCCAATCCCTCAAAGTAGCTGATACCCAGCTTTGCTGAGGTGATACCAATGACCTGACCATACTTATTGATGAGTGCACCGCCCGAGTTACCCGGATTGATTGCCGCATCTGTCTGAATCAAACTCATAACACGGTCATCAATGGTGATATCACGGTTGAGTGCCGAGATATGCCCGCCGGTAATGGTATTTGCAAGTTCCAAACCTCCGGGCGAACCGATTGCAAAGACCTCCTCACCCGGCTTCAGATTGTTGGAATCACCAAACTCTGCTGGTGTGAGTTGGATGTCACCCGGCTCCACTTTCAGCACGGCAAGATCGGTCTGCTGGTCTACACCCTTGACCGCTGCGGGTAAATTGGTTCCGTCCGACATAATGACCGTAATTTTGTCCAGTACAGCACCCGTATTTTCATCGGTGACAACATGCTGGTTGGTAATGATATAGCCATCTGCGCTCATAATCACGCCTGAGCCTGTTCCGCCATTACCAGTCTGCAAATTGACTGCCTGCACAGAGACCACTGACGGCGATACCTTTGCATAAATTTCCTCACCCGAAAGCCCGCTCGCGCTCGTACTCATGGTATTACTCGGTGCAGAAATGCTAACGCTCGGCAAATTGGGATTCAACGCAGTTCGTGTTTCCATGTTCTGTCCGTCCTGCATTGCACCGCCAAGAGCAATGCCGCCTGCAAACAGTGCACAGGCTGCTGCAATGGATCCCACAATCAAAATCGGCTTGTGATTTCTATTCTTTTTCTTTTCCGCACGCTCCTTATGCTTTTCCTGCTTGGCAGTGCGCTTGCGTTCGGTTTCCATCCACTCCTGATAGGTCGTATAAGGATGGGTGCCTGCATTGACGCGCTGTTCAAATGGGTCTTGTCTCTGCTGAGCGATGCCGGAAATTGGTTGATTGTTGTCCTGCTGCTGTGCGCCAGAGTTCTGCTCTGAAAGCGTCTCCTGCTGCCCCTCTGGCTTCTCATTTGTATTTCTATTTTCAAAATCCATGACGTAACATCCTTTCCGTTTGTTCTGATTTTATTCTACGCATAGATTGTGATGCTTTATTGTCGCAAGTATGAATATTTCATGAACTTCCGATTATTTCTGGAATTTTCCTGACTTGATTGCCGGTGCCAACGGAAGGGTAAAAGAAAATTCGGTTTCTCCTCCATCTGAACGCACAGAAATATCACCGCCATGCAGATTGATAATATTTTTTACAATGTACAGCCCCAGACCCGCACCCGAATGATCTCGGGAACGGGAGCGATCGGTTTTATAAAACCTGTCAAAAATATAAGGAATATCCTCTGCTGGAATCCCGCCGCCAGTATTACAGATGGAAAATTCGCAGAATGCGCCCGCCGGATATGCAGAAACACGCAGCGTGCCCCCATTGTCAATAAATTTGACTGCATTGTCCACCAAATTATAAACCGCACGGAACACATGATCCCTGTCTCCCATAACCATCAGACGATCGGCAAAATCTGCATTGACCTCAACATTCTTTTCATTGATTTTCTGCTCAAAGGAGAACAAAATCTCACTTGTCATTTCAGAAAAATCAAAGGGAACCGGACTGATGATAAGTTCTCCTGACTGAATTTTTGCCGCTGCCAGCATGCTCATGGTCATACGGGACAGTCGCTTGACTTCATCTGAGATCACATGCAGATACTTTTTCTGCTGCTCCTGCGGAATGGTACCGTCCAACATACCATCTACAAAGCCGCTGATGGTTGTCATTGGCGTCTTAAACTCATGAGATACATTGCCAATGAACCCCTGCGTCAGTTCCTCAAGCTGCTCAAGGTCACGTGCCATATTGTTAAACGAACTCGCCAGTTCATCAATTTCATCACAGTGGTTGTCCTCCGGCACACGCACACTGAAATTGCCTGCCGCAAATTCCTTTGCAGCATTCGCCATCATCTTGAGCGGACGTGTCATACGGCTGGAAATGAAATAGCTGATTACAAGCGCACACACCAGCGCACCCAGCAAAATCACAACAAAAATCTTGGTCACCTGCTGAAGCATCCCGACCACACGCTCTGTGCTTGCCGCAACAAATACAAGCGCCATATCTGTGCCATCTGTATCCTCACACAGCGTCCCCACAATGTAGTTTGACTCACGGAACAGGGTTCCCAGCGTCCCCGTCTCTGAATAATTTCTGGTACGTGTCAACTCCCGCACGACCGGCATCGGAATCTGCTTGCCAGTGAGAAGTTCTCTGCCGTCTGGCTCTACACTCATCAGCACCTGTCCGTCCATATCTGCAATGAGGATACTCATTTGATCCTGATTGGCGGTACTCTTAAGAGATACATCCAGTACCGCGATATTGAGCATATCCCCTGTTTTCACCGCATAGGTCGTAAGTTCTGCAATCGACGATGCCGTTGCTCTAAGCTGTTCTTCCTTTTCTTCCTTCGCATATCCGTCCATCTGATAAAAGAACGCACCAGCTGCCAAGGTAAAGGCAACCAGAATCAAAACGACAGAAGATAAAAAATTCTTTGTAAAAAAACTATGATTCAACCCAATCCGCTCCCCCTGCTGCTCAATTTTTAGTTTCAAACTTATATCCAACACCCCATACGGTTTTGAGCTCCCACTTGTCGGAGGCACCCTCCAGCTTTTCACGCAGGCGTTTTACATGAACGTCTACGGTACGGGTATCACCGAAATAGTCAAAGCCCCAAACATCATCAAGGAGTTGTGCACGGGTAAAGACCCTGTTTGGGCTTTGCGCCAAAAAATAAAGCAGTTCAATTTCCTTGGGCGGTGCATCGACACGCTTGCCTCCAATGACCAGTTCATAAGCCTGCTTGTCAATAGTCAGCCCATCAAACGTGAGTTTACTGCCATCATCTGGAGACAAGCGGCGCAAGACCGCGCGGACACGCGCAACAACCTCTCTCATTTCAAGCGGCTTTACAATATAGTCATCTGCCCCAAGTTCCAGACCGGAAACCTTGTCCATCGTTTCTCCCTTAGCCGTAATCATGATTACAGGCATGCTAGAGCCGGAATCACGTACCTCCTTGATGACCTGCCAGCCGTCCATGACGGGCATCATGACATCTAAAAGCATCATATCAGGATTTTCTGCTTTCCACTTGGAAAGCCCTACCGCGCCATTTTCCGCCTCTGAAACCTCATATCCCTCGCGTTCCAAATATAAGCGCAGCAATTCTCTGATATTTTCATCATCTTCCACAATCAAAATCTTTTTATTATTCATTTGGATTCCCACCTTTTTTGCAGATTCACAGGGAGCGGCAAATCCATACAGACTGCCGTATCTTTATTTATTATACACCTCATTCTGATAAAGAACATGAAAGATTTGTAAAAGCGCGCAAACTTTTCATAAAACACATTGAACTTATACAATTTTTATCTTTTCTCTTTCCGTCTCTTCGAAAATCAAGTATAATAAAGATACAACCCCCAAAAAGAAAGGAAGGTACTTACGCTATGGCAGATTTTATCGCACATGACCTCTTCGGAGAAGCTGCACTTGCGTTTTTTCCTGCCGCCGCACAGCGCGAAGCCGCCCTGCATCCAGCCGTATTTCGCTGGGGTCTGCAAGGTCCGGATCCCCTGTTCTGCCACAAGGTATATAGCGGCAGTCCACTGCATAAAACTGGCGCACGTTTACATGAAGAAAAAACAGATGAGCTCTTTGCCGTCTTTGCCGAAGCTGTCAATCGCTTGACTGGAAATGCGCATCATATTGCAGCAGCATATTTTTATGGCTTTCTTTGTCATTATGCGCTCGACAGTACACTCCATCCTTATGTATACTGCCGTCAGCACGAGTGCCTCACTGCAATGCCAAAGGAAAATCCCACCCTCATTCATTGTCAAATCGAATCGGATATCGACTGTGCGCTGTTCGACGCCTTAAAGGGAGACCATCTGCGGCTTCCCACCGAAAACTATCAGCTGACCGATGAGGAAACCGCTGTGCTTGCAGTTGTCTTGCACCATCTCATTCGCCGCGTACTGCGTGAAGATATCCCCACCCGGACATTACGTCCGATATTCTCCGAAACTCTGACCTATCAGCGCCTTTTCTTTCGGTCTGGTAAGCTTTTACGCACACCCGCCCGCGCGGTCGAGCAAATTTTAGGAAAGGGAGCACTCCTCACCTCTCATATCAAATTCGGCTTGCCGCAGTGGGACGCACTCAACGAATCCCACAGCCCATGGCACAATCTATGGAATCCAGATATCGTGTGCACAGAGAGTGTCATGCAGCTATTTGAGTTGGCGCGAGATAAAGCCGCTGAGCTTGCCAGCAGCTATGCTGCCCAATTTGATTCCGGCTGGATGCTCAATCTCTCCTACTACGAACCATTTGATTTTGGAAACTATCTGCGTATGCCAGACACAGCCCGCTGAACAAGCAGCCCCCTCTGATATCGGAATAATCCGAATCAGAGGGGGCTGTATCTATCTGTCTATTTTTCTCTATTTGACGGGCTGTACGCTGTCTGGCTGCTTCATTGCCGTAATCTTGCGAATGGTCTGCATGATGATAAACAGCGAAAGCAAACTAAACCCTGCAATCCATATATTCCCCGAAATTATACCGGACGCAATAACAACACTGCCATCCAGACAGAATAAAATCGTGGGAACCTTCAAAAATCGAAATACATATTGAATCAAAAGTGCAATCACATCGGTTCCACCCGTCGCGCACTGGTGATTGAGTGCAATTCCCACTGCGGCGCCAACCAGTATGCCGCCTGCAATCGCTGCAATCAGCGGCGCTGCAATCCATGGCAGAGCTGCACAAATACTCTTTAAGTCCAGTACAGGCACAATTTCCATAAAAAGCGGCGTAATCAACGTAATATAGAGTGTCTTGATTCCGAACCCTTTGCCCAACAGCACCGTCGCCAAAATCAAAAGGGGAATCGAAATCGCAAGAGACATATAGGAAACCGGAATGTGTGTGATAAGCGAAAAAATAATTGCAAGTCCGGTAATACCGCCCGGCGCGAGTCCGGTAGACTGAAAAAACAGGTTCACTGCCATTGCGGTAAAAACGGCGGACAATGTGATCCAAAGATAATCCTTTACAACAGACTTTACGGAGGAATGGGTCATAGCGCTTATATTAGAGTCCATACTTTTCAGCTGCTGCATCAATCGCAGCACGGCACTTGCGATATCCGCCAGCTGCGCCCTCTGGGTCCTTAAACAGCGCGGAAGACAGAACAATCACATCTGGATTGCAGGCAATCAGCGGATCCATATTATCATGGCGCAGACCGCCGTCAATTGCCAATTCACACGATGGATTCTTCTCGTCGATCATCTTGCGCGCACGTGTTACCAAATCGGTCACGCTTCTTCTCCAGCCCCAGTTGTCCTTGCCATCTGTTTCATCTACACCGTGTGTTACAATGTGCAGACGGTCAATATCATAAATGGATTCCTCCACAAAGCACAGCGGAGTATAGCACCCCAAGGTCAGACCTACCTTGAGTCCCATCTCGCGGCACCAGTTAATGATATACGCAAGCTGTGCACCGATGAAATGCTCTGCCGGAATCACCAGCATATTGGCACCTGCTGCTGCAATCTGCTCAATAAACATGCGATCCATGCTGACGGTATAAATATGACATTCGATTGGTAAATCTGTTACTGGTCGAATCCCCGCAATAATCTGATGCCCGCCCATCAGCTTCATGTTCTGCAAGTCATGCATGTCTGCTGCATCTGAGTGAATATAGTCCACACCCGCATCACTAATTTCTTTTACAACGCCTGCAATATTGCCATAATTTACATGTGCAAGACCAGCTGCAATCTTAATATGTTTCATCTTCATATCCTCCTGTATGTTTTGATTGTTTCTGAAATTATTGTAGGCGAAATATAGATAAATTTCAAGACGTCCTCAAATGATGACAAGGCGCATCAATGTGGCAAGAAATCAACACGTCAGCAGTCCCGCATTGATGTGATTGCGCGGATCATTCTTTTGCTTATAATACTGTTCTACGACAGATTTCACGCGCTGAATATCATGGTCATGCGGCAATGCATGCATGGTCACAATCGGAATCCCACCGTCAAGTTCCAGCGGCAGCGTTGACAAAATCAAATCAATGCCGGTTAGATCTGTCTTTTCAATCGCGATAAATGTTTGTGTGGAAACAATTTCAATTTCGGGAATATACTTTTCCAGCTTTCGTATCATCAAATTTTTGGCACCCATTCCCTGATGACAAATCAAGATTGTACGCAGCGGCTGCTTTGCCCGATCGAGCGCAGCTGCCAAATGGATTGTCAAGTATCCCACCTCGTCCTCATTAAAGACACAGCCATATTTCTCCTCCAGCCTCTTGAGGCTGTGCCGCACGATTTGGAAGGTATTTTCATAATATGTGTGAATTTCATACATCATCGGGTTCTCCAGACGAATCCCATGCCGTGAGCGTGTGATTGCCGGTCCCAAATGCGTTTGCAATGCTCTTTTCAGTTCTTCATCATGGGAGAATGGACGCTGAAAAATTTCCTGCCAAACCGCAAGCAGATCCTGTGTAATCTGCATGACCTCATGCTGATTATCCAATTGCTCCTGATTTTGCAGCGCCAGCAGATAGACCTGCAAATAACGCCGCTCGATTTCCGGCAGTGTAATCCGCAGCTGTTCTTGCAGCAAATCACAAATTTCACATGCCTCTGCATACAGCGGCTTCTGCATGAGTTCTTTTATAAAGTCGTCCGAGAGTTCTGCCAATTTCTGATCCATCACGCGCAGACATAAAATGCAAATCTGTAAAAAACCATCGATAAGCGCACGAAACGGCAGCTTTTTCCAGTATGGGCTTTGTACCTGCAAGACCACCTCTAAAATTTTGAAAAAATCCTGTTCCGTATAGTCCAGCGCCGCAAATAAAAACTGGTTCGGCTCATTACAGCTACGCGTGCGCACCATTTTTTCCAAACCCTCATATCCTTTATCGGCTGTCATCAGGGCAAACATGAGCGCACGCAAATTATGCTCTTTTCCAGAAAGCCAGACACCCTGATTGCTTTTCCGGACCAATGTGATATGGTATTGCTCCAGCAGCTCCTGCAATGCCGTCAGATCCTTATGAATCGTTGCACGGCTGACAAACAGTTCCTCGGAAAGCTCGTAAATCCTGCAATGCTCCATACAATTAAGCAAACGCAGCCCAATATAGGTTTTTCGTGCCTGCGGCGTATAATCCGTGAGCCGTTTACTTCGTACAAGAACCTGCTCCAGCAGCTTTAATTTTTGATTGACGCCCCCCTCAATCCGAATACCAATGCCCGTCTTTTTGCAAAGCGTCATCTGATTGTCTTTGACCCATTCTCCTACGACCTGCAAATCGTTGCGTATAGTTTTATTGGATACCTGCAACATTGTCGCGATCTGCTGAATGGTGATAAAATCCTCCTGCTTCAGCAAAATCCCAATAATATCCAGAATTCTTTGATTCTGCATTTCATCGCTCCCCTATTCTTTCCTTCTATGTCTCATTGTAAAGCTTTGCCGCATAATGTCAAGGCGTATCATTCGCACAAATATGTTACATTTTTCCAGAATAAAAGAGTAAATTTTCCAACAATTGCACACTTTTATTCACAAATCACTCTGTTATAATAGTTTATATAGCAATTGCATCTGTCTGACGCAGCACAATCAGTCCGGAGGAATTTTTTTATGACAGCTTTTGAAGAAAAATGGATATCCTATAAAGACGAATTTTTAGAAGATCTGCACACCCTCGTTGCAATCCCATCGGTGCGCGATACTGCGCACGCGCAGCCCAATGCCCCCTTTGGTCCTGCAATCCGTCAAGTATTTGACCGTTTTTTGGAAATCGCCAAAAAGTGTGGTCTGGAAACCCATGATATCGACGGTTATGCCTGCGATGCCCGCTTTGGAGATTGCCAATCCCCCTATATCGGCGTACTGGGACATCTGGACGTCGTAGAGTCCGGCGAAGAATCCCTTTGGCGAACGCCTCCCTTTTCCATGCACATTGATGAAAATGAAATGCTGTACGGACGTGGTGTCAATGACGACAAGGGACCGCTGCTCGCCTGTCTATATGTTGTCCGCATCTTGAAAGAACTCCAGATCCCCTGCAAATATGGAATCCGCATCATAGCCGGCGGCGCAGAGGAGACGACATGGGAATGTATGCGCACCTATTTCGCACGCGAACCGCAGCCGATTATGGGATTTTCTCCTGACGGGAACTTTCCCATTGTCAACGGAGAAAAAGGAATTCGAAAGTATGATTTTCACTTTCCACAAACAGCGCCTGTCCAAAATCTTCCATGGATTTCACAAATCACCTGCTCCACCATACAGAATTATGTGTGCGATCAGGTCACTGTGACGCTGGAGCCTGCCCATATCACCCAAACCTTCACAGGGATACGCGCCCTGTCCCGCAATCCGCAGCGCGGGCAAAATGCGCTGCTTGCGCTGGCAAAGCATATGCACACCGTAGACCTTGCGCAATCGGCATACAACCGCTGTTTTTCCCTGCTGCACACCTGCTTTTCACCAGATACCGACGGTGCTGCCTGTGGCATTGCCTCCTACGATACAGAAATGGGTGCCACCTCAGTTTGTCCAACCGGTCTTGTACAGACCTCTGACGGGCTGCATTTATATGTAGATGTGCGTTATCCATGCAGCACCACACCGGAAATATTAGATGCCCAAATCGAAAAACTTTCCAAGCAGTATGATTTTTCTTATACCGTGACCGATCAGAAAAAGCTGCTCTATGTCCCGCAGCAGCACCCGCTGCTCACTGCGCTCTCCGAAGCCTATACACAGGTGACCAAACAGCCTGCGCAGTGCTTTACCAAGGGAGGCGCATCCTATGCCCGTATGCTGGACTGCGGTATCGCATTCGGCGCAACCTTCCCCGATGAGCAAACACACCCTCACATGCCAAATGAATGTATGTCCTTCACCTCCCTGTCCACAGCGGCAGAAATCTACTACGAAGCACTCGTTCGGCTGGCATCGGCAGAGCTTTACGAATTGCCACAATAATAGGGCACTATCTGGAAACCTCAGGTCATAGCCTGACCACACGCGGTATGCTAAAATGTGTAATATCAACAAGCAAGGGGGACTTGAAATGAAAAATATTCAGTCAAAAATCCAAACCTTTGCAGGGGCAATGATGGTTCCTATCATTCTTCTTGTTCTGGTTGGATTTTATGTCGGCATCGGAAGTGCTTTCACGAACTATATTCTGGAAGAAGGCACACTCCTTTACAAGCTGTTCAGCATGATCTCCAATTTGGGATTCCTGTTCATGAACAACTTACAGCTTTGGTTCGCCGTGGCAATTGCGTTTACGCTTGCGAAAAAAGAAAAGGGCTGGGCAGCTTTTGCCGGTCTGGTTCTGTTCTTCTGCTACACCAAAGGAATTGAATCATGGGCATCTATGTCCGGTTGGAATCCGGAGACGACTTCCGTAGACGCTTTGATGGCTGCCGGATATACACAGCTTGACGCGCTGAACTTTAATGCACTCTGGTCAGAATCTCTGGGTATCTTTACCTATAACATGGGTATTTTCTCAGGTATTATCTGCGGATTGCTGGCCGCTTGGATTCATAACCATTTTGTAGATACCAAGTTTCCGAATATGTTTGCATTCTTTGCAGGCGCAAAATTCGTTATTGTGATGGTAACGCTGGTTTCTATTCCGGCGGCAATCGCTACCTACTACATCTGGCCATATATTGCCTCTGCGTTACAAAGCCTGACCGCCTTTATCAGCAACAGTGGTTTGTTCGGCACATGGCTCTTTGGTACGATGGATAAAGCCCTGCTTCCCTTTGGTATCCACCATCTGATTGCATTCCCAATCGAATATTCGCAGGTCGGCGGTACGATGATGATTGATGGCACTCTGTATGAAGGGGTACGAAACATTATCAATGGACAGGCTGCCAGCGCCGATGCAACCGGCTATATCGTTCGTAACTTCACAAGCGGACGTATCCTGTTCCAGCTGGCAGGTCTGCCGGGTGCAACACTCGCTATGTATCATTGTGCAAAGCCGGAAAACCGCAAGAAGGTAGCTGCACTGCTGGTTCCGGCAGTATTCACCCTCATGATGGTTGGCGTATCCGAGCCAATTGAATACACCTTCCTGTTCCTTGCCCCTGTCCTTTACTGGCTCATTTATGCACCGCTTTGCGGTCTGTGCTATGTGCTGGCAGAGGTTGCAAAAATCTCCATCAACGGACATGCTCTGTTCTTCATGATTCCCAACCTGTTCCAGCCACAGAAGGTACACGCAATGGCACTGATTTGGCTGCTGCCTCTGACCTTTGCCCTGTATTACTTCATTTTCCGATTTGCCATTGTGAAGTTCAATCTCAAGACACCGGGACGTGAAAATTCCGAAATCAAGCTCATGAGCAAAAAGGAATATCAGGCAACTAAAAATACAGATGCACCTGCCTCCGCAAACGAACCGCAGGAATCTCTTGAGGCGCGCATCATCGCGGCTCTGGGCGGTGCGGACAACATCGTTACTGTTACCTGCTGTGCGACCCGTCTGCGCGTTACCGTCAAAGACGAAGCGCTGGTGGTATCGGACGATGTGTGGAAGGACGAGCTGGAAGCGCTTGGCATTGTCCATGTCAAGAACTCCCTGCAAATCATCTATGGCGTACGCGTCCAAAACGTCACAACCGCTGTCAAGGACATTCTTGGAATTGACTAATAAAAAAGTGTTGGCATCTTCATGCCAACACTTTTTTTGATGTGAAATTCTATTCTCATCACAGGGTCTTTGCTCTCTGCATCGCTTCCCAATCCTTTGCAAATCCCTCTGCCCCCTGCGAGGTCAGCGGGTGGTACAAGGACTGCTGATAGAGTGCGAACGGTATGGCTGCATAATCCACCCCCATTTTCGCCAGCATTTCCAGCTGATACAGACTCTTGATCGATGCTGCAACCACATACACATTTCTGCGCTGTGCAATTGCTGTCACGTCGGCAACCATTTGCAGCCCATCTCCACCGCTATATTGATCGGTACGTCCCACGAACGGAAACACATAGGCTGCACCTGCATTCATTGCGGCAACCGCTTGTGCCACGGTGAAAATTAAGGTCATCGCACAGCAAAATCCGCGCTGCGTCAGCAGCTTACACGCCATCAGCCCCTGCTCGGAAAAGTTGATTTTGATGACGATATGCTTGTCTATTTTACCGATTTGCTCTGCCTGCGCTATCATTTCCTCCGCAGTATCGGCAATCACCTCTCCGCTTAAAAAGATACCCTCCTGCTTTGCATAGGTCTGTAAAAACGTTTCCAGTTCCACATTTTGTGCCAAATACATGCTTGGATTTGCAGTGATACCGCAGGCACCCCACGCGAGTGCCTGTTCAATTTCCGCCGATGCTGCACTATCAATCAAATAACGCATAAAAAATACTCCTCTCTATCTTATATCTGTATTATAGAAGCCAGTCCGATACCTGACAATCACAGGTCTTGTCATGCTTTTACCACATTGTTGCGTGAAGAAGTAACAACAGCACCCATTTGCATTCCAGACGTATGTTTTTTATACTATAAGTGAACTACCCATCACCTAAAGGTAATGGGATTCTAAAGAACGAATGTTCCTATTTACGAAGTTTGATATTTAAGTTTCTACCTGAAAATTCAGGCAGTCCTTATTCTTATAGGCGTGTCCACTTCGCCTCTACCGTATAGGATAGTCATATCCACAACACTACTTTTACGCATAATATTTAATGCACCATTTACATCAGCATTTAATGTTTTTCCCTTTTTTGTTTTGTAAAATCCACGATGTACTCTGTTCTCACTAAAATGATATTCTTTTGGATTATCCCAATTATAAGTAGACAATTGGTCTTTATCCCAAAAGCTTGCTTTAGAAGTATAGGACTCTTCCTGTTTTACAAATACAATTGCATTTAATTCAAATACATATATTTTCTCCTTTGTGTAGATTTAGGAAAAAGTTTCCTATATATTATTTTATCATATTTTACTGAAAATATAGTGTTTTAGTGAAAAAATAATTTAATGCCATTCATCCCACGGTCTAAAGACCATGGGTTTTCTGGCTAAAAAATTATAAATAGACTTCAGGAGGTATGGAACGATGTTTCAGTACTATCAACCGACACAAATTTATTTTGGCGAAAACCGCCTCAATGAGCTCGGTCAAATTGCTGTGCGCTATGGGACGCGCTGCCTTATGGTGACCACGCCAGACCAGCCGCTGCGTCCGCTTTATGAGCGTATTATGACCCTCTTACAAAAGCAGGGCATTACTGTTTTTCATTTTGATGAAGTACAGCCAAATCCAACCGTTGAAATCGTTGAAGCTGGCTTCCGACTTTTGAAGCAGCACCCAGTAGATTTCGTTCTTGCCGTTGGCGGCGGCAGCAGCATTGATACCGCAAAATCCATTGCATTCACCAATGGTCAGGAGAAAATTGACTGGGACTTCCTGTTCCAGACCTATTCCTCTCCCTACGAGAATTATCCGGCATATTCTGACACCATGCTTCCGCTCGTGACCGTTCCCACCACCTCCGGTACCGGCTCGCAGGTGACACAGGCAGCCGTCATTTCCCGCGGAGATGAAAAGCTGACCTTTTATCACCCCGCCCTATTCTCCAAAGCCTGTGTCGTCGATCCAACGCTCATGCTGACCCTGCCGACACGCATGACAGCAATGACGGGCTTCGACGCATTTACCCACGCATTTGAGAGCTATATCAATGTACATGCCTCCCCATATAGCGAGATGGACTCTCTGCGCGCGATGGAGCTCATCGTACACAATCTGCCCAAAGCTTTGAAAGATCCAAGCAATTTGGAATACCGCACACAGCTTGCCCTTGCAGATACCCTTGCCGGACGTGCGCTTTCCAATTCCGGCGCTGCAGCGCCGCATCCGCTTTCTGAAATCATCGGTGGTCTAACCCATATGCCGCATGGTCAAGCACTCGCCGTGGTATTTCCGGCGTTTGTCGCGCAGATGTCTGCCAAATATCCTGAGCGCTTTGCGACTGTCGCACGCATCTTTGATCCTCACGCAACAGACCTTTATCCCGTTCTTTGTGATTTCCTGTGCGAAATCGGTCTATATCAGAAACTGCATGACCTAGGTGTTTCCGAAGCCGATTTTGCCTCCATGCTTGCCTGCCCTGTTCTGGACTTCCTGCCATTCGGCACCCGTGCAGAGTTGGAGCAGATCCTCAAGGATTCTTATGTATAAGTGCATCTGTTTGGATTTAGATGGCACGCTGCTTTCTTCGGACAAAACGGTCAGTGACGCAAACCGCGCCGCGCTGCTCCATTGTCTGGATAATGGACAGCAGGTCTATCTTGTCACCGGACGCCCGGTAGGCTTTTCCTATTGGGTCGCACAAAAAATCGACCCCAGAATCCGTATCATCTGCTGCAATGGTGCATGGTATCAGCTGAACGACCAAACGATACAGCACGAAATCTCTCCCCACGGAATACAAGCTATGATAGATATCCTTGCACGATTTCCCACAGTACACGCTTTTTTCAAATCTGCACAGGACATCTATACCACCTCTGCCTATGATGCGCGATTCCTGTATGAACACATCAACACGGATTTGCCAGATCATCAAAAATGCCATTCCCACAGCGCGCTTCCCCTTTCCGCACTGCGGGAACAGGCACAGCACATTCTAAAGGTGCTGATCTATGAGACAAATCCGCAAACCTTACTTGACGTTCGCAGGCATTTGGAAACCCTGCCAGATATTCGTGTGACGGGATGCTGTTCGTTGGGGTTCGATGTTGTCGCACAGGGTGTTGACAAGAACCATGCCATACAAAGCGTCTGTATGCAGCTTCATATACGTCCCGAGGAAGTCCTTGCAATTGGCGATGGAGACAATGATTTATGTATGCTGCGTTCGGCTGGTCTCAGCATTGCCATGGGCAATGCCCCCGCGGAAGTCCAAGCACTGGCAGATGTAATCGCTCCTGTAAATGATGCAGACGGTGTTGCATGGGCTTTACAGCACTATGCACACCTCCACAGGTAACAGGCACACCCCTCTCTCCCTCTTTTTCCACAGGGACAGGATTCCCCCCTTTACCTGTCCCCGTGGTTCCAAATAGATTTTCACATAAAACACGGAAAAAGACAGCACGACGCAGTGCTGTCTTTTTTTATGCCCTATTGCGCGTACAGCGTTGCTGCGATGATTTCCGGTCGGTTATGCAGGCGAATGGGAAAGCTGCTATTTCCAAGTCCTCTGCTCACAATCATTTGTGTTCTGCCTTTTCTATAAATCCCTGCATTATATTTTGGAAAAAATCCCTGATTGGGTGCAAAAACAGCGCCTATCAACGGCAAACGTATCTGTCCCCCATGGGCGTGTCCCGAGAAAACCAAATCTGCATGAAACTCTGCATAGGTGTCAAATAACTCCGGTCTGTGAGAAAGCAAAATGGTATAGGTATCCTCCTTTATGAAAGGCGCCAATGCGCGGGAGACAATCTCCTGTGAACATATAGCTGGATATTCTGGAGAAAAGCTGGAGTCCACAAGCCCGATCAAACGAATCGTCTGCCCCTGATATACAATTTCCAGTGCACGGTTTTCGAGCACCACAATTCCTTTTTCTGTCAATTGATTTCGAAACCACGGATACGCTGAAATTCTGGACTCGTGATTGCCTGACACATAATAGCAGGGAGCAATCCGTGCCGCTTGTGCTGCAAATTCCAGTGCTGCCGCCATATCTGTATGATAGGAATCCAGCAAATCTCCGGTAATCACAATGATATCTGGCTGTGCCTTTTGGATACAGGAAAGGAGTTTTTGATTGTGTTTTCCAAATACCGTATTGTGTAAATCTGATATATGTACGACACAAAAACCATCAAATACCTTCGGCAGACGTTTCGTGTAAACGGTAAGCTGTGTCGTTTGCAGTGCGGAATTCTCCCAAACTGCCCACCCCGCTGCTGCAATTGCAGCGCCTGTAAACAGCCATTTTCTCATAGCAGCTCTCGAAGCTTGTCCAAAAAAGCTTCTTCTCCCCATGTATTGATTTTGAACAGCACCGCTTGACTGCCTCCGGCTGTAATGGCAGACAAATAAATGGGACCATTGCCCTCCTGAAATGCCGTGACACTGAGACTCACACGGTTGCTCCCCACATAACTATACCGTTCAAAGACACGAACGCTGCATTTAGCACAGCCACCCTGAAAGTCACTTTTCTCCTCCAGAGAGGCAGACATACTTCCATTTATAATTCCCTGTTCAATTTTACGCATCCATGTGTCGAGGTCACCCTCCAGAACCCATTCTAATTTCGCCATACCGATCTCCTTTTTCTAAAATATACAGGAATTCCAAATTTATCTATATGATTTTATATTGTATCCAATCTCACTTCAGCCTGCAAGAAATGGTTTGTAAAATTTTTTATCTCATAGATACATGCTATGCGCACAAACGTAAAAAATCCCCGCTGACTATGTCAGCAGGGATTTTGCTTTGCCTTTATGCAAAATTTCTTATGCGCCAAGGCAAAGAGGAGAGAATATAACGTATGTCAGGCACATAATACCCAGTACAACACCGGCAACGAGCTTGCCGTTCTTCCACGGGGTCATGTCCACTGCCTGTGCATCCTTGAGGACAAAATCGGTCGGGCGCGGATTTACCTTTACGATAATTGCCATCAAGATAATATCGATTACAAACAGGAATGCGGTAAAGTACAGATAGTGCATGTTTTCCAGTGCTGGAATCTGATAACGCAGAACAAACTGCAGCAGGAAGTACAGCACAACATGTACTGGAATGACGATTTTTGCAGCATTTGCTGGTACCTTTTTCCAGAAGAAGCCGCACAACAGGCAGACAAACAGCGGGGTATTAAACGCTGCAAATGCAGAGTTTACAACGGTTGTAACACCAGCAGCATACATAAAGAATGGTGCCATGATGGTTGAAATCACCGCAACAACAGTACCAAATACCTGTCCAACCTTTACCATATGTGCATCAGATGCATTTGGGGAGAAAATCGGACGATGAATATCCAGCGCATAGATTGTGGACGCTGAGTTCAAAATCGAGTTGAATGAGGACAGAATTGCACCAAACATAACCGCTGCGAAGAAGCCAAGCAGAGCCTTTGGCATCACGTCGGCAACGAGCATCGGATATGCGGTATCACCATTTCCCCAGCCGTTTACGCTTGTCACATCGGTATACAGGAGACGTGCGATGATACCGGGAATTACAATAATCAAAGGAGTCAGGATCTTGAAGAAGCCTGCGAGAACTGCACCCTTCTGTGCCTCTTTGAGATTCTTTGCGCCAAACGCGCGCTGAATGATAGATTGGTTGGTTGCCCAGAAATACAAGTTGTTGATTAACAATCCGGTAACGAGCAATGGCCATGGCAGATACGGCTCATTGAGGTTCGGTGCATCGATTGCATTGAGCAGGGTACGGTCTGTATTCAGGAATACATCAATACCCTCCATAAAACCGCCGCCATTCATTGCGCCGAGCGCAAGAATACCAAAAATCGGAACCAAGATACCGCCCAGAATCAAACCGATTCCGTTAATGGAGTCGGACAGTGCAATCGCCTTCAGACCGCCGCAGATCGCATAGAGCGAACCTACGATTGCCGTTGCGATACATACAATGGTAATTGCCCAAAAACGTGCCTGTGTCAGCTCCATGCCGAACTTTTGTGCCATGACAACATCAATGCCAAAAATATTTACGAATACCTGTGCACCTGCATACAGTACGTTTGGCAGCATGATCAAAACATAGGACAGCAGAACAATGATAGAAACCAGACGTCGGGTACCTGCATCGTAACGCTGCTCAAAGAACTCTGGAACCGTAGTCAATCCAGTTTTCAAATACTTTGGCATGAGCACAAACGCCAAAATAACCAGCGCAATTGCAGAAGTAACCTCCCAACCCATCGGGCTCATACCGATACGTACAGACTGCCCATTCATGCCAACGAGCTGCTCCGCAGACAGGTTGGTCATCAGGAGTGAGCCTGCAATAACCGGACCTGTCAGTCCACGGCCAGCCAAATAGTAGCCGTCCTGTGTGTCCAGCTTATCGTCTCTCGTTTTCCACCATGAGATGAGGGCAACAAGTGCAGTAAACGCCACAAATGTTACCGCGGTGAACATTAGACTCATACTTTCATCCTCTTTTCTAACTTACTTTGCTAAAAATCCCCTTGCCGCCGGATCAAACGACCGGTCAGCTGCAAATCTGCTGCATAGACTTCCGCTGCCCTATACAGCAATGAAAACAGGTTTCTTCCTGTTTTCTCTTGTGTGAACATACCAATTTTCCAGTGCTTTCCTTGCAGGTCTCATTGTTATTTCATTCACAAGAGTGAGCAATATCCATTATAGCGATTTGTGCCCGTGAACGCAACATAAATAGACATTATCTATCAATTTTCATGCAAGTATACAAATATTCGATGTCATTTTTATGCGATTCGACGTTAATTTATGTGCCCGTGAACACTCTATACAAAAGAAAGGCACCCCAACACGGGGCACCCTGTGCATATTGTTATACTATGTTAGATATTATATCGTGTTTTTATGAGAATATCTGTGTACATTTCTGGTGTTTCCGGCTGTTCTCCATAAATCAGATAGCGATATAACAGTTCGATTGGCTGTGTTCCCTGCACAAACGCATTCTGATCAATGACAAACTCAATTTTCCCCTCTGTAAGATCAATACAATTTTGAGGGGTTACATCGTAGGCAATCACCCGCACATGCCGCGCGGCTTTCTCAATCGCGCAGCATGCCCCATGCTGTCCATGCGCCGTTACATAGATCACATCGAGATCTGGATTCTCCTCCAACGCTCGGAGTGTCAATTCATAGGCATAATCATCCCGATTAAAGCAATGCTGTAAGGGTAAAAGCTCAATATCCGACGCAATCCTTGACAATTCTTCAGCAAAGCTTAAATATCTGGCACGATGTCCATGATTGTTGGGATGCGCAGACAGCGCAAGCATCTTGCCGCCTGCGGGCAGCATAGAGCGCGCAAGTCCCGCTGCTATACGTCCTCCGCGGCTATTGTCTATCCCCACAAAACACATCCGTTTGCTGCGTGGTGCATCACTATTGACCGTCACGACCGGAATTCCCTTTTCAATCACCTGATCGAGCACCTCACAAACCGCCTGCGAATCACTAGGGGTAACCGCAAGTCCCTTAATTCCCTCTTTCACAAGTGCCTCAATGGCGTCCAACTCACGCCGTTCCCCAAGGGACTCCAGCTTGCGAATCAGTACCTCTACCCCTTGTGCCTTTAATCCTGCTGCCGCCTGTTCCGCCCCCTTTGCCACAGTCTGCATGGTTGGTGTCTCTACCGACTGTATCAAAAAACCAATTTTCAGGTTTGTTTTGGCGCGTGCCAAGGCACGTCCTACCGGATTCGGCTCATAGCCCAATTCGGCTGCAATCTGTCGAACACGCGCCTCCACCTCCTCATTTACATGCCCACGATTGTTAATGACGCGATCTACGGTTCCGCGAGAAACCCCTGCAAATTCTGCAATCTGCCGCAAAGTAACTGCCATATTCCCTCTGTCCTTTTCCTCTCCATCTCTCTCTTTATGTGCCCGTGCACATCTCCAGTTTGTGAAAATACTGCCAAACACCTTTTTGTTAGCATACCATACACCGTTCTCCTTTGCAACCAACAGTCCGTGACAATTCTCCATTTTTCGACCATTGTTTTATGCAATTTGTTAATTTTTTATGTACTTGTCAGTTTTTGTTTGACGTTTTCTACAAACCCATGTACAATAGCTTATAAGAAACTTTGATTGGAGGCTGGTTTTATGGCTCTACTCGATAAATTAGATGATTTGCGCGGAAAAGCAACCGAAATGATGCAAAGCGGTGTGGCAATCGCAAAACTCAAAACCGACAACATGGCAGATGAGGACGCAATGCGCCGTGCATATCTCGCAATCGGCAAAATGTACTTTGAACTATATGGCGATGCACCAGATGCGGCATTCGCCACAGAATGTGACCGTATTCGTGCATGTCAGCTGCGCATCGCAGAAAACAATCTGCGCTTGGCACAAATGAAGGACGATATTACGGATTCCTCGACTGACAGTTCCGACAAGCCCAAAGACACCCCTGTCGAACAGCCACAGCCAGACGCAGTTCCCTTCGAGGCAGAGGAAATCCCCATCGTTGAAAAAGCCCCCCAAGAGCCTGATACCGTCCCTGAGGAAAAGGAAGAAATTCCGCTCGACGAAATGAAATAAGAGAAACCGCCGCATAGAGAAGTAAGTTCTACGCGGCGGTTTTTTTAATCCTCCACAAGGGCAAAGCGATATTCCTGCTCCGCCTCTGGATATTTTTTACGATCCACAGCACTCGCAAACATATTATAAGGTCTAACATAAAAGCCATAGTCTCCATAGAGCGCTTGATATACGACCATTGGTTCCTGTGTCTCCGAGTGGCGCGCAATCAATATGACCTGATATAAATTCCCCTTAAAATGACGGTAACGCCGCCCCGGATAAATTTCACGCATCTGCCAGTTTCCTCCTTACAACATATATTCCTCACAAAACGCTTCAATTTGCGCACGTGCCGCATGGATTGCGCCCTGCACCACCGCCGGTTTCCCGCCGCCATGTCCATGGAATGTTGTATTGAGCGCTTGGCAGATGGCGCGCACGTCCAGCGTATGACTGCAAACTGCATACTGCCAGTGATTTTCCCCGGTATCTGTAAATACAGCTGCCCATTCTGCCTGTTCTGCCAGAACATCGGCAAAACGTCTGGTTTCCACCGGAGTCAGACCTTCTGCAAACTGCCATAGCTTGTCTGCTTCCTTTGGAAGTGCCTGCGCCCGTAAGCGAAAGATTTCATCATGCAGCGCAATCACCTGTGCCTTATAGACATCATTCTGCTCTGTCATTCTCTGTACGGCCTCCACGATTTCATCTGGCTTAGCAGATAAAAGGTGGGAAATATCTGTGGTCTGCTTTTGCCTTTGGTGATAATCACGCAGCGCGTCCCAACCGATGCGCAGTGTCATACGGATTCCACCACGATGCGGGGTCTGTATGCCAACCTTGACGCACCCAACCTCCCCGCTTCTCGCAACATGCAGTCCACAGCATGCGCACAAATCCCGACCGCCGGTCTCCACCAATCGCACCGTTCCCGTCAGTTCCTTCTTGCTTCGATAGTCTAATGTCCGCAAGACCTCAGGTGTCGGATACTGCACAATCGTTGGCGCATTGGCAAAGACTGCTTCGTTTGTCTGCCGCTCGATTTCGGCAACCTGCTCGGCAGTCAGGGCACGATCGAAGTCAATCGTAACGCAGTTCTGGCTCATGTGGAACCCCACATTCTCACAGCCATATAGCGCATGCGCAATCCCCGAAAAAATATGCTCTCCGGTATGCGACTGCATATGCCGAAACCGGCGCTCCCAATCCAACTCGCCGTGAACAGTGTCCCCAACTGACAGCGCTGCATCACAAAAATGTACGATGTGTCCCTCTTTTTCCTTGGTATCCCATACCCGCACGCCACCCAGAACTCCGGTATCTCCCGGCTGTCCGCCGCCCTCTGGATAAAATGCAGTATCCGATAAAACAACCTCAAACCCCTGCACAGATGGTTTGCAATCTACTACAACCGCATCAAAGGTACGTACATAGGCATCACGATAAAATAAGGTATCCTGCAAAGTCCTTCGCCTCTCATCTTTTATAAAATATAGATTTGTTTCCAGTATATCAGATTCTATTCTATTTGAACAGCGCACCCTTATCCGTCCCACCTCATGCAAATTGCATATTTTTCAATCTCTTATTTCCATTTTTATGCAAAAATGGGATACTGCGCATATAAAACCACAAGCAAAATTCCATGGAAGTGAGCGTAATGAGTTCGATTTGCAGGAAAATCTGCATACTGCGCAGAAGGTCATCAGTCCGCTGTACCTGAAGGTACGTCAGGTTGGGAAGTGGTGTGATGTCACACCACTTCCCGCCCTGTTTGGCTCTTTTTAGTCAATATATAAAATGTGGCTGTCCTGCTTGCTGGGTTGTTTCCAACTTATTTTATTCTGAGTCACCGTTCGGGTCGGGCAGCAAATTTTTTTAACAGGGTGCGTCGTTTTTGCATAAAAGAACGTCTAATAGATGTAAGGGGACACAAGACCGAGTGAGTATTTGTCTGCGAACAGAGAAAGGGGAGATGCGTGGTGGGCATAAGTCAAGCGCAATTTGCACAGGTATTTCAAGCTAAAAAAGAAAAATACTACCGGATTGCGTACTCCTACGCGAAAAACGAGCATGATGCGCTGGATATTGTGGGAGAAGCAGCCTACCGAGGACTGAAAAGCCTGCATACCTTGAAAGCGCCAGAATATCTTGACACATGGATTACCCGGATTGTTTTTAATGTGGCTATTGATTTGATGCGTGAGCGATCACGGCTTATTTTCTGCGAGGACACGGTATTGGAAGTAGTAGCTGTTCCGGAGAAAGAATTGATTCCAGAAGATTCTATGGATCTATTCAAAGCCCTCGATGCACTAAGTGAAAAAGACAGGGTTTGTGTGACGCTGCGGTATTTTGAGGAATACACGTTTCTTGAGATATCAAAGGTTCTGCAGGAACCAGAATCTACTGTAAAATCCAGACTGTACCGTGCTTTGCATAAAATGCGGCTATATTTGGAGAAAGGAGGCACAGACCTTGAACGTGGGAAAAGAGTATTATGATAAGATCCCGATTCCGGAAGATCTGGATCAGATCATTAGGAGTTCCATGAAGAGAGCTGCACGGGAAAAACGAACCAGATATTTGCGCAGATGGGCGGTCAGTATTGCCGCTGTATGCTGTATTGCATTTTTGGGTGCCAATATAACGCCGGTCTACGCCTATGCGTCTCGGCTTTCGATCATCGGCAGTGTGGTGCGAATGCTGCGTATAGGAGGCGGCGGAGAGCGTACAGACGGTGTACATACTAAAGCAGAGGCGAACGGAGAGACGGTGAAATTATGCTTTGAAAGCAGCCGCGGCGAGTTGGATACAGCTCCTGCATATACGGTTTCACACCTGCTGGCACCAAACCGCATCGTTCTGACGCTGCATGGCGTCCGTACGCTCGATTATGAGACGATTCAGGGAAGTCTGCTTGCGACCGAAGCGGTTCAAGATGTCTACCGTACCATGATCGGGGACGATTCCATGTATGGCTTTACCATTGTGCTGAACAGCGGTTATACTTATGAAATCACCGAACTTGCAGAGCCGGGTGCGCTTTCTATGCGTTTTTATCCTGACCCCGCGTATCAGCCAGAACAGACGGTTTACTATCTTCGCTCAGAAGCAGTTCCATACGGCGAGCAGTTGGGTCTGCTTTCTGAACGGTATAAAGGCGAGGCCACACAACTGCGGACTCAAAGCGGTGAGTATATCATTACGATTGGACAGTATGAGACCGAAACCGAAGCCAATGCGGCGTTGCAGTCGATAGAGGCGCTATATGGCAGCGATATAAAGCTTGCCGTAGAAAGCGGACTTGCTGACGAAATTCCGGAAAAATAACATACGGCAGCAGAAACTTTTTGGTCGTTGCAGCGTCTAACCAACCAAGAATATTTTTGCGGGAAATATCGAAAATTTCCTGTTGAAAGGATCGAGATAAATGCAAAAAAGAGGGATCACGTTGGTACTTGCAGGTATTCTATTCCTGCTGATAGCGGGATGCGGACAAAACGGCAGTCCTGTGGGAGAAGAAGAGAAACCCCCGCAGTATCAGCAGCCTGATGTTTTGGAGGAAGATGAGCAACAGCCATCTAAGGAAGTGCCGAATACGGAGCTGGTCTTCTACGAGGATAACTTTGCCGTGGATGCCGCCGCTGCGGCCACTTTTGCGGAGAAGATTCAAGCTGTTGTGGCGGAGAAGAATCTGGAAGGGCTGGCAGATCTGGCATCATATCCTCTTTATGTAGGGAGCGCGTCCATTGAATCCCGAGAGGAACTAATCGCGCTGGACGCTGAGAAGGTCTTTACGGAAGATTTGCTCACAGAAATTACTGAGGCGGATATTGACGGATTGAAACCCAGCAAAGCAGGATTTTCTCTATCAAAGAGCGGATATCCGAATGTGGTGTTTGGTGTTGTGGCGGGAAGTCTGGCCATTGTGGGAATCAACTATTGAATCTTCGATATAAACGGGAATATTGATGGGTCAATACCACTGCACCGAAAACTTACAGAGCAAGACAACTAAGGAGGAATTTATGATGAAAAAGAACTGGCTGCGGATGTTGACTGTTTTGACGCTGATGCTCAGCACACTGGTGCTCGCTTCCTGTAGCACGCCTGCTGTGGAAAATAGCAGTGGCAAGGAAACTGCGCCGCAGGAAACAACAACTGAAACGAAAACAGACTCACCTGACACAGAGTCTTCCCCTGATGGGCAGAAAACTGCCACACTGGAAGAACTGCTGGGAGAAGACTATATGGATTACTTGACAGACACCATCACGATGCAAATGGGCAACCGCATGGATAAAAATCCGGAGATTCGTTATTTCCCGATTGAAGAAGATACGCCGTTGAGTGATTATGTGACCATTGACGAAACCACAAAGTTTGAGGTGGACGAAGAAGGCAATCTGATTCTTTACTTTCCGGCGGGAACCGTGTCTGATGAAGCAAACGGCGAGCAGAGTTTTCGGATTCCCAAGCTGTATCCAAAACAAAAGACCGAAAGCTGAACATAGTCGCTTTTGGAGCAATGCCATAGGGGGAAGCGATAACACCGCGAACATGTTGATTGTTTTAAGAAAGAGCATACAGGCAAATACTATGTAAAATGAGCAGAGAACATCCTTGTGCTATGCACTCTCCCACCCTATCGGCAAAATTGAAATTCTGGACACGGTCAGAAAAATCGTATGTTGTTCAAATATCATCAGTCGAAATATGGCCGCCATGCCGGACGCATGTTTGTCATCAATCTTACAGAAAATCAAACATGGCTGGAGGATATCATTCCGCAGGAACTATTGACACGCAAAGGGTGCGGCAATTTGCCGCACCCTTTTTCCCCAGTATTTCTCGCTCAAAATTTCTGTTTTTTGATTCAAAATGCAATTGCTTGACAAGTATCTATCTGCATGATATAATTTTCCGGCTAGATATAACGTATCAAAAGAAAAGGGAGGAACAACGTTGATTCGATCTTATCTGTTCACAATGCTGCCCGCGGTACTGGCATTCGCCTTTTCCGGTGTTTATGCAATCGTAGACGGCTTCTTTGTCGGGCAATATATCGGAGACAGCGGGCTTGCCGGAATCAATATCGCTTATCCAATGACCTCACTTTTGCAGGCGGTTGGAACAGGTATTGGAATGGGCGGCTCTATTCACATGTCCATCAGTCTTGGGCGGGGAGAAGATGACCAGCGCCAGCGTTTTCTGGGTACGACGATATCCATGCTGTTTCTTGCAACGATTGCGCTGCTGCTGATTTTATGGCCGCTTCACCCCCATCTATTGCGCCTATTCGGTGCCACTGGCGCAGTCTATGACTGCGGGCTGGACTATATCCGCATGATCATTCTGGGCACTGCCTTTCAGGTATTTGCAACCGGACTCGCACCCATATTCCGCAACCTTAACCGTTCTATATTCGCCATGTTTGCCATGATGGCTGGGTTTATCACCAACATCATTTTAGATGCCGTTTTGATTCGCGGAGGCATGGGAATGGCAGGCGCCGGTCTTGCAACCATTCTGGGACAGGCGGTTACTGCCTTTCTGTGCCTTATTATGCTAATCATCACCGAGCATGATATCCCGCGAAAGATGCTCATTCCACAGGGTTGGGCGGTTTCACGCATCATTACCACAGGTATTTCCCCCTTCGGACTAACCATATCCCCCAATCTTGTCATCATGCTCGTCAATCTTGGCGCAGTCCAATATGGCGGAGAGCTTGCAATTGCCGCCTATGCCGTTGTAAGCTATGTTTCGATTGTTATTCAGCTGATTTTACAGGGCGTTGGTGACGGCAGCCAGCCTACTATGAGCCTTTATTTTGGGGAATCCCGCACCAAGGATTTGCACTTTATCCGCAAACTTGCCTACGGGATCGGACTCGGACTTTCGATTGCCTTCGCTCTGCTGACCGTTTTTGGACGGGCATGGTTCCCTGCAATTTTTGGTTCCTCTCCAGATGCAGCTTCCATAGTAGGACATGTGCTCTGCGTCATTGCAATCGGATATCCGGCAATTGCCATTGTGCGCGTCACTATTTCCTATTTTTACTCCATCAACCTAGACCGCTTTGCCTACGTCATGGTCTATGGGGAACCGGTGATGATGGCAGTTACACTCTTAATCCTGCCGCGTTTTTTCAATCTCGAAGGCGTCTGGATCGCAACCCCGGTGGTTCAAATCTTGATGGCTTGTGTTGCGCTTGTTTTCCGATATCTGGCATACAAAAAAGCACCCAACGCAGAAAATTAAAAAAAGCGAGGGAAATTTCCCTCGCTTTTTTTATGGATTAGCCCTCAAATTCGTCCTCATTTTCCCAGTTGTGCCAAACAGACTGTACATCATCATTGTCCTCAAGGTTATCAAGAAGCTTGCGCATCTTCTCCATATCCTCAGCGGACTCCAGACGGATATAGTTTTGCGGAACCATTTCCACCTCAGCCTCTACAAAGTGTATTCCCTTATTCTCCAGTGCCTCACGCACCGTGCCAAAATCTGCTGGCGCGGTATAGATTGTAAAGGTTTCCTCATCTGCCTGAAAATCCTCTGCCCCAGCATCTAGTGCCAGCATCATGGTTTCATCTTCGTCAAGCTCCTCACGCTCGATGATCATAACACCCTTCTGGTCAAACTGCCAGCCAACACAGCCGGTTGCACCCATGCCTGCACCATATTTATCGAGCAGATGACGTACATCTGCGGCGGTACGATTACGGTTATCGGTCAATGTCTCGACGATGACTGCAACACCGCCAACACCATAACCCTCATAGTTGATTGCCTCGTATTCTACGCTGCCATTCGCACCAGAATACTTGTCCAACATGCGCTTAATGTTGTCATTTGGCATATTGTTTGCCTTTGCCTTTGCAATGACATCGCGCAGACGTCCATTGATATCCGGATTCGGGGATCCGCCTTCTTTGATCGCGATTGCCATTTCACGACCGATTTTTGTGAAAATTTTCGCTTTTTTTGCATCATTTGCGCCCTTACGCTTGGCAATATTATGCCACTTGGAATGTCCGGACATGATATCTATTCTCCTTTTCCATATAAATCGTGTTATCCTTTAGGATTTTATCAAATATTTCCGTGAGTTTCAAGGTCTGCCTATAAAAATTTATTGCATAGTCTGTGTATTTTCCGTTCATACTAGCAACAGCACATCAGAAAGAGGTGATTTTCAATGGCTAAGAATAATCCAAAGGCATCAAATAAGAAGCAGGGTCAGCAGGCAGAGCAGAAGAAGTCTGATTCCTTCCAGAATCAGAGCGATTCCATGCAGAACTGCCGATAACCCGCAGGAGGGGCCGAACGGTATGCAAAACAATGCAGACCGCTCTGCCCCTCTTTACTTACTGGAAAGCGGCTGTTCCTTTACGATCACATCATAGAGGGCATTGATACGGTCATACTCTCCTTTGAGATACAGCCAGCCAAACAGCGCCTCCAAAGCGGTTGCATAGGCATATTCCGCCTTCGATGCTGCCTTGGGCACTCCATGCACCTTAGTATTGCGTGCACGGCGAAAAATATCCTGTTCTTCCTCTGTCAAAAGCGGCAGGATATACTGCGCCGCCTCATACTGTGCGGACGCACGCACCAATGCCACCGTATGACTGTGCAGATTGCGTGCTGTTGTGAGACCACTGCTTACCAGCCGCCCACGGGTCAGCATTTCATATACGCAGTCTCCCACATGGGCAAGCGCCAGACTGGACAATCGTCCAATATCTGCGCTCTCCATGCGCACGTGCAAATAATCATGCAAATCCATTCTCTCCTTTCCATACCAAAATTTCAAAGAAAAGGGGTCCAGACCGGACCCCTTTTCGCTTTACAGATTTTCTTTGATTTGTAGGTTATTCACCCTTTGGCGCTTCCGCAGCAGCCTGTTCAGCAGCCTTTGCCTGTGCTGCCGCCTTTGCTTTCTCTGCCTGCGCCTTCATCATGGCATCGAACTTTTCCTTTTCCTCCTTGGTCGGAATTGGCTCGATTGCATTCTTCGGACAAGCTTTGGAACACATCTTACAGTTCTTGCACTTGTCATAGTCGATAACGGCCACGTTGTTCACAACATGGATCGCATCAAACTTACAGGTCTTTTCACACTTCATACAGCCAATGCAGGAGTTTGTGCAAACCTTCATTGCCTGCGCGCCCTTGTCCTGATTCTTACAGTTTACATGAACCTTCTTAGACTTCGGAACGAGGTCGATCAGTTTCTTCGGACAAGCAGCAACACACTTACCGCATGCAACACACTTTTCCGCATCTACCAGCGCCTTGCCATCTACGATATGCAGCGCATCAAATGCACATTCTTTTACACAGGAGCCCAGACCCATGCAGCCGTATGCACATTCCTTTGGACCAGCTGCAACACGCATTGCCGCATTACAATCCTGCAAGCCCTCATACTTCGCCTTGTCTACCGCATTGCAGCCACCGTTACAGTGCACATGTGCAACCTTCGGTTCTGTACTGTCAGCCTCAACACCCATGACCTCGGCAATTTTTGCAGCCGCAGCAGCGCCGCCAACCGGGCAGCCATTCACCGGTGCGTTGCCCTCGACGATTGCAGCCGCAAGACCGTCACAGCCCGGGTATCCACAGCCGCCGCAGTTTGCACCCGGCAGACAATCACGTACCATCGGAACACGCTCATCTACCTCGACAGCAAACACCTTTGCCGCAATGCCAAGCAGCAGTGCGAACACGACGCCCATGATAAACAGCACGAGCACCGCGGAAATTATATTGGTCATATCCATTTTTTATTTCCTCCTTGGTTTACCATGGTATCGAAAGACCGGAGAAGCCCATGAAGGATATCGCGAGCAGCGAAGCCGCGATAAGCGCAATCGGGAAGCCCTCAAAGCACTTCGGACATTTTGAAGTGACTGCAAGACGCTCACGAATCGATGCAAACAGGACAATAGCCAGCAGGAAGCCGACACCAGCTGCAACACCATAGACAACTGCACCAATGAAAGAATATTCGTTGTCGATGTTGGTGATTGCTGCACCCAGAACTGCACAGTTTGTCGTAATCAGCGGCAGGAAGATACCAAGCGCGGAGTACAGCGCCGGCATGAACTTCTTCATGAACATCTCAACAAACTGTACCAGTGTTGCGATAACCAGAATGAATGCAATGGTCTGCATGTATCCCAGATTAAGCGGGTTCAAAATAAAATACTGCACACACCACGAAACCGCAGATGCCAGCGCCATAACAAAGATAACAGCCATGCCCATACCAACAGCGGTATCGGTCTTTTTGGATACGCCGAAGAATGAACAGCAGCCAAGGAACTGTACCAGAATGTAGTTATTGACCAGAATTGCCGCAATTGCCAGCGACAGAATATCTGTCAGTCCCATGGAAGCAGGTAAACTAAACATTTACTTGTCCTCCTTTTTTGACATAATCTTCTGAATTGCAGCAAGGATAAAGCCCATGACAAGAAATCCGCCTGCCGGCAGGATCATCATGGTTGCGGCATTTTCATAAAGTCCGGGGATCTGAATACCCGTTTCGCTGATGATACCGGCTGCAATGGTACCTGCACCCAGAAGCTCACGGAAGAAGCCCATCAGTACGAGTGCAAATGTAAAGCCAAGACCCATGCACACACCGTCCAGCGCAGACGGGAGAACCTTGTTCTTGGAAGCATATGCTTCTGCACGGCCAAGAATAATACAGTTTACAACGATCAGCGGCAGGAATAAGCCAAGAGACGCTGCAAGAGATGGGATGTACGCATTGAGAAGCATCTGGATTAGGGTTACAAAGGTTGCGATAATCGAAATAAATGCTGCAATACGGATTTTATCAGGAATAAATTTACGCAGCAGGGAAATTACAACGTTGGAGCAAATCAAAACAACGGTTGCTGCAACACCCATACCCACCGCGTTTGACAGCGATGTTGTCGTTGCCAAAGTCGGACACAGACCAATGGTCTGCATAAATACCGGATTGTCGAGAAGGACGCCGGCTTTCAAACGTTCAGAAAATTTCATTATGTTCGCCCTCCTTCTTAACCTAATGTTGCAATATAAGCTGCCGCAGTGTTGACACCGTCGGTTACAGCACGGGAGGTGATGGTTGCGCCTGTGATTGCGTTAATGGTACCGCCGTCCTTTGTAACCATCAGCTGACCGTCTGCTGCTGCACCCTGATACTGCGCGACCCATGCGGAATCAGTCTGTGCCTTTGCACCAAGACCCGGTGTTTCTGCATGACCTGTCACCTTGATACCAGCAATGGTGCCATCTGTGCCAACACCAACGATCAGGGTGAGTGCGCCGCCAAAGCCCTTCGGATTGACCTGTACACAGTAACCTGCGTCCTGTCCGTCTGCCGTTGCCTTATACACACCAGAGATTGCCGCAGCTGGTCGGCCCGCAGGCAGGGTAACCCCCGCTGCTGCAACCTCCTCTGCGCTCAAAACAGTGCCGAGATCTTCAAATTCTGCGCCCGGAATGATTTCCTCCATGGCAGCATTTCGGGTATTGATTTCATTCTGCTCAATCAGCGGTGCTGTCACCTGATTGACAACGCCCAAGAGCAGTGCACATACAAAGGTAATCAAACCCAGTACAAGAATCAGGCGGCCAATGCCTTCGCTCTTTTTGGTTTCGCTCATGATCACTTGCCCTCCTTCTTCTTATCCAGCGCATAGCCAAACTTACGCGGATGGGTTTTTTTGTCAATCACCCAAACCAGCGTGTTCATGAGCAGGATAGAATACGATACGCCCTCCGGCAGACCGCCAAAGTAACGAATAAACACGGTCAAAAGACCGCAGCCGATACCAAAGATGATTTGACCATTTGGCGTGACCGGACTTGTAACATAGTCGGTTGCCATAAAGATGGCACCCAGCATGAGACCGCCGGACAGAATCTGGCTGAGCATCCACGCAAAGCGCTCCTGACCACCCATTGGGAACAGGAAGGTCAAAACAGCAACGGTCAGGATATAAGCCGCTGGAATGTTGATGGTGATGACCTTACGGTAAATGAGATATGCGCCGCCAATGAGCAGTGCAAATGCAGAGGTCTCACCAATGACACCACCCGTCTGTCCAAGGAACAAGCGCAGCACATCTGCCTCCGGCAGTGCACCACCCTTGAGGGAGGCAAGGGGAGTTGCAGTAGAGATTGCATCGGTTACTGTAACATTACCGAAGAGCGGCAGCTCTGCACCAGGGCGTGTCCAAACAGTCATAAGTGCTGGCCATGATGCCAACATAAAGGCACGTCCTGCCAGCGCTGGATTCATAAAGTTTTTGCCAATGCCGCCAAACAGCATCTTTACAACGATGACGGAAAAGGCGCCGCCGATAACCGGCATCCAAATCGGTGCCGCAACCGGAATGTTAAATGCCAGCAGTATACCTGTAACGACCGCAGACAGGTCGCCAATGGTGCTTGGCTGGTGCAGCAGCTTGTTATAAAGCCACTCAAAAAATACACAGGAAATAACAGTTGCCACGGTAAGCACCAGTGCACGCGGACCAAATGTGAGAACGGATACCACCAGTGCAGGCAGCAGAGCCAGACACACATCTGCCATGAGGCTTCTGGTATCATCAGCCGCCTTGATGTGCGGCGAGGAGGTGACAACGACTTTACTCAGATCATACATCAGTTTCTACCCCCTTACTTCTTTTCCGCATCGGCTGGCTTGTCAGCTGCATTTTCAGCCTTTGCTGCGGCTTCTGCCTTCGCCTTCTCTGCATCAGCCTTTGCCTTTTCTGCAGCACGCTGCGCCTGAATCTGACTCTTTGTCAGGCGGAACTGTGCAACAAGCGGAATACGTGCCGGACAAACATAGGCACAGGAACCACATTCAATGCAGTCCATTGCGCCGCACTTCACACTCTCCTCGAGGTCGTTTGCCTTGCCGTAAACATTCATGTAAATTGGGAGCAGGTGCATCGGGCACGCCTCAATGCACTTACCGCAGCGAATACACTGCGGGTCTGGAACGCGCTTGTCCTCATCTTCACAGAACGCAAGGAATGCGTTGGTGCCCTTAAATACAGGGATTTCCAGCGAGAACTGTGCAACACCCATCATGGGTCCGCCCATGAGCAGCTTGTTTGGCGCTGCCTTCAGGCCGCCGCATGCGTCAATGAGTTTTTCTACTGGTGTACCAATGCGTACCTCCAGATTCTTGGGATTAACGACCGCAGAGCCGGAAACCGTTACAATACGGCGTACCACCGGCATACCAGTCATAAAGCGGCGATAGATCGCACCTGTGGTGTCCACATTAAATACTGCACAGCCTGCGTCTGCCGGCAGCTTGCCGGACGGCACCTCTCTGCCTGTGCATGCGTTAATGAGCTGCTTCTCTGCACCCTGCGGATACTTACACTTGAGCGGATACAGATGCAGACGCGGGTCATCCTTGATGAGTTCCTCGATTTTTGCAAAGGTATCCTGCTTGTTGACCTCGATGCCAATGATGCCGCTCTTTGCACCAATGATGTCACAAAGCATCTTGAGACCGCCAACGATCTCCTCGGGGCGCTCCAGAAGCAGACGATGGTCACTTGTGATGTAAGGTTCGCACTCTGCTGCATTGACCAGAACGGTATCAACACATCCAATCGCGCCCTTGATTTTCACATGGGTGGGGAATGTTGCACCACCGTGTCCCACCATGCCAGCCGAGCGGATTGTCTCAATGCGCTCATCATTGGACATGGCTGCAAAATCATACGGATGCACAGACTCATGCAGACGGTCCTCTCCATCGTTCTCGATTACGATGGACATAACCTTGCTGCCGTTCGGATGCAGCCGCGGCTCAACCGCAATGACCTTACCGGAAACCGTCGCATGGACGGGTGCGCTGACAAATCCGCCAGCCTCCGCGATCATTTGACCCATATCTACGATGTCACCCTTCTTTACAATCGGCTTTGCGGGAGCGCCGATGTGCATAGATACCGGCAGGATTACCTGCTCGGGAGCGGGCATCGCCTCAATGGGCTTGGTGTTTGTTGCAGCCTTATATCCGGGATCAGCATGTGTGCCCGGATGAATGCCGCCACGAAACGTGTACACCATTTTAGATTCACCTCTCCAATATTTTGTGCACGAAAAGCAAGCGCACAGCAGCCGAAAATGCCAATCGGCAAGGCGCTCGTTCGTTTCCCTTTTGCCTGCCCTTCTTGCCGCAGCTCGGGGCAGAACAGGCGTGATATCTCAAAGTATCACGTCTTAAATTATACTCATAAAAGGGTACAAAAATCAACCGTTGTGACCAAAAAACTTCAACAAAATCATGCAATAATTTATAAGGAGTTTGCAAAAGCGATCCCTGCCGCCAAATCCATGCAGCTTTTGTGCGCTGCACTCTGCACACCATATTCTGACTTTTTCGCGTTTTTACAAAAAATGAAACAAAAAAGACGCGCCTTTTGTTTCAGGCACGTCTTTTTACACAACGATTATGTACGATGCAGCTGAGACTTTCTCCAAACATACTCTGACGTATTGCAGCCAAACTGGGTCAGTCCATGCATAATGAGGACAGCAGGTAGTACGCCCAAAACAATGGTAATGACCTCATTTCTCACAGTGTCTCCATTGAGCGTACCCAGCAAAGCCAAGATGCGCATCAGAACAATCCCAACAAACAGAGCAGCCTGCCAGCCAACACGCTGCCGCTTCTCCGTATAAGAAAAGGAAATATACAAGAGGATGTGAAGTCCAATCAGGGCAGAAATCCAAATCATCGTGCCCGACCGCATTTCTATCGGCGTATGGCTATGACATAACCATGCTTCAAATAAGCTGCTGCACCAAAAGAATATGCCAAGCAATCCCACGCGCGCTGCCCAGATACCTGTTTTTTTCATAGCATCTACCTCCCGCAATATTTATGACTTTCATTCTGATGTCTACATTGTATCGTGTCATTTTCCCCCTGTCAACATCAAAACAAAAATCAAAATTATTGTAACCATCCCCACCAAAAAGCACCTAATTTCATCTGAAAGTATGCAATATACTGACAAAATGTGTGGTGTTCTGCAAACGTAAATCACCCTGCACATGGTTGCAAGTGCAGGGTGACGCATCGGCTCTATACATTTAAGAAAGAACAGATAATTCTGTCTCTTCAATGGGAAAGCCATCTGAAACTTTAGGCGCATGCAGAGTGTGTTGATCTGCACACAGGTCATCTGCATAAGTGACACGCACAGCCTTTCCCTCGGGTGCATCTACAACAGATACACCACCGCCATGACGCATGGCAATCTCGCAAACCGCAGGCAGCCCAAGCCCCGGTGTATGCCCCTCGATCTGTGGCGGGATCCCACTCAGAGTCCCAACACGACTGCTCGCAGTACATAGTGCAGAGAATGCCTCCTCTGACAGTACCGCCCCATCATCTGCTACCTCAAACCATGCACAGCCCGGTTCACTTCCCCATCGAACCGTAATCTGGCTGACGCCCGGCGCCTGTATTGCATTGGTAAGCAAATGATAGAGTGCAATTTTTGTTTCGTCCGGCTCACATACGATAGGGGTGTGAGAGCCTTCCAGCATGATCGGAATAGCTGTCCAGCGGCGTGTAAACTGAACCGTCCATGCACACAGCGCTCCCAGCTCCTGCTTTTTCATTGTGCGCGGCAGGTTCGTCTTGCCCTGTATCAGTGCAAGCTCACGCATAAGCCGAGACATTTTGCGCAGGGTACGCCGTCTTGCCGCCTTGTCATCCAGCTCCAGCACGGAAAGTGCCATGCGCAGACGCTGCTCTGTCAGCTGATCGCGCAGCAAAAGGCTGGTTGATGGCTCTGGTGCAAGATAGAGTAAATGCTCATGCTCCCCCGGACAGATCGTCAGTGTTACGGTACATCCGTCAATGACATCACGGGTTCGCATATTTTCGTGTCGCTGGATAGCAATACGAATTGTACGCGCAGCCAGTTCACCCAGCACCTCATAAATTGAGCGCAAAGGCAGCTGGCGCAAAAGATCCTCTGCCCGATCTGTCAGTGCAATAATGCGTCCTGCATCATCCAGCCGCACGAATGCCCTGTCGGCGGCGTCTAACACACTGAGCATCTGCCAGGCGGCTGTATCACATCCACCCAGAAAATCCATGAACTCCATATGAAATTGTCCTCCAAGATTTTGGCACCTGTATACACATACAAAAATACAAATATATTTTTGTGTATTTTGACTGTACTACTTTGGTGCCTTTTTGCGCAACATTTGGGCAAATTCGTTGCACTATATTTATTATACCACGTTGGCTGTATAGTTTGCAAAGAATATCCAATTTTTTAGTTGCTAAATTTGACAAATGTTTCACAATTAGGGATTGCACAATGTTGCAGATATGTTGTATAATAGTTTCAGCAATGTTGAATACTTGTATTGTTATAGGAGGAATATTGCAATGGCTATTAAAGTAGGTATCAACGGTTTTGGTCGTATCGGCCGTATGGTTTTCCGCGCAGGTCTGAAGAACCCGAACATTGAGTTCGTAGCGGTAAACGATCCTTTCATGACTCCGGACTACATGGCATACATGCTCAAGTATGACTCTGTACACGGTCGCTATGACGGAACCATCGAGTATGATGATAACTCCATCACTGTGGACGGCAAGAAGGTTCTGTTCCACGCTGAAATGGATCCAAAGAACATTCCGTGGGGCAAGGACGGCGTTGATTACGTTGTTGAGTCCACTGGCGTTTTCCTGACCAAGGAAAAGGCTCAGGCACACATCGACGGCGGCGCAAAGAAGGTCGTTATGTCTGCTCCTTCCAAGGACGACACCCCAATGTTCGTTATGGGCGTTAACCAAGACACTTACACAAAGGACATGACCTTTGTTTCCAACGCTTCCTGCACCACCAACTGCCTTGCTCCAATCGCTAAGGTTCTGGACGAGGCATTCGGTATCACTGACGGTCTGATGACCACCGTTCACGCTACCACCGGTACACAGAAGACCGTTGACGGTCCTTCCAAGAAGGACTGGCGTGGTGGCCGTGCAGCTGGCGGCAACATCATCCCATCTTCCACTGGTGCTGCAAAGGCTGTTGGCAAGGTTTACCCGAAGCTCAACGGCAAGCTGACTGGTATGTCCATGCGTGTTCCGACTCTGGACGTTTCTGTTGTTGACCTCACCGTAAATCTGGCAAAGCCGGCAAAGTACGAGGACATCTGCGCTGCTATGAAGGCTGCTTCTGAGAAGCCCCTGTCTGAGGGTGGTCTGAAGGGCGTTCTGGGCTACACCGACGAGGACGTTGTTTCTTCCGACTTCATCGGCGACGAGCGCACCTCTATCTTCGACAAGAAGGCTGGTATTGCTCTGACCGATACTTTCGTAAAGGTTGTTTCTTGGTATGATAACGAATGGGGTTACTCCAACAAGCTGCTGATGCTCATCGAGCACATGGCAGAGGTTGACGCGAAGTAATTTCTACCAAAACGAAAACACTCTCTTTATAGGGAGTCTATTACGGGCGCTGCAGGGAATCGAAATTTCCTGCGGCGCCTGTTTTGATTTTCTCCCCCCACCCCTATCCTATGTACTCCTTGTTCATTTTACTCCAAAACGGGATTTCCATAATGCTCCCTAAAATACCTCCCATTACACAGATCTCCAGCTATCAAATTTTGCATAGAAAACTTTGCAAAATATATTGACAAGAATACTTGGTAATGATATTCTATTTGCACAGAATACTTGGCAATATTAAAGGAGGTCATGCCATGAACAAGGAAGAAATTCTGGCAAAAAGCCGAAATGAAAACATCTCAAAAGATGAACGGGTAAAATATTTCGAACTGAAAGCCGCCGATTTTTCAATTGCTGTTTTGATTCTTTCTTGGCTTGTACTGTCACAAATCAAACAGCTTGATGATTCTGCAAAATATGCAATGGGGCTTCTCGTCAATATAACCCTCTTTTCCGGATTTGCATATCAGCTTACAAAGGTCAAAAGAAAAACGAATTATTTCTTCACCTTCCTATTTTTTATTGAAGCGGCTAGGTATCTGTTTCTCTTTGTCAAGTTTGTGCTGTATTAAAATGAGGAAAGCGAATGAATGATAAATTAGTACTCAAAAACCACTTAAAAGAAGCCCGAAGTGAGAAAAAATTGTCACAGACAGCATTGGCTGAAATGGTGGGCGTATCGCGAAATACCATCAGCTCCATTGAAACTGGGCAATTCAATCCTACCGCGAAACTCGCACTCGTTTTATGCATTGCGCTTGATAAAAAGTTTGAAGAACTATTCTATTTTGATTGATCGATTTTAGTCTCCCAATATCATTGTGCTCAAATTTTTATTCTATCCTGCTTACAGACGCGCAAAAGAGATTAAAAAAAGACACCCAAAGGTGTCTTTTTTTTATGATTATTTTCTTACTTTGCAGGTGTAAATACCACAGCGCCGGTTGCCAGAGACAGCTTTGCTCCCACAAGGTCAGCCATTGCTTGTGCTGGTATCCATGTTGTACCATCTTCAATCACAGAGGGTGCATCATAGCTCATAACAGTATCCTTCGCAATCTGGAAAGTATCCGAACCGATATCGATGACCATTTCTACCGCATCGCCCTTCAGAGTAACCTGCTCACCGTCTGTCAGCTTTTCATAGGAAGCTGTGATACCAAATTCCTTTGAAACAGAACTTACAGGAATCATCAGGGTTCCATTTTCAATCTTTGCAGTCGCACCCTCCATTGTTTTTTCACCAACGAGAATCGTCATCTCTGTCTGATCCTTAGCCGGTGCAATAGTCAGCTTCTTGGTGCTTGCCTTTGCTGGCATGGTTTCCTGTACATTGTCATACCATGCAAAGAAACGAGTTCCAATGCGCAGGTCATCTGCACCCATGATTTGGCGGCCCATGAAATCCCCATAAACAGCGTCCTTCTCGATTGTCAGTTCAAGCGTACCACGGTCGGTTGTAACAACCACGCTGCCGTCTTCATTCTTTCGGGTATCTTCTACCGTATGCAGCATTGCAGCACGTGCGTCCTGTGGCATATTGGTGAGGATTGCTTCTGCATAACTCTGCGGCGGCAGACTCAGGGTCATTGCAGGACTATGATATACATATACACCGTCTCCAACCTTTAAGGAATCCGTACCTGTACGGGTGCCAGCACCACTGTCGAGCAGTAAGGTCTCCTCATTGACATGGAATACATACTCACCCTTGCTCTCAGATTCCATATGCAGTCCTGTGATTTTATCCTCTTCATCGCGAATGATTTCTTTGATTTTCCCATAATAGAGGCTGCGCTCTTTCATAATCTCTGCCTCTGCCTGTGGAGTGTCCTGTGTTGTGGGTGCCGTCTGAGTAACAGACTGACTTGGCTTTTCGGTTGCTTCTACCGCAAATGCAGATGTGGTGCACAGGATTGCGCCGCCCAGTACGATGGCAGCCGTTCTCTTCAAAAATGTCATATCGATTCTCCTCTCAAAATCTACTTACAGATTTTTTATCGTAGTTGTTTTTTGGTTTCTGTTCAATTAGACGGCACCTCGCAGAAAAGGTTCCCTCTTTTTCCAAAAGTTTTTCAAAATAAAAAATCTGTTTCCCGGTGCGGCCGAAAGGGCTGGATCACCTCAAAGCTTTTTCAGCATATTTCTCGACAAAGAACGGTACCCATTCATCATCTCATATCCAGATTGTCCGCTTTTCGTCCCGGATGGTCTGCATGATGCTTGGTTTTGCAGGTGCTGCAAATGCAGATGAAATGACGGTAACTGACAACACCAGCATACCCAGCGCTATTTTTGTTATGTTCATTCGACTTCTCTTGTCTGCAAGGCTGGTATATGCCACCTGATTTCCATTTCCGAAGCAATATTCCAACTCTGCAACCATATTATCAAATTTTTATTGTGCAGCAACGCCCAAATCCACCATCACATCAGAAACCGCAACTGGATTGTCAATGAGTTTATTTTCCAGCAGCCAGTCAATATCTGTCTGCCAGACCTCCTCTCGTTGGCTGAGAAATGGTGCTTCAGCTGTCTCCATAGCAGGCAGAAGTACATTCATAGACTGCTCCTCCACCGTTCTTGACAATGGAAATTCATCTGCACTCTGCTTGCTCAAAAGCAGATCCAGCGAGCCCTGCGGGTCGTTCTTCATATCCGCAAATCCCTTCTGGCTTGCACGCAAAAACGCCTTGAGTGTCTCTGTATCCTGTTCAATGGTTTTATCATTTGCCAGAAAAACCATTTCATAATCCTTTGGCACCCCATAATCAGACATGCTGAAATAGTTGATATCGAATCCTTCTTCTATCAGCTGTGGGATTTCATGATTGATCATGCAGCCAACGGTTGCATCAACATTGCCTGTTGTCATGGCACTCATAAGGTCGAAGCCTACATTGGTCAGCGTGATATCCGCGCTGTCCGCACCCACATTTTTCATAATGGTGCGAATGATCGCTTCACTCAGCTCAGAACCACCATACCCAATATTCTTTCCCACCAAATCTGCCGGACTCTTGATATTCTTTTCTGCCAGAGAGGTCACAACGCCAAGCGGATACTGTACAATTGCGCCAATGCCCTTTACAGGAACATTCTGGTCTGCACGTGCCTGAATGATATACTGCGGATAATAAATTCCAATATCCACCTTGCCCGCTGCAACCAAAGACAGGGCATCATTTTCATTGCTTGGAAATCGCAGCTTAACTTCCAGCCCTTCCTCCGCATAATAGCCTTTCTCTATGGCATTATATAAAAACGCGTGAATGGCATTGGGATACCAGTCCAAAACCACTTCGATTGGTTTTAATCCATCTGCCGTCGGTGTTTCCTTGGGCGCACCGCAGCCACTCAGCACCAACAGGCAAAGTGCAACCCCCGCCGATAACATTCTCTTGAGCTTCATAACAATATCCTTTCTTATTCTTGATATTCCTTTATTGCTCTCCGCGCCAGCGAATCACCTTTTTCTCAACAAGAGCCAGTACACCAGCGAGCAGCATAGCTACAACCGACAGCACCACGATGGGAGCAAATACACCTGCCCCGTCCAGCTGTGTAATCATACGGCGACTAAAGTATCCAAGTCCCGCCTGTGCGCCCAGCCACTCTCCGATAGCTGCACCCACCAGCGACATAGGAACCGCCATTTTCAGCGCGGAGAAGAAATATGGCAGTGCCCATGGCATCTTGAGTTTGCAAAAAATCTGTATCCGGCTTGCGCCATAGGTCTGCATCAATTCAATCATATCCGTTCGCACCGAACGCAGTCCATCATATACGGTAATGGTAATGGGGAAAAAGGTGATGAGTACGGTAACCAACACCTTACTCCAAATACTGTATCCAAACCAAAGCACGAACAGCGGAGCAAGCGCCGTTGTCGGAACGGTCTGTGAGGCAATGACAATGGGGTAAATTGCCCGCGATACCGCCGGGTTGGCATCCATCAGGATTGCAAGTGCCAGTCCGAATAGTATGGAAATCACAAGTCCAACGGCTGTAACCAGCAGGGTTGCGGGTAAATGAGCTGTAAATAACGGAATACGCAGTTCCCAAATTTTTTGCAATATCTGTATTGGTGTTGGCAGGATATAAGCTGCATCCAGCTTCATTGCGCCTGCCTGCCACAAAATCAGCAGTGCAAGCATCACTGCAAGCGCAGGGATCTGGGTCTTTTTCATTCTGTCCCCCGCTTTCTCAGCAAATCAATCAGTTGCTCTTTGAGCGTCAGCATAGCTGGCTCCATGAGGCTCATGCGGGTACGCGGATAACCAGCGGGTACTGCAATCGAGGTCAGCTTGCGAATAGGAGTTTGCTCCACAACCAAAATGCGGCTGGACAGGAAAATGGCCTCCTCTACATCATGCGTAATAAATAGAATGGTTGGACGGTCTGCTTCCCATTGTCCCAACAGCCATTCCTGCATGGAAATGCGTGTCAGAAAGTCGAGCGCAGAAAACGGCTCGTCGAGTAAAAGCAGCGCAGAATCCGTGAGTACGGTGCGCGCAAACGCCGCACGCTGCCGCATACCGCCGGACAGCTCACTTGGAGACTTGTCCCGACAGCCGGCAAGCCCCACCTGCACAAGTGCCGCCTCCACCCGCTCGTCCATTTTTTCTTTCGTAAAACCGCCGCGAATTTCCATGGAAAGGCGCAGGTTTTCCCCAATGGTACGCCACGGAAACAGCAAATCCCGCTGCGGCATATAACCACAATAGCTTTTTTGCCCCTGAATACTGCGCCCGCGCACCAAAATTTCACCGGATTTCAGGGGCAGCAGCTGATTGACCAACCGGAAAATCGTCGATTTTCCACAGCCGGAAGCACCAATGATAGAAACAAATTCCCCCTGTGCAATATGAAAGGACAAATCATCAATAATATTGAAATCCTCCACCTCATATTGAAAGGTTACATGTCGAAATTCCAGCATACTTAGGCTTCCATCGTCCACGCCATATCCCAGAATCCTTCTTCATACCGTGCACAGGCATAGAAAATATCCTTTAGATTATCCATCTGCTCCTCGGTATAGGTTTCTGTCAGGCGATCAATCAAATCGCACAGCATGATATTTTCTTCGGCGTATTCCGCACTGGCATACATTTTGACCCAATCACCATAGAATGGGTGCTCCATTGCAGTCGGATTACGGCGCAGCATCTCCTTTGCGATGTGCTCATAACTGAGTGCACAAGCCAAAATTGCAGTCAGCGCCTCAGCCGCACCACCATTCTGTGCACAAGCCAACATATAGGAGGTATAGGAGCGGCACGCAAGCGCCGGCTTTGTCTGCCGCAGTTCCTCCTTGGAAATGTGCAGCGTGTGCATATAACCCTTATGTGTGTTCATCTCACTGTCCATGATCTGTGCAATATACTTTGCAAATATATGCATCATCTCTGGATCACTTGTCTTGGTCATGCCGATGGCAAAGACCTTTGCATAGTCCAGCAGATACAGATAATCCTGAATGTTGTAAAAACGGAACTTTTCCTTGTCCAAATCTCCATTCTGGATACCCAGAACGAATGGATGGTCATAATATGCCTGCCACAGTTCCTCGGTGCTTTCCAACAAACGTGCACTTGTTTTCATTTTCTTTTCCTCCTGCTATTTTATCTTTTCTGCTTTTTTTCGCATTTCGCACGCTGCCCGTTCGGGATCGTCCTGTGCAAACAGCGCCGACACCACTGCTGCACCTTGTACACCGCACCCAGACAGTTCCAAAATATTGTCTTGCCCAATACCGCCAATGGCAACAACCGGAATTTCCACCGATGCCGTAATCTCGCGCAGCTTTTCTGGGGAAAGATGTCTGGCATCTCTTTTGGTTGTTGTGCCAAAGACCGCACCAACCCCCAAATAGTCCGCACCTCTGGAAACAGCAGCCTGTGCTGAAGCTACGGTATTTGCAGACATTCCCAGAATCATGCCCGCTGTCATGCTGCGCACATCGCCTTCAGGCACATCTCCCTGTCCCAGATGCACACCATCTGCCCCAAGCTTGCGCGCCAGCGCAATGGAATCATTCACAATAAATGGCACGCCGTATCGACGGCATACCTGCTGTACCTCACGCGCTGTTTGAAGAAACTCCGCTTCGTCCTGTTCCTTTTCACGCAGCTGTACCATGGTAACGCCGCCGCGAATGACCTGCTCTACCACCTCAGCCAATGTACGGCTGCCGAGCCATGTACGGTCTGTCACAGCGTACAGGGTCAACATTTCCTTTTGAAATTTCATGATGTCTCCTCCCCGTTAGCGCAGCCCTGCACGCAGATTTTTCAAAACATCTGTCCGGTTGAGGGCACAGACCACCAAGACGGCAACGGCAGCACCTGCCACCGTATTGATCATAAATGCCGGAACAAATCCAAATAGGGCAGCGGATTTTCCCATCAGCAGGGTTGCAACCGGATAAGAAAGCATGGCACCCAAAATGCCTGTGCCAAAAACCTCTCCCACAAAAGCACCCGCAAGATGCTTTGTCTTTTGATAGCACAGCCCTGCCAGCAGCGCGCCAACCATAGAACCTGGGAATGCAAGCAGGCTTCCGGTGCCAATCAAATTACGAATCAAAGATGCAGTAAATGCAGAACCTATTGCATAGCTTGGTCCCAATAAAATCGCAGCAATCACGTTGACCATATGCTGTACGGGGGAGCACTTTGCGGCTCCCAGCGGAATCGAGAACATACCGCCAACGACTGCTACCGCAGTCAAAAGCCCTGCAAGGGCGAGTTTTCTTGTATGATTTGTCTGGTTCATAGCGTCTCCTTCTGCGGAAAAAATGCGTGAAAGTGATTGAGTGGGCCACATCCCTTACCCAAAGCCAGCGAATGACGGATCCCCTCGGTTACATAGTCCTTTGCCCGCTTGACTGATTCGTATGGCGCATATCCAAGCGCAAGATTGGACGCAATTGCCGAGGACAGGGTACAGCCTGTTCCGTGTGTATTCTTGGTATCAATGCGCTCGCTCTCAAAATGATAGAAGGTTTTTCCGTCAAAAAGCACGTCCAGTGCATTTCCAACAGCATGTCCGCCCTTTACCAACACATTCTGGCAGCCCATTGCGTAGATTTTCTGTGCAGCTTGCTCCATATCTGCCACACTATGAATTTCCATCTCTGCAATGCACTCTGCCTCTGGAATATTTGGAGTGAGTACAGTAGCAAGCGGCAAAACATGTTCAATGAGCGCTCCGACTGCGTCCGGATTCATAAGCGGACAGCCATTTTTTGCATACATAACAGGGTCAATGACAATGTGCTTTGGCTGATATTGGCGCAGCTTGCGTGCAACTGCCTGCATACAAGCTGGTGTAGACAGCATACCTACCTTGACAGCATCTGGAAAAATATCCTCAAATACCGCATCCATCTGATTCTCGATCATTTTTGGGGAGACATCTTCAATCGCAATCACCCGCGCTGTATTCTCTGCCACCACCGAAACAATGACGCTCATTGCAAATACACCATGCGCAGACATGGTTTTGAGATCCGCCTGCACCCCTGCACCGCCTGAACAGTCCGAGCCTGCAATTGTCAATACTTTTTTCATCATTTTTCTCCTTATGATAAGTAATAAAAAAAGAGGATACCGATGTAGGTATCCTCTTTGGTATTCGGTTTCTATGCGGCTCTTTCGCACAGAAAGCGCGTAAAACCGCGGTTGCTTCCCTACGTTGGCATTATCCAAATCAGGTAAGGTCGAAGGCGCCCAGCCTTCCTCTCAGCTTTTCTGAAAGCTCCCTTGCATATTTTATTGTAGCATGGACATTTTATACTGTCAACGACAAACTTGTTTTCCAGCCTGCATACCGTTATAAATCGCATCTGCAAGTACACAAATCGTACAATCCGGTACAATTCCTCCCACAACTGCCGCTGCCGCATCTCCCGTTCGCACATGCTCTCGCATAAATCTCGTATAGGCTGCGGTTTCCATAGCAAGCCGAACCCCTTTCGCTGTATAGATTTCACGAGATTGCTCAGAAAATCCCATTTTCTCTTTCTTATTTTCCAGCATGGAGCCGCCCATCTCACGCAGGCTGCGCTGTCCCTCCTGCACCATCTGCCGCATCATATTGCCAAGCACTTCCGCCTCCTGCCGCGCTGCCTGATAAAGCTCGCTGCGCTGTATGGTTCCGTCCGCTGGCAGCCAACCGTAAATTCGCTGATACAGCAGCTCCTCTGCCCCTGAAAGTTTGGGCAGTTCCTCCGGAAAGGCGAGTTCCTCCTGTACATCATCACCAAAGGAGCGCAGCTTCTTCTTCGTTCCCTGTCCAACAAAAATCGCACCTGTCCGTTCCCATTGCACCATACAGCCCCGAAGCAGATCCCTAGCACCTCCGCCCTGCTCCAGCGCACGCAGCAGCGCCGCCATCGCGCCCAAATCCCCACCACATGGAACCTGTTCGCACGGCTCTATCTCGTCCCAGCGCACTGTCTGTCTAAGTTTTGCCGCTGTCATGGGTCCACGGCTGCGTACTGTGCGCCAAATCAGCCAAAGAAGCCCCAATATCAAAAGATTCGTGAGAATCACAAGTATGCTGCCCGCAATCATCATCACTCAATACCCCATTTCTCCTGCCAGCAGCTCGTCATAATCCACCCATTTCTGTACATCGATGATTTCATATGTATCCATATCCCGCCGAATGACCACCCGTGCAATCCCTGCATTGATAATCATGCGCTTGCACATAGTACAGGAGTTGGCATTGGGGATCAACGCTCCAGTCTTTGCCTCCCGTCCAACCAGATAAAGTGTAGACCCTAACATTTGCTCGCGAGAGGCGTGAATAATGGCATTGGCTTCTGCATGAACCGAACGACAGAATTCGTAGCGCTCCCCACGTGGAATATTCATCTTTTGACGAATACAGGTACCGAGGTCGATGCAGTTTGCACGTCCACGCGGCGCCCCAACATAACCGGTCGATACAATGACATCATTTTTTACAATGACAGCACCATAGTTACGCCGCAGGCAGGTTCCACGTTCGAGCGCTACGTCTGCCATATCCAAATAATAATTATGTTTGTCGCGTCGATTCATCTTTGACTCTCCTATTCTGGGCACAATCTGCCCTTTTGCATTAAAACCCGTTTCTGTGCACGCGCGGCAGCCTGATGGTCGTGCGTGATCCATAGAATCGTGCGTCCCTGTGCATGCAGGCGATCAAACAACTCCAAAATTTCACGCGCTGCCTGTGGATCCAAGTTCCCCGTCGGCTCATCTGCCAAAATCAAATCAGATCCTGTACAAAGCGCCCGCGCAATCGCTACACGCTGCTGCTGTCCACCGGAAAGCATTCGCGGGGTATGATGCAGTCTTGCACCCAGACCCACGATGCACAATGCCTCTGCCGCACGGTCTGTCCGCTCTGCACGGGACATTCCGCGAAACGCGAGCGGAAGTGCCGCATTTTCCAAAGCACTCATTCCCGGAACCAGACTGAAATTTTGAAATACAAATCCGATATGTGAACGGCTAAGTTCTGCTCTTGCTCTGGCAGACAAACTGGTCGTGCGCTCCCCACACAGCCAGTATTCTCCGCTGGTGGGTCGGTCGAGCAGTCCCAAAATGTGCATGAGCGTCGATTTTCCCGAGCCTGATGCCCCTAAAATTGCGGTATAGCTGCCGGATGCAACCGACAGTGCAACATGGTCAAGTGCACACACACCGCCTTTCTCATATATTTTACAGATATTCTCCATCCGAATCAAGTCAAAATCCCTCCCTTACCCCTTTAGCATAACACCGCAACACATAGACTATACACAGGGCTTTTGATATTACATACTCCTCTGTATTGTGCAAAAACCAATTCTTTTCGTCATTCTATACTCCTCCCTCCAAAAAAATACATCTTGACAAACAAATTGAAAGCTCTTATAGTAAAATCATTCAGAATAAGGCGGTCTAATCCGCCAATATTCCACCTTCTCTTTGCATATACTCATTTTACACAATTGGTGACAACACTGAATATCGTGAAATAAAGGAGTTTTTTTGATGAACATTTTATTTGTCAATGGTTGTATCCGTGGTGCAGCGTCCCGTACTGAAAAAATTGCACAAACCTTTTTAGACGCACTCCTCCTTAAGCATCCAAACGCACTCCTAGAAACCGTCGACCTCAACGTACTCCGTCCAGTACCTCTATTTGGTGATACCCTTTCTGAAAGAGAGCAGGCAGCCGCACAGAACAACTGGAACCACCCATGCTTTGCTTTGGCACGTCAGTTTCAGAGAGCCGATCTGGTGCTGATTGCGGCTCCCTTTTGGGAGGGCACCTTTCCTGCCGCTCTGCATACCTATATCGAACACATCTGCGTGGTCGGACTCACATTCCGCTACCAGAAATCCGGCGCACCGATTGGACTTTGCAGTGCTGGGCGAGCTGTATTCTGTACTACAAAGGGCGGCATCTATTCGACAGAAGCCACGCAGGAGAATGATTTCGCAGCACGTTTTCTGCGCACCAATCTGCAAATGCTCGGAATCCCTTTAATGGATATCATCGAAGCCGAAGGACTTGATATCGTTGGAAACGATGTTTCTGCAATTGTGCATGAGGCAGAACAAAAAGCGCTCTCACTTGCCGAAACCATTTGAGCAAATACAAAGGAATACTGCATTTTGAACACTCCAAGTCATTTTACACCACAACAAGACGAAAGAGGCTGCCGAAAATTTTCGGCAGCCTCTTTCTTTCATTGCTTCTTCCATCGTTTGAGAGAAGAAAAATATTCTGACATCTGTTTTCTTGCCTGCACCTTTTCCATAGAAGCCGCAGGACCATACTGCAAACAAAATTCAATCATTTCTTCCATAGTACAATCTTGTACAAACACACCATTTTTCCTGCAATAGCAGCAATACTCAGTACTCGGTGTTCCGTCTGCCTCGGTTCCATACTGCGCTTGGTTCGTCATCGGCATAGAGCACGACTGACAATAATTTGCAAGGGCAACATAGACATAGACCTCACCCTGTCCATCTGCATCACAGCGCACATACTCCTCAAAGTCTGCCGTATAGGCGCGTTGCAGTTCCATCTTCCAAATCTCCTGCCATAGCGCATGGATCCCCGTGCGCACGTCTCCCTGAAAATGAAACCTCGCATATGTTCCTGCCGGAATCTCAACGGCTACCCCATCAGCCGGACACACAGTCCCCTCTGTGCCCACAACCGCAAGATAACTGGAGTCCTCCCATTGATATGCTGTATATACCCCATAGTACACACCTGTTTCTCGTCTTGTGCGCAGAAAATTTTCCCAGAGTGCCCCTATCTTTTGCTGGCAGTCCGCAACTTGATTTGTCACACGAGTTCCATTTCCAATAATCTGACGTGCAGCAACCTGTACAACCTCATAATTCATTTGATCAGCGTCCTTTCTTTGTGGAGATGCTCTCAGTATATCAAAGAAAACCGGTCATCTTATGACCGGTTTTTTCAGGTTTCACGATTTTCATATTGCTTTATTAGATTCCAGAGCTCCTGCCGAATCCATATACGCAATGTTTCTGGCTCTAACACCTCTGCAAGACTCCCATAGGACAAAATATACTGTCCGCACCAGCTGCCCTCTGGCCAATCTGTATGTACCAAAAGTCCTCCATCGTCTTGCTTTATGATATGTTCCCGCGGAAATTCGTCCAGCACACGATATGCTGCCTTGGGAGAAAATCGAATCACGGTATGTACGACTGGGAGTGACGACTCCACACTCCCCGATAACGACGGCAATATATCATGGGGTATAAATTGTTCCTCACATCGCTGAATTGCCGCAATGCGCGAAAGCTTAAAGGTGCGAAACGCCTGTCTCTCCCTGCAAAACGCCTGCATATACCAAGCCATTCCGCGAAAGCACAGCCGCACTGGTTCAATTTCCCGCTCAGAAAATCCGTTTTCTGCCGCATGATACCGAATCCACAGCACTTGGTGCTCCAAAATCGCATTCTGAATCATGGAAAACAGAGAGCGATTCTCCTCCCGCTCACCCCATGCTGAAAAATCGGTATCGATCCATCTATTCACCGACTTCCGCCCAAACAGCCCCATAAGTTCCTCCAACAGCGCCTTGCCTTCCGGCACGCCTGCTGCATGTAAAGTCTGTAAGCCGCATAAGATCTCATCTTGCTGCTGCTCGGAAAGCAAGGCTCTGTCGAGCACAAATTCCGGCATCAAATGCACACCGCCTGCCCGTCCTTGTGTGGTGTAAATCGGAATTCCTGCCGCTGAAAGCGCGTCAATATCCCGCCGAATTGTGCGCTCAGATACCTCCATGGTTTGAGCAAGGCGCATAACTGTCCATTTCTCTCCCGTCAGTAATAAATGAATCAAATGAAATAATCGTCCATTCTGCACAAAGGCACCCCCATTCATTCTCTGCATTTTATCATACTTCCCATATTTTTTCCAGTTTCTATCCATGTATATCCCATTTCTCTCCTATATTTTACCTCTTCCTCACACAAATCCACACTTATTTTGCAATTCCTTTACAATACTCCCTTATGTAAAAATATTTTCCACATCTCTATTGCCAGCTTTACAAAAGCTTCACGCGCTGCTGCTAGTAGATTTTTCACAAGATTTATATACTGGAATCGTTCTGAAATAAATCAAACGAAGCGGGCTGACAGCTAAGACGGCTGCGCAAGGTCCCCCGCAATCAAAGGAGAATGTAATCATGAAAATGAAACGTGTAATCGCCATGCTCACTGCCTGCTCACTTGCTGCGATGCTTACCGCGTGTGGCGGCGGCGGACAGCCTACCGAAGCCGATGGCGGCGATACCGCTGCTGCACTCAGCGGAACGGTCACAACTGGTGGTTCTACCAGTGTGGAAAAGGTAATTGGCGTGCTGAGCGAATCCTTTATGGAGAAAAATACAGCAGTAGATATCAGTTATAGTCCCACCGGCTCTGGCGCAGGTATCACAGGCGCTTCTGATGGTACCTTGGATCTTGGACTTTCCAGCCGTTCACTGAAAGATGAAGAAACTGCGAAGGGGCTGACAGCAACCACCTTCGCACTGGACGGCATTGCAATCATTGTAAATCAGGAAAATCCAGTACAGGATCTGTCTCTGGAACAAATCAAGGGGTTGGCGACCGGCTCCATCAGCAACTGGAAGGAAGTCGGCGGCAACGATGCACCGGTCGTACTCATCGGACGTGAAGCAGGCTCCGGTACACGTGACGGCTTTGAAAGCATTGTAGATGTCAAGGATTCCTGCAAATATGAGCAGGAGTTAACCAGTACCGGTGCAGTTATTGCAGGTGTTGCTGCAAATCCAAATGCGTTTGGCTACGCCTCACTTGCTTCTGTGGACGAATCGGTAAAAGCAATCACAGTCGATGGAGTAGCCGCTTCCGAGGAGACTGTACAGGACGGCACGTATAAAATCCAGCGTCCATTCATCTTTGTAACCAAAGAAGATACTGCGCTCAGCGCTCCTGCACAGGCATTTCTTGACTATGCCATTAGCGACGAGGCTGCCGATCTCATCTCCAAGGCAGGCGCTGTTCCCGTAAAGTAACAATTTGTTTCCCTCTCTAACCCCGCGGGAGCTGCGGCATCTTCGTTGCCATAGCTCCCCCATTTTATACTCCCACGCGCTTACGGAGGAACTGCTATGAAATTAAAAAATATCATTGAGCGTGTCATGAGCAGTGTATTCTTTTTCTGTGGTATGATTTCGATTGCCGCAGTTCTGCTCATTACTGTCTATATGGTAATTGCTGGTTTGCCCGCCATTCTGGAAATCGGTCCCATAGAATTCTTATTTGGGACGGTCTGGCAGTCGACAGCCAGCACCCCAAAATTTGGTATCCTGCCCTTTATCCTCACGAGTATCTGGGGTACGCTTGGCGCTGTTCTCATCGGTGTCCCCATCGGCGTATGTACCGCCATCTTCCTTGCCAAACTTGCGCCGCCAAAGCTTGCCGCAATCGTACACCCTGCGGTCGAGCTGCTTGCAGGAATCCCCAGTGTTGTCTATGGTCTGATTGGTATGATGGTGCTCGTCCCGGGTGTTATGGATCTCTTTCACCTCAAGAGCGGCAGCACACTGTTTACTGCTATTCTGGTGCTTGCCATTATGATTTTGCCGGGCATCATCTCGGTAAGTGAAACTGCACTGCGTGCAGTTCCGCGGGAATATGAGGAGGCCAGCCTTGGACTTGGTGCAACATGGATCGAAACCGTATGTAAAGTGAGCGTCCCAGCTGCCCGCAGTGGTATCGCTGCGGGGATCGTACTTGGTGTTGGGCGCGCAATTGGCGAAGCCATGGCAATTATGATGATTGCCGGCAATGTCGCTAATATGCCCGGTCTCTTTAATAGTGTCCGTTTCCTCACCACCGCAGTTGCCAGCGAAATGAGTTATGCAGCAGATGGCAGTCTGCAAAAGCAGGCACTTTTCAGCATCGGTCTCATCCTCTTCCTCTTTATCATGCTGATCAATCTGCTGCTTAACTACTTTCTCAAGAAAGGAAATGCTGCAAAATGAATGATATCTCTTATTCCATTCCCGCTGCGCGCAAGAAAATCGACCATACCACACACCGTCGAATCAAGGGAAGCTTGCTGACTGGCATCATGTACAGCTGCGCCGCATTCACGGTTCTGCTTCTTGCTGGATTACTTGGATATATCTTTATACGCGGTCTGCCCGAAATCAACTGGCAGCTGCTCTCTACAAAGCCCAGTGTCCTAAATGATACCATCGGTATCCTGCCTAACCTGCTCAATACCCTGTATGTGATTCTGCTCACGCTGCTGATTGCACTGCCGCTCGGTGTTGGTGCTGCCATTTATCTCACCGAATACGCAAAAAACAAGAAATTTGCGGCAATCATCGAATTTGCAACCGAGACTCTTTCCGGAATCCCTTCTATCATTTATGGTCTTGTTGGCATGCTGGTTTTCGTTCGTCTATTTGGGTTTGGAACCAGTCTGCTCTCTGGCTGCCTCACCCTTGTGATTATGATTTTGCCAACCATTATACGTACCACACAGGAAAGCCTGAAAACCGTTCCCCAGAGTTATCGTGAAGGTGCTCTCGGACTTGGTGCAACCAAATGGCATATGATTCGCACCATTATCCTGCCTTCCTCTATGAGCGGCATCGTAACGGGCTGTATTCTGTCCATTGGACGTATTGTTGGAGAAAGCGCTGCTCTATTGTTCACGGCTGGCAGTACTGCACTCCTTGCCCAAAATATTCTGGAGGCCTATACCCGTGACGGCGGCACCTTATCGGTTGCACTCTACCTCTACGCGGGCGAGCGGGCAGAATTTGGCGTTGCTTTTGCAATTGCTGCCATTTTGCTGATTGTGGTATTCCTGCTAAACTGTGCTGCAAAGCTCGCACAAAAATTTTTGACACAATCCTACAACTAACCACGAAAAGGAGTCCATGATTATGGCTGTATGCCCCATGTTGCAGGCAAATGATCTGCATTTATATTACGGAGAAAACGAAGCACTCAAGGGCATCGATATAGAAATTCAGAAAAATGAAATTACCGCACTGATTGGTCCCTCCGGCTGCGGCAAATCCACTTTTCTGAAAACCCTGAACCGTATGAACGACCTCATTCCCAATGTACGGATTCAGGGAGAGGTCAAGCTGAAAGGACAGAATATCTTTGCCCCAGATGTAGATGTTACCGACCTGCGCCGTCAGGTTGGCATGGTTTTCCAAAAGGCAAATCCTTTCCCTATGAGTATTTTTGATAATATTGCGTATGGTCCGCGTCTGCATGGCAATCCCAGCAAAGCAGAGCTTGCAGAAACCGTTGAGAATGCACTGCGCGGCGCAGCACTTTGGGACGAGGTCAAGGATCGTCTCAAGCAAAGCGCGCTCGGTCTGTCTGGCGGACAGCAGCAGCGCCTTTGTATTGCCCGTGCGCTTGCCGTGCAGCCTGATGTACTTTTGATGGATGAACCCACAAGTGCCCTTGACCCCGGCAGTACCCTGCGCATTGAGGATCTCATGGCAGAACTCAAAAAAAATTATACCGTTGTCATTGTAACGCATAATATGCAGCAAGCAGCACGTATCTCAGACAAAACCGCTTTTTTTCTGACCGGAGAACTGGTTGAATTTGGAGAAACCTGTGAACTGTTCACCAATCCAAAGGAAAAAAAGACCGAAGACTATATTACCGGCCGCTTTGGCTGATTTGGGAGGCTCAGTATGCGGAATATCTATACCAATGAATTAAACACCATTACACATCGTGTTCTGAAAATGGGAACGATGCTGGAACACGCCATTGACGTGACTCGTGAGGTATTGGAAACGCTCGACCCTATACAGGCACAGCGTATCATGGATGGTGATGATGTATTCGATAACATGGAGCGTGAAATTGAACAGGACTGCCTGAATGTGGTAGTCATGCAGGCTCCGGTAGCCGGAGACTGGCGACGCATCGCTTCGATCATGCGCATGATTTCCGATTTGGAGCGCATTGCAGACCATTGCAGCGATATTTCAGAATATGTGATCCGGCTGGCAGAGCATCAGCGCGTGACACCCCCTGTCGGGCTGTCTGATATGCTGTCGCGTGTCAAATCCATGCTGCATACCTCAGTTACCGCTTATGTAGAGCTTGATGTACAGGCTGCAAACGCAGTGGTTGCACAAGATGATGCACAAGATGACGCATTTGAACATGTCGTAAATACATTATGTGATATGATGGCACATGATCCGGACAATATCCCGCAGTATGTGGATTATCTGATGATTGCCAAATACTTAGAGCGCATGTCCGACCACACTACAAATTTAGCTGAATGGATCGCTTATATCGTAAGCGGCGTTTTGGCAAACTAAATTCAAAAAGCAGTACTCGAAGGATATACAAAATTTGTATATCCTTCGTTTTTTTCTTACACTTTAGGGTTAAATTCTCCCGGATAATGTGATATAATAAAAAAGATTATCTAAATCTATCGAACCGGAGGAGAATTAACCAAAACTTATGGAAACCATTCTAAACTCACAAACCGTTTCTTCCACCACGCCAGAAAAAGCTGCTCAACTTCGCAAACCTTCCATCTGGCTGAGTTGTCTATTTGTCCCGCTCGCTACGGCAATCATCACCTTTTGTGCAACGTGGATCCAGCTTGAAGATCAAGTTTTCACCTATCGTTTTTTCTGGGTGGAAAGCTTTTGGTGGCACCGTGCTGCTTGGTTTGCAGGCTGGGTGTTTCTGATCCTTGTTTACCTGTTCCTGCTTGGTCTCAGCAATCGGCACTGGGTTGCTACCCTTGGCACTTCCATCTTTTTATGTATTCCTGCTGTTATCTGTTACTACAAACTTGCACTCCATGGAGAACCCTTTCTGCCATGGGATCTGGCACAGGCAAGTGAAGCTCTGGATGTTGCCGGAAAATCCGGCCTTTGGATTTCAAAGCCCATGTTTGGTTCTGCCATCATTTTATCTTTGCTTACCTTATCCGCATATTTCCTTCCAAAACCAAAATTCACTTGGAAGCGCTGGCTCATTCGCACACTCATTCCATGTGCTGGTATCTTTTTCATGATTTTTGGCGTATTTCTTCAGGAAAATGTTACAAAGAATATTCTCTACATCTCTCCAGATGCGTGGATGCAGGATCGTTACTACCGCAACTATGGTCTGGTCACCGCTTTCTTCACCAACATACAGGTCATGCAGATTGATGCTCCCAAGGACTATAATGCCGCATATGTACAAACGATTGTGGATCAGGTTGAAAAAAGCCCCAACCAAAAACCCTATTTTTCCGCAAGCTATGCTGCAAAAAATCCTACAATCCCCGAAAAAACACCCACCATCATCTATATTCAGGCAGAAGCGTTCTGGGATCCAACCGATTTGCCCGGTGTGACCTTTGACCAACCCATTACCCCAAACATTCAGCGCACGCGGAAAGAAATGGCATTTGGCAAATGCTTTTCTCCACGTTTTGGCGGCGGCACCTGTGACGTAGAATGTGAAGTGCTGACCGGCTTCTCTATGGAATATCTGCCCAATAACTGCAAGCCCTATGTAGAATACATTCATGCTCCCACACCTTCGATTGCCGCCTTCCGCAAGACACAGGGCTACGAGACCAAGGCAATCCACGGCTATTACGCAAAATTCTGGAACCGTGAACGCACCTATGCCAACCTTGGCTTTGATGATTTTATCAGCCTTGAGGATATGGACAATCCTGAGCGCAAGCGCCCCATTGACTGGGAGGATGGGCTGGTCAGCGAAGATGAAATGGCTCGCCAAATCATTCACGCCTATGAGTCCAAGCAAGACGCACCACTGTTCCTGCATGCTGTCACCATCGAAAACCATTTGGCTTATGCAAAGGAAAACTTTCCGGATGACGAGCGTGTTCGTGTCACCTCTGCTCCTGAAGGCATGACAGATTATACCATCGGCTGTCTAGAGGACTTCGCAACTGGTGTGCAAGATACCGATAAAATGTGGGGTACACTGACCGACTATTTTGACTCAGTAGACGAGCCGGTTATTCTGGTTATGTGGGGAGATCACTATAATCCCATTGGAAACGGCATGAATGTTTATAGTGCAACCGGCTATGGCTCAGAAGACGCCAAAGATCCTCGCGTACATGGCACTCCGCTCATGATTTGGAGCAATTATCACAAGGAACCGATTGATTTGGGTACGGTTGCGGCATATCAAGTCACTCCCATTACCAATGATCTGTACGGTCTTGCACAGCCTGCTTATTTCGACTTACTACGTCAAGAATTTGACCTTTATCGTGCAAAATCTGTTGGAACGGTTGTAGAGCCGGATAACACCTATCACCAAAATGGTTTGACCCCCGAACAACAGGTATTCTACGATAACCATTGGCTTTTACAATATGACATGCTATTTGGAAAAAATTATCAGAACGCACCTGTAATAGAAAAAAAGAACAACTAACCATATATTGAGATCAAAAAAGCGTAGAATCCATTTATTGGAATCTACGCTTTTCTATCTATTTGTCTTGGATAAGCCGCTCTACAAGCGCGATATCCGCCGGACAAAAGTCAAACTGTGCCAATTCTTCACGTGTAACCCAGCACAATCCATCATGCACTCGTATCTGCAAAACTCCTTCTGTAATATGTCCCAAGAAAAATGTAAATGCAATCTCACGCTCTGGATATCGGAAGGTATACTGATCAAAAATCCCATCAAGGGAGACCGAAACCCCAAGTTCCTCCTGACATTCCCGCACAGCACAAACATCCATTGATTCGTGCAGTTCCCGCTTTCCTCCTGGAAACTCCCACAGCTCCCCACAATTTCCGCCTTCCTTGCGTTTACAAATCAAAATTTTGCCTCGCGCATCTGATAAAATCACCGCTGCAACCTCAATCATACTTTAGCCTCCAATCTTTTTTCTTCTCTGGCACCCCAAAAGGGCTGTACACCTGTACAGCCCTTGATATTTCAAACTATTTAGTTGTAGTACTCATTCGCTTCCGCAATTCCGCGACGTCTCGTAATTGACCATCTGCCTAGATTTCATAAACTTTCCATCGGCGCGTATTCTGCCGGAGCCATACTCATCAGTATGCCCATCGGAATGCTCCCAGATAACGTCGTTTCCGTCGGCAATTCGGCTTAGCGGGCACCGGCGAGCCGCACGGTGCGGAACTGCTGTTCACTTTCACTAACCATTGGACTCACCCCTTTCAGTAAAATTCAAATAATGAGAAGATTTTTGGTTGCTTTAACATTCACCTCATTTCTTTTGTTGTTATTATATTACCACTGTGCCAGTATGTCGTCAAGCGATTTATAGCTTCTTTTTGTACAAAAAAGCAGAGAAAAGTTCTACGAAATGCCTCTTTTTATCTGTATGAAATTTTGCTATAATAATAGTGTTGGGCTGTTTTTATCTGCCCGCCTTTAATTCGTATCAATTTTAAGAGGTGCTTTGTGATGAAAAATTTTAGCTATTATATTCCAACACGCATTTTCTTCGGCTCTGGCAGTGTGAAAAAGCTGGCACGTGCCAAGCTGCCTGCCGGAAAGGGTCTGCTCATTACGGGCGGGTCGTCCACCACAAAGCTTGGCTATGTAGACCGCGTATGTGCAGCTCTTCAGGAGGGTGGACATACCATGGTCATTTATAACGAGGTGCAGCCGAATCCCACGATCGAATCTGTACGCGCATGCGCTGCACTTGCACGCAGCGAGGGCTGTTCCTTTGTCGTTGGTCTTGGCGGAGGCTCCTCCATCGATACTGCAAAGGCTGTTTCTGTTATGGCAACCAACGATGGTGACTGGTGGGACTATGTGTCCGGCGGTTCCGGAAAGGGACAGAAAATCAAAAATGAACCGCTCCCCATTGTTGCCATTACCACAACTGCCGGAACAGGCACGGAAGCCGACCCATGGACGGTAATCACCAATGGAGAAGAAAAGATTGGCGGCGGTACAGAAAAGACCTTTCCGACCCTGTCTATCGTTGACCCCGACTTTATGATGACCGTTCCACCACATCTCACCGCATATCAGGGCTTTGACGCGCTGTTTCATTCCTGCGAAGGCTTTATTGCAACCATCGCAAACCCCATTAGCGAAATGTATTCGCTCAAAGCCATTGAACTCATTGGCAAATTCTTAGCACGTGCTGTCAATGATGGAAGCGATACAGAAGCACGTGCCAATGTTGCACTTGCAAATACACTCGCAGGATTCGTAGAATCCATGTCCTCCTGCACCTCTGAGCACGCCATTGAACACGCCATGTCAGGATTCCATCCAAGTCTGCCTCACGGTGCCGGTCTGATTATGATTTCACTGGAATACTATAAGCTGTTTGCCGAGACTTGCTCTGAAAAATTCGTACAGATGGCACACGCACTCGGACGGGCAGACGGAGACTTTATTGCAGCGCTGGCTGATCTTCAGGCAGCGTGCCATGTTGACCAGTTGAAAATGAGTGATTTTGGCATGAGCAAAGACAATTTCGACCGTTATGCTGCGCATGCCTTCTCTGATATGGGCGGTCTATTCCGTGTAGATGCTCGTGAACTTACTCATAAAGATGTGGTTGGTATCCTGTCCCGCAGCTATCGTTAAACCAAGGAGAATCCATGAAAAATATCCTTTTTCTTGCGACAGGCGGCACGTTATCATGCCGTCAAAGCGAAAACGGTTTGTCTCCTGTCCTTACAGGAGAACAGCTTCTTCAGTATCTACCTGAAATTGCAGATTTCTGCATGGTAACGGTTGAAAATCCCTATGCCTTAGATTCTACGGACATAACAACAGCGCATCGTATCCAGCTTGCCGAACAGATTTACACGCAATATGCAAACTATGATGGCTTTATTATCTCACATGGTACAGATACGTTGTCTTATACCGCAGCCTTACTTTACCATATGCTGCGCAATATAGATAAGCCAGTACTGCTCACCGGCGCACAAAAGCCAATCGGCGTTCCAGACTCTGATGCCGAGCGCAATCTGTTAGATGCCTTCCGTGTAGCTGCCTCCGGATATTTTGGTGTCGCTGCGGTCGTACATGGTCAAATCATTCGCGGCAATCATCTCGTCAAGGTCGACTGCGAAGATATGAATCCATTTCGTTCCATCAACGCACCATTGGACGGAACCGTAAATGCAGATGGTACGCTGACCCTGCTTCCACAGGTTCTGCCAGCGCAAGCATTTGAGCTGATCCCTGTCACAAATACCAGTATTTTTGTGCTCAAGCTCATTCCTGATTTAGATGTCAATATCTTTTCCATGCTTTCGTGCTATCAACATGTGATTCTTGAAAGCTATGGCTCCGGTGGAATACCCGTTTATCTGGAGGATAGTCTCAAGCATCTCATTGAGCAGGGAACATACATTTATATCACAACGCAATGCCTTTCCGGTACCGTCGATCTAACCAAATATACAGTCGGCTGTCGAGCACACAAACTTGGTGCCATTTCTCTGGGAAATCATACGCTGGAAGATGCAATTGCCGCAATCCAGTGCGGAAAATTTTAACAAAAACCCCATCTCACTGCTTATGCTAAGCTGCTCTGATTGATTGTACAAATCACACAAACCAGAGCATCGAAAGCTTTTTTCGCAGAACAGATGGGGTATTTTTATAGGTACTCCAAGAAGCTGTGCATACCTGTTTCATCTCGCCAACCGAGTATTTTAGCTGTATTTACATTTTTTACTGCATTGAGGATATTGGCCTCGATTTGTGGATTGTTCTGTGCAAGCTTTGCAATCAAAGCTTTGATTTCTGCCCGTTTGGTATCTCTCTCTTTTGTATGGGCTGGACATGCACAGGGCAAAAACTCCAATCCACTTGCCTCAACCCATGCAGCTACCGCCGCTTCCCGTACAAGATACAAAGGGCGAATCAGCTCCATACCTTTATAATTGGCACTTTTGAGACGAGGCAGCATTGCTTGAACCTGTCCCCCATAGAGCAGCCCCATAAGCACAGTTTCAATGGCATCGTCATAATGATGACCCAGCGCAATCTTATTACAGCCGCGCTTCTGTGCCTCGGTATAAAGATACCCACGCCGCATTTTTGCGCACAGAAAACATGGATTATTTGCCGCATGCTTGCCTGCCACCTGCAAAATATTGGTATCAAAGATTTGAAGCGACAAGCCAAGATGCTCCATATTAGAGACAATCTGCTCACGATTTTGTGGTTCATATCCGGGATCCATGGCAAGACAAATGAACTCAAACGGAACTCCACTATATCGCTGGTAATCCCGAAGTAGAATTGCTAACAAGGCAGAATCCTTGCCACCAGAAATGCAGACTGCGATTTTATCGTTTGGTTCTATAAGCCCATATTGTTTAATGGTCTTTACAAACGGATCGCGTATCTTTTTAGAAAACTGTGTATGTAAAAGCGTTTCTATTTGTTCAAGCTTCATCTCTGTATCCTCCTCTTGGTGTATTTTGCTATAGTCTTTAACACCTCACTCCCTCTCGCCTTGACCGCTAATCTTATCAATATCTTCATATAGCAATTCCTCAGAATCTGGCTTTTCCTCTTCCTTTACAATATTCTGAGTATGTGTCGTTTCATTACTATCATTGTCCACAGAAATATGATCTTGATTTTCTTTTATATCTTCAGTTATATCTGCAATTTTATTTCCTATTTGTTCTAAAAGATTTCCTGATTGTTGTTCAATTTCTGCTACTCTTTCTTTTTTACTTTCTAATGCTTTACTTCCGTCACTTTTTATTTCCGCTTTCAGAACTCTCGCTTCCCCATCTAAATCTTCCTTGACTGAGGAAATTACTTCCGCCTGTTCTATTCCTAAAGCCATACTCATCATACTGTTCATCTTAGCCTGCTCATATTCTTCTTCTGACATCACTTTATTATCTGCCGAGTTCGCCTTTGATTTTTCCTCATCTGAGTACTGCTGAGCTGTAACTTCTGCTATTTGTTGGTCTATCATTTCTAACTGTTCATCATATTCCGACAATTTTTCTTCGTTCATATAACCTGCTTCAAATCCTCTTTGCATTTCAGCATTTTTACTTTCTTGAATGAACTGTTTTTGATTCATAAGTTGCTGAATTATACTTTCTTTCTTCCCCTGCTTAGAAATAAAAATACTATCTCTATTTTCCCGTCGAATAAATAACGCTCTCTGTTCAGGAGTATTATTCTCATTAAGCTTATTTACTTTCTGGTTTACAACATTCGCATTAAATAGTGCATTATTAAATCCACCCATAATAGGTATTCTCATAATTATGACCATTCCTTTCCGCTGCGCTCCAAGGCACCCAAAGTAATAAAACATATGATAGGTTTATTATACCCTCCAAGATTTCCAGAGGTATTGAAGCAACTTCCAATGTGCCGGTTTCTTTTTACTCACCAATCATACCATACAACAGCATAAGAAACACTAAGATATTGCAGACCATACCGCCCCAGAACAGGTACAGCTTAAAACTCTCATATCGAAAAAAACTGTTATTGCTGTCCTCCAGCTCCCGTCTTTATTACAATGCCAGAATAAGAGTGGTTTGTCAAAAAAATCTTCACGTAGCTATTGTATATATTGTACAATTTTTTCATCTATTTTTTGTCCATTTAGTACATGTCACTTGTTGCAATTTTAAGATATCTAGTGTATTATAATTACAGTAAAAATTGGTCGACAAAAATTGTCGTACAAACAATTTTTATATCCATATTTTGTTATTTATCTCTTTTCTCTACCTTCTCTTTCTCTTTGAAACACACACCTATTAGGTGTGTGTTTCTTTTATTATATAATCTTATATGCTCATATTTCAGCAGTTCCAAAGCAATATCTTTGGAATCATTTTAAGCATACATCAAAATATTTTATGAAGCAATCAATAGAAATTCTTTTTATCGATTTGCTTTTTCATCTTGCACTCGCCACGCAAATTTGACTTCGTCTGGAATCTTTTTTTCCAGTAAAAAATGCAGGCAATTGAGTGAAAATCTCGCTGGAGACTGTGCTGCTATAAAATGGTTTCCGGTCAATACCACCAATTTACTATGTGGCAGTTCCTGTGCCATTGCATGCGTATGAGATGGTAAAATCATATCATGGTCTCCTACAATCAAAAGTGTCTCCTGTTCAATCAACTGTAAGTCCTGTAAACCTACGCCATAATTACGCGCCATCAGCGCCAATACGTCTCTTCTATTTCGAATATTTTGATCCAGCAGAGACAATGCTGTCAATAACCCAACAGCAGGATAAATCGGCAACTGCACCCATGGCACAACACCACGCAGCATGGAAACATTTGCCCCATTTAAAATCAGTTTTTCCACACGCTGTGGATAGAGCAGTGTAAACTTGATTGCAAGATTTCCCCCATCACTAAAACCTAATAAATATGCTTTGGGAATTTCTAAAGTATCTAACAGTGCACACAAATCCTCTGCCATACAGTCAAAATCCAAGCGTGCAGATCCCCGCCCAGAACGTCCATGCCCACGGCTATCTACTGCAATCACCCTAAAAAAGTGCGATAAGTACGGAATACATTTTTCAAAATAATGACTATCTTCACCATTTCCATGCAGAAGAATCAATGGGATACTGCCTGTTCCCCAGCTATAATAAGCAATCTGCGTATCTGGTCTTGCAATGTACTGCACATTAAACTGCACACAATCAGACATTTTATAAAACCTCTCTTGTCTATTTGGTTATTATTTTACACCTTTCTTAACCAAATCGCAAAGAATTTCCTCAAATTTCCTAGAGAATATTTATGCAAAAAGAAAAAGCAGACCCAAATGGGTCTGCTTTATGTGCGCGCCGTGTTATTTTCCCGGGCCGTCTCCAGCCAAGTATTTTCACCGTTAATGAGCTTAACTACTGTGTTCGGAATGGGAA
>JAGZIY010000008.1 GCA_018365995.1 Butyricicoccus pullicaecorum | reverse complement strand
AGAGGAACCGCCGCCGCCAGAGGAGGGAGCGGTCACACTGATTGTGCGGCTGTCCTTCATTTCCGGCTGTGCAGCAGAGGTCACTGTAATGGTTGCAACTCCCTTATTGTGTGCCGTGATATAGCCGCTCTGGGTGACAGACATAACATTTTCGTTGTCACTTGTCCATATTACAGTCGTATCGGTTGCATTGTCCGGTGCGATTTGAACGGTAAGCTGCGCGCTCCGTCCCTCCCGCAGGGAGAGGATAGATTCGTTGATTTTTAACGAAGTGATTGGAACTTCAATGACGGTTACGATTTTGCTGTCTGTCTTATCGGGATTGCTTACAGAAGCTGCCGTAATGGTTGCCTGTCCAGCTTTCAGCGCCGTGAGTTCGCCAGTATTGGGATCGACAGAAACAATAGAAGGTGCATCACTTGTCCATGTAACCATCTGATTCGCTTGTGCGGGCAATACGGTTGCCGTAAATTTGCTCTTTTCATTGGGTTTCAAGGACAGATGCTCTTGGTCGATGGAAACACTTTGTACTGGTATATCGGGCTTTGTGGAGTCTGTTATGGTAATGGTAACCTGAGCAGTTTTTTTCGGTTCGCCAACAGAGGTAGCAGTAATGACAGCCTGACCGGCTGCAATTGCGGTTACTTCACCTGTGGTCGGATTGACAGATGCGGTTGCAGGTGTTTCGCTGTTCCAAGTCACAGCTTGGTTCGCCTGTGCGGGCAATACAGTTGCAGTCAATAGGTGCGTCTTACCCTTTTCAAGAGAAGCCGGCGCGTTCTGGATTGTCACACCTTCAACAGGCGTTTCGGGTGTTGTGGAGTCTGTGACTTCGACTGTAGACGTATCCGTTACAACGGTACCGGAATCTGTGTAGCTTACCTTTACAATTGCCCGACCAACTTTATCAGCGGTAACCGTCGCGGTCTGCTTGTTGGAAGCAGGGGTGATGCGAATGATTTGCTGGTCGTTTTCGATAGACCAGACGATATCTTGTGCATTGCCGTTGGTCAGTATTGCGGTGAACATTCCGGTTCCACCAACCTTCAGCGGCAATACTTCCGGCGTGAGGGAGATGGTAGGCTGTGGCGGTGGGGTTTCACCTCTTACCGTTACAGTACAGGTATCGGTTTTCTGTCCGTCCGCTGTCGTTACCGTGATGGTTGCGTGACCGCCTGCCTTGACCGCTCTAACCAGTCCGGTTTGGTCTACTGTGACATCGCTTGAACTGCTGCTCCAAGTCACCTTTTTATTTGTTGCGTGCATGGGCTGGATTTCAAAGCTTAGCTGCTGCTCCTGTGCCACATCGAGTTCCAGCGTTTTGGGAAGAACCGAGACACCAGTAACCGGAACATTTGTACCCGTGGCGGCTGTGACTGTAACCTGACAGGTCGCTGTCTTGTTGCTGCCGTCTGTTGTGGTTGCCGTAATGGTAACAGGACTTGCTGTTTCTTTCTTTGCGGTAATCCAGCCGTTAGAGTCAACGTCTATGGAGGTAGAATCACTGCTCTCCCAAGTTACCTTTGTATTGGTTGCGTTATCCGGTGTTATGCTGACAAGCAGCTGCGCGGTTTCATTGACTTTCATGGATAACTGCGTGCTGTTGAGCTTGATTGCAGTCACCGGAATGGTATCTGTAACCTGAATTTCACAGGTAGCGCTCTTTCCGCCAACGGTCGCAGTGATGGTAGCAGAGCCCTGTTTCACTGCTGTAATTTTACCGGTAGAGGCTTCAACTGAAACGCTGTCAGAATTGCTTGCCCAAGTAACCTTTCGGTCAGTCGCATTGTATGGGGTAATGATTGCGGACAGCTGAGAGGTCTCTCCAACCTTTAAGGTTTTATTCGGAGCATTGATGGTAACAGACTGTACCGGAACCTCGGTTTCGGAGACAGTCACGGTACAGGACGCAACATGACCGCCTTCTTCTGCAAGTGCGGTGATGGTAGCAGTACCAGCAGCCTTCGCTGTAACTGTTCCATCTTGCGATACGGATACGATATTGTCAGCGTTACTTGTCCAAGTCACCTTTTTGTTCGATGCGTCTTGTGGCTGGAATGTTACGGTCAGCTTTGCAGTAGCATCTTTTTTCAGCACCAGTGTCTGGGTATCGAGTTGGATACCGGTCAGCGGCTTGTGGCTGGACTGGATTTCCAGAGAAGATTGTGCAGAGGTTGTGTTATAAATATCTGCACTGCCTGCGCTTGGTTTGTAGGTTGCCTGAATGGTATGCGTTCCGATGGACGGTTTTGGAATCTCCAATGTCGCCACGCCGTAGTTGATTTGCGGCTCGGTAGACTGCACTTGCTGGTCTACTTGGAATGTGATGGTGCCGGTTGGTACAATGCCGTTTTCAACGCCTTGCAGAGTTGCCTGCAAAATAACATTGCCATTCTGCGCAAAGGCGTGGGAAAGTGCTATGCTGGGAGTAGCCTTTTCGATAGTGATTTGGGGTCCGGCTATCGTTTTGGCTTGGTAAGTATCGCCCTCTGCCACCTGAATTTCGGTCGTATATTCGCCGGAGAGAATTGGGGGCTGGTCGAGCGCTGTCCCATCTTTTTTGTAGATAACAGAAAATTGGGGGTTAGAAATCGTAAGATTGGGGACGGTAACAGTCAGATTTTGTGGTGTATAAGTAACACTTGACCCATTGTAGGTTTGTGTAATGGGAGAATTGTTTGTCACAGATACGGTGGGGTCTGCCTTGCTGACTGTGATATTGGCTGTGCCCGTGGAACCTTTGAGTGCGCCCAAAGCTGTGATTTTATCACCGCCGCCATAGACAACCGATATTTGGTTTTGACCTGCATGGAAACCATTGTCTGGAGTAATGGCAATATTAGCAAACGAGATAGATGAATTCGTGACATCTACAATCGGATTCGTTAAACCAGACTGGGTTACAAGATTGCCGTTTACATAAAGATAGGCATTGTTCGCTTCGATTGCGCGGGAGGACAATGTGGTTGCTTTTTGAATCTCAGCGGTCACATTAACGGTTCCGCCAAAAGCGACAGAGGATTCCGACGGCTTTACTGTAACCTGACTGTTAGAGGCTTGTGGGTTCGTAGGTTCCGGGGGATTTGGAACTGAGGTGAGATATGCCTTGGCAGTGAGCATATCACCGTTTTTGTCAGGGTATCCGATTTCAATTTCATAATTTCCCAAAGGGATTGTTTGAAAACCAGAGTTGTCAGGAGTTGACGCACGCTCAATTGTTAAAGCGGTTTCATCATACTCTGCGATACATAGGACGAAGGGGAAATTTTTACCTTCCGCATAATAATATCCATCGTCATCTCCATCTTCATGAATAAATTTGATGGGCGTTTGAGAGTTGGAAGATTTTACAGAGCAGGTAAAAGAATTATAGAAAATATCACTTACAGTTACATCTACAGATTCAAACTGTAGCTGTAAAGGAATATATGGTGGAGATTCTGACTTTGGTGGTTTTTCATAAATCGTGTGTTGTGCGTTCGCAGGATCAATTGATAGTGCAGTCACGACCGGAAGATCTACACTGCCAGCAGGATTCTTGGCTTTCCATTCTGTGTTTTCCTTTTCGAACGTCCAGCCAGTTTGCGCCTGATGCGGTGTGAAATTAAATTTACCATTGCTGTTCGCTGGAACTGTGACATAGGTATGGTCGGCGTTTACAATACCAGATGCACCATTCCATGCGCCCTCTGTCTGGAAAGTCAAAGTATCATCATTGAATGTCGTTGTAACATTCATTAAGCCATCTCTCTTGAGCGTCAGTGCACCTGCGCCGGACAGGGTTCCAGTTGTGATAGAGGGTATTTTGCTGAAATCAAGTTCGGCACCCTGTTCAATGGCAATGGTTTCAAAATTACTGGTGCTGCTTTCTTTCGGCTGGATTGTACCTTTCTTGACCGTTAATTCAGAAATATTTTTCAGTTCCAGATTGCTTGTCAGGTTGGAGACGGAAACGGACAGCTTGGTTTTCCCACTTGTGCTGCCGGTGTTGCCGTCAATCAGCATAGGCTTGGAACCTGAACTGCGCAGGGGCAAGCTGTCAAAGTTCATGGTAACCGTTCCGGATACCGTATACTTAGCTGGATTCGCTTCTGGCGGCGCTGGTTCTTTGATATCCAGCATATTTCCGGGATCTGCTTCCTCTGCGCCGCTGGCATAGACTGCGCCAATGAATTTCTTTGCGTTTTCGCTCTCGATGGTAATCTCTACATTACCATCAAAGGAGCCGTTCATACTGCCGGCATAGATGTTTCCCAAATGTACAGAAGTGTACGGCGCAGACTTGGGGTCGTTCATTTGGATATGGATTTTACTCTGGCTACCCTTTTTGTCAGCTGCATAGGGCTGACCGGACTTCCCATCATAGAGCTGACCGCCGAACAAATCGATTTCACGGCTGCCGTTGCCACGGAGCACATTTTTGAGTGTTAAGGTGTGACCATTTGCAAAAATAGCATCATGTACACGGTTTTCGAAGTTTAGGTTGACATCTTCAAAGGTAACATCACCGCCGAGTACAATACCGCCCGCACGTACCTGAAGCATAGCTGGATTGTCTGGGTTTTCGGACTTGATGGTAATATCCTTATCGATGATATAAGGCAGACTTCCGGTCTCATTGAGCGTATTCAGAAATGCCTTGTTTTTGATGATGATGGTGCCGCCGGGCATAGTATTTTTTACGGCATCATCAAACAGGTTATAGGGATTGGCATAGCTGCCGTCACCAGTGTGTGATTGGTTTCCGCCTGTGGCAGAAGTATAGACGACATCGCTTGCGCGCGGTGTCGGCGTCGCTTCTATTGTCTCAGTATCGGGGGAATCAGTTTGAGTTTCCTCGCTGGGCTGAGCGGGTGTCAGTGGGGTTGCCGGAATGGTTTCAGATGGTGAAGTCGGCACATCGGGCTGTTCAGAGTTCTCTGGTGGTACGGAATCATCTTCCGGTGTATCTGGTGTTTCGTCTGGTACATCTTGCGGAGTCTCATCAGCATCTGCGTCGAGTTCCGGAAGGGTTTGTGGGGTGTGCTCCAGACATACAAAGGTACAGCTGCCGGTTAAGCCGCCGCACTCATCTGTATGTGTCTCGTGATGGCTGCAAAGACGGGAATCTGCATGCTCCTCCGCCGTGGTCGTACTGGAGTCCAGCGCCTGTACAGGAGGACTTGCAATTCCAAGGAACATCACAGCGGACAGAACTGCTGAGACGGAGCGCTTGGTGTGAAGGTTCATACATGTATCCTCTTTTCTTTCATAAAGTAAAAAATATAGCAATTATATCAGATATTATCATAGCGTACCAATGGGTAAGTGTCAAGGGAATCGTCTGCTTTTCCGGGAAATTATGGGAAATAAAAGGAAAGGAGAAAAATCCTGCTGTTTTGGGGCAGCAGGATTTGAAAAATTTATTCTCCGCAGTATTTGTGCAGGGTCTGGCGAACTGCACCCTTTCCAGCGATCAGCTCGCGGAAATATTCGGTCACCTTGTCTGCAACACCGACTTCATACAGGTTAACCCCGAAAATCGGCTTGGAGGACAGGATTGGGTAAAGTTGTGCTTCGGTTACTTTTTCTGCACCGAGCGTGATGCCTGCAAGATGCTTTTGCAGCATTTCCAGATTGGGGTCTGGGCTCAATTCGAAAGGCTGCCCATTGTCATCGACACCGAGCAGATAGCGCAGCCATCCCGCCAGCACCAACGGAATGTATTTGAGACGGCATACACGATATTTGGGCAGAGGGGAATCATAATATCCCTCGAGCGTCTGCCCAAAGCGGAGTGCCAGCTTTTGTGAGGTATCGGTTGCAATACGCTGTGGGGTATCGGGCATGAACGGATTGGGATAACGCACGGACAATGCTTCGTGCAGATATTCGTGCGGGTCAAGAACACCGGGGTCGGAAACCATTGGCATTGCCTCAAGTTCACTCATTCGGGTAATCAGGTTTACAAGGTCGGTATCCTTCATTTCATCATGGATTTTGGTATATCCAAGCAGACAGCCATAGATTCCCAGTGCCGTATCATTCGGGTTGAGGCAGGTGCAGCCCTTCATGCGTGCGGTTTGGGATACGATGTCCGAGCGGGTAAAGATGATGCCGAGCTGCTCGAGCGGGGGATGACCCATTGGGAAATTGTTTTCGAGCAGCAGATACTGCGGCTGTTCCGTGTTGACGAAGGGGGCTGCGACTGTGCCTTTCTGGGTTTCGAAAGGCATCATGTTGTCAAGCCCGTCCTCTTTTAGAAGCTTTGCGATTTCCGGATCGGGGTGCGGTGTGATTTTGTCAATCATGGTCACGGGGAATGTGATTTGCTCGGAAAGATAGGAAAGTTCTGCTTCATCAATCAAACCAGCAGCCTTCCACGCATAAGCGATTTCCAGCATCGACCAGCGCAGTCGCAGGCTGTTATGCTGGCAGTTGTCCATAGAAACCAGTGCGATCGGCTGATCGCATGTGTGCATACGGTGCAGACACAGTGCAGTAATACGACCGAGCAGGCTGACTGCCTTCGACGGGCCGTTTTCCATATCTGCGGCAACATCGGGATACAGGTTCTTGTCGTTATCACGCAGGGGATACGCCTTTTCGGTCAGGGTGAAAGAGACCATTTGCAGGCTTGGCGCTGCAAAAATTTCCTGTACACGTGCGTAATCTGCGGACAATGCCAGTGCTTCGGCAATGGAGGCAACGACTTCCTTTTTGATGCGGCCGTCTGCGTATAGTGTGACGGCAACACAAAGATTATCATACGCTGTGTAACAGCGCTCAATCAGTTCTTCATCAAATGCCTCACAGCAGATGATACCATTATCAGTTAGTCCAGCATTCAGCATACGCTGTGCCAAAACAGCCGGAAACGCACGAAAAATATTGCCGGCACCAAAGTGCAGCCAAGTGGGAGCGGCTTTTGTATGTGCACGCATCGCAGGGATATCATAATGCGGCATGCGGTAGCTTTCCCAAGCCAGTGTATTCTGCAAACTCTCCAAATTCAGTTTCATATAGTTTCACCAATCCTTTTTCACATAATGGTCATGGTACATTTATTATAGCAAATACCGTCTGTCTATGCTAGTGCTTTTGCACAATCTACAAAAAAATCGCGGTTTATGCGGAATAGACGGCACGGATAGAATGTGTTACAATCAATGTGCACGGAAAGGAGAGTTGATATGCTTTTATCAGCCGAGCACATTGAAAAAAATTATGGAATGAAGCAGCTCATTCGAGATGCTTCTCTGTATGTAGATACCGGAGACAAAGTTGGGATCATTGGCATCAACGGTACGGGAAAGTCCACGCTGCTGCGCCTTCTGGCACAGGTGGAGGAGCCGGACAGCGGCACGGTACAGGTGTTTCCCAATGTACAGATTTCCTATATGCCGCAGAACGCGGATATGAATGAGCGAGCAACCGTATTGGAACAGGTCTTTTTGGGATTATCACAGGAATATCGGGAGATTGCCGCGTATGAAGCGCGCACGATGCTGAATCGTCTGGGGATTACAGACTATGACAAAAAAATCGGGGAGTTATCTGGCGGACAGCGCAAGCGCGTAGCGCTGGCAACCGCGCTCATACATCCGGCAGATGTACTAATTTTAGATGAGCCAACCAACCATCTGGATATGGAAATGGCAGCATGGCTGGAGGACTATCTGCGGCGCTTTGCAGGCGGTATGATCCTCATTACCCATGACCGTTATTTTCTGGACCGTGTGGTAAACCGGATCGCAGAACTGGAGAACGGCAGGCTGCACAGCTATGAGACAAACTATGCAGGCTATCTGGAATATAAAGCGGAGCGCATGGAGATGGAATCGGCGAGTGAGCGCAAGCGGCAGTCGGTTTTGCGCCGCGAATATCAGTGGATTATGCGGGGCGCACGTGCCCGCGGAACCAAAAGCCGAGACCGCATTGCGCGCTATGAGGCGCTGCGCGCGCAGGAGGCGCCTGCACAAACCGAGAATATTCGGATTTCTGCCCTGTCTGAGCGCATGGGGCGCAAGACGATTGAACTGGAACACGTCTGCAAAGTCTATGGTTCGCAGACTGTGATTGCGGACTTTTCCTATCATCTGACACGAGATGACCGCATTGGGGTTGTGGGTGTCAATGGTGCGGGAAAATCAACCCTGCTCAATTTGATTGCCGGGCGGATTCAGCCGGACAGCGGTACCGTCTCTCAGGGGCAGACCATACGCATCGGCATGTTTTCGCAAGAGGGACGTGAACTGGATCCGGAAATGCGTGTCATTGATTTTATTCGTGAGATTTCCAACAGTATTCAGACCGTTGAGGGGACGCTTTCAGCGTCTCAAATGCTTGAACGTTTTCTATTTTCGGGAGACCTTCAGCATCAGAAGATTGGAAAGCTGTCCGGCGGAGAAAAGCGTAGGGTATATCTGCTGTCTATTCTGATGGAGGCACCCAATGTGCTGCTTTTGGACGAGCCAACCAACGATCTGGATATCGAAACACTGATGATTTTGGAGGACTACCTGACAGATTTCCCCGGGATCGTCATTGCGGTATCCCATGACCGCTATTTTCTGGACAAGATGGCAAGGACGATTTTTGAGGTGTGCAAAGGCGGTCAGGTGCGCCAGTATACAGGTAATTTTTCCGATTATCTGGAAAAACGCCAGCCGCCGGAAAAGGCTGAAATTGTTCGAACGGAAAAAACAGAAAAGACAGAAAAATCAATCCCCAAACCGCAGAAATTGAAATTTTCTTTCAATGAGCAGCGGGAATATGCAGTCATTGATGCCGAATTGGAGGAAATTGCGGACAAAATAGCGGACTGTGACACACAAATCGCGGCGTCTGCAAATGACTATGTGAAGCTTCAGGAACTTTTGGCGCAAAAGGAGACACTGGAACGCTTACAGGAAGAAAAAACTGAGCGCTGGGTGTATCTCAATGAACTTGCGGAGAAGATTGAAGCACAAAAGTAAAGACATGAAAAAACAGCCCTCGAAAGCAAGTTTTTGCTTCGAGGGCTGTTTGCCTGTCTGGGAGCGGAAAATCCGGGAAAATCTTTGTTTTTATGCGAAGCAAAGCGGCTTGAAATTCCAAGCGCCAAGGACACAGCGGTTACATGTTGTCTGCCGCGTTTACAATATCCTCGGACAGCTTGAAGTGACCTACCAGATTTTTGAGGTTTTCTGCTTCGTTTGCAAGTTCGATGCTTGCTGCGGAATTTTCCTGCGTTGTGGCGCTGTTGTTTGCCACAACACAGGTGATTTCATCGATGCCGTTCATGATATCCTCAATCGAGGTGGTTTGCTCGGCGGTTGCCGAGGTGATGGACGCAACCGTACCTGTGACCTCCTGCGCCATTGTAATGACCTCACGCAGCAGAGAAGCGGTCTGCGCTACGATTTCCGTACCGTTTTTGACGGTATTCTGAGACTCCTGTACCAGAACAGAGGTGCTCTTGACAGACTCACTGCTGCGGTTGGCAAGGGCGCGGACTTCGTCTGCTACGACAGCAAACCCTTTGCCTGCGGCGCCGGCACGTGCTGCTTCGACTGCGGCGTTCAGTGCCAGAATATTGGTCTGGAAGGAGATATCCTCAATCGCCTTGGTGATTTTTTCGATGCCAGCAGAACTTGCGGAAATCTTATCCATTGCCTGCACCATTTCCTGCATTTTTTCACCGCAAAACTCGATTTGTTCATGTACCTTGTCTACCATTTTCCCTGCATGGGCGGCGCTGGATGCGGTGTTTCCAACATGCTCAGAAACCTGTGCAACGGTTGCACTCAGGGAATGCATAGAATTGTTTTCTTCCATAGAGCTGTGCGCGAGAAACTCGGTGCCGTTTGCCATCTGTGAAGATGCAGCTGCCACATGATCTGCGCTTTTATGGATGGTAATGACCGTGCGGCTCAGTCTGTATATAATGGTGTCGAGTGCTTCTCTGATGGCAAGGAAATCGCCGTTGAACGCAGCATCGCTCTGGATATCGAGGTTGCCGTTGGAAATTTCGGAAAGCTCAAACTGAATTTCGCTGATATAGCCTTTCAGGCTTTCTGTCATATAGCGCATACTGTCTGCAAGAGAGCCAAGTTCGTCGGGGGAAGTATAGTTGATTTCTGTGGAAAGATTGCCGTGTGCAATCTCGAAGATTTCGTCCTCCAGTTCAGAAAGCGGATGCAGCATACGCTTATTGACAATGCGCCAGATAACGGCAATGCTCAAAAGATTGAGCACTAAAATGATAAGTGTAAAGCCTTTGATTCTCGCGATTCTGCGTGCGGAAAATGCCGCGGCTGCGCTCACGGCTTCGTCGGACAGCGTGAAGAAATGCTCACTTTTTTGGTACAGCGCCTGTGAATCGTGTTCGCCGGCTGCATGGATCAGCTGAGGCTTTAGGTCACTGTTCCAGTAGTCCTGCATATTCTGTACCTTTTCAAGGAAGGTGGGGTCAGGCACCTTTGCCAGAGACAAAGATGAATCTCCGTTTTGCAGGGCATTCATGACTTTTTCTGTATTCGCAATCAGCTTCTCAACCGGCTGATCCATGAGGTGAAGCTTTACGATACGCTGTGCACTGCCGCGAACAAGTCCGGCGGCGTTTACGATACGGCTATTATTCTGGTTTTTGTTCAGCATCCAGAAAAGCACCCCAGAGGCGGAAAGCCCGAGGACAATCAAAGATGTCAGGATAATTTTCATGAGTTTATGAATTTTCATCGACGATACTTCCCTTCTAAAAAACAATCAATCATACAATTATAATATATGGGAGGACGAGAGCGAAAGCGGCGCTTTGCGGGTCGAAACGCAGTGCAGTGGAAGCCATGGCTGCGTCCAAGGGGGAGAGAAGCCGCTAGTATTATTTGTGGTAAAGGCGTTTGGTCTGGTGAACCGGCTCGCAGGTCAGATTCATGCCGAGTTTTTTGAGTACATTGTCGTCCACCTGTGCCAGAATGACGGTGGAATGTACTTCACAGCCCTTGAGTTTGGGCAGCTGGTCGAGTGCCAGCGCTGCCACTGGATTGGTGGTTGCGGAAATCGAGAGTGCAATCAGTACCTCATCGGTGTGCAGCCGCGGATTATGATTGCCGAGTCCGCGGGTTTTGAGTTTTTGGATTGGCTCGATGACAAGCGGGGGAATGAGCGGCAGCTGCTTTGGGATTTTTGCAAGATGCTTGAGCGCGTTGAGAAGGGCGGCAGACGAAGCACCGAGCAGAGAAGAGGTCTTGCCTGTTACAATTGTACCGTCAGAAAGTTCGATTGCAGCAGCCGGATTGCCTTCAGTCTGCTCTGAGCGTGTCAGTGCCGCCGCAACGACGGGACGGTTGGCTGTGGAAATTTTTGCCTGCTGCATGAGCAGTTCCAGCTTGTGTACGGTGGTTTCATCTGCGCGCCCCTCCCGTACCTCGCAGCATGCCTGATAGTAGCGGCGAATAATTTCCTGACAGGATGCCTCTCGACAAGCTGCATCATCTATGATGCAATTGCCAGCCATATTGACACCCATATCCGTAGGAGAGTGATAGGGGCTTTCGCCTGCAATTTTTTCAAAGATTGCATTGACAACAGGGAAAACCTCTACATCACGGTTATAGTTCACGGTGGTCACGCCATAGGTTTCCAGATGGAAGGGGTCGATCATATTGATGTCATTGAGGTCGGCAGTCGCTGCCTCATACGCCAGATTGACCGGATGCTTGAGCGGCAGGTTCCAAATGGGGAAGGTCTCGAATTTTGCGTAGCCTGCGGATACACCGCGCTTATATTCGTGGTAGAGCTGGGAAAGGCAGGTTGCCATTTTGCCCGATCCGGGACCGGGGGCGGTAACAACAACGAGCGGACGTGTGGTTTCGATATACTCATTCTTTCCATAGCCGTCATCGGATACAATCAGCGGCACATTGCTGGGGTATCCAGCAATGGGATAATGGGTATATACCTGCACGCCAAGGGAAATCAGACGGCGCTTGAACGCATCGGCAGCCGCCTGTCCGGAATACTGTGTGATGACGACCGAGCCGACATAGAGTCCGATGCCGCGGAAAGCATCAATCAGACGCAGCACATCGACATCATAGGTAATGCCAAGGTCGGAACGCACCTTGTTTTTTTCAATATCGCCAGCGGAAATGACAATTACAATCTCTGCTTGATTGGACAGATGCGAGAGCATGCGTACCTTGCTGTCCGGTGCAAAGCCGGGCAGCACGCGGGATGCGTGAAAATCGTCAAACAGCTTACCGCCAAATTCCAGATACAGCTTTCCCCCGAACTGTGCGATTCGCTTTTTGATATGCTCTGACTGCATGTCCAGATATTTGTCGTTATCAAATCCGATTTTATTCATAAAAACAGGCCCTTCCTTTTTTTGAGACAACAAATGTCGATAGATTCATATATACATAAAATTATAAAGTGTTTGGTGGGCTTTTACAACTACAAATCTATTACAACTCCATAAATTTATATTCAGAAAAATGTGTAGGCGATCTGAGAAAATAAAAATGGGCAATGGGGCTTGGCGATAGGCGGCGCGGGGCTGTGGCAAAATACAGGGAATCGCCATTGGAATTTGAAAATTTGAAGGGGCTTGGAACAGTGTGAAATCTGTGAACAAAAAACCGCGAAGCCGGTCGGGAGTACGGGGAAAAGGGGGCGGCTGGAGACGAAATCTGTACAAAAGCTGTCTCTCTTTGTGCTTTGTTGGTACAACTTGGCATGGGCAGGCACGGGGTGAGGACGGATTATACAAAATAGAGCAGGACTATTTGTGCAGAATGTACAATATAAATCCACCCTCTTTTCGGAATGGTGCGAAAAGCACAATTGTTTTTGGAAATTTGGAACAAATTTTTCTAAAACTAACAAATGATAAGCCTGAATATTACAAGGAAATACAAGCAGAAAGCTAGAAAGAACATCAGAATATGAACAAAAAAGTATAAAAATGCCAAGGAGAAAGCGAAAAAGGCACAAGGCACGGAGGAAGCAAAACAAAACACCCTGTTTTTTTAACAGAAGTGCATAAATGAACAAAGAAAAATTAAGCATACTTACAATAGTGCACAATCGGCTTGACAGCGCCCATGGAAAGACTTAAAATATAGACAATGACCTGTTGGTTTTGCAGGTGAAATTTTAGTGTTCCGCACAAAAATGCGGGACATGAAAGAAAAGAGAGGTTAGCATTATGAAAGTGAAGAAGTTGATGGCGGCAGCTCTTGCCGGTTCCATGGCACTGACTTTGGCAGCTTGCGGTGGAGATTCGCAGGGCGCACAGGGCACAGCAGACAACGGCGGCAGCACAGCAGAGGGCGAGGGTAACTATAAGATCAGTGTGATCCTCAAGACAACAGCTTCTGAGTACTGGGGCTATGTAAAGGCTGGCGCAGAGGCGTACAGCAAGGATAACCCGAATGTAAAGGTTGAGGTCAAGGGCGCTTCCTCTGAGACCGCGTATGACGAGCAGCTGTCCATGATTGAGACCGATATGAATGCAGCCTATGACGGTTACGTCATCGCACCGCTGCAGGCTGACATGGTAAAGACCATGATCGCTGGCAAGACCAAGCCAATCGTTGCAGTCGATACCGATATTGATGCACCGGAGGTTCTGTCCTTCGTTGGTACCGGCAACGAGGCTGCTGGTAAGCTGGGCGGCGCAGCAGCAGTAAAGGCTGCAAAGGAAGCTGGCTGGACCGATATCAAGGCAATCGAAATCTGCGGCGTACAGGGCGACTCCACAAATGAGTCCCGTAAGGCTGGCTATGCAGCTGGCATCAACGAAGCTGGCGGTACATTCCTGATGGAAGAGACCCAGTATGCAGATGCAACTGCTGACAAGGCAGTGGCTGCTATGGAAGCAATCATGCAGAACCATCCGGAAGGTATTGCAATCATCTGCGCAAACAACGACGATATGGCAATGGCTGCTGCTCGTACAGCAAAGTCCAACCCGAACTACGCAAATACTGTATTCCTCGGATTCGACGGCATCCAGTCTGCTTGCACAGCGATTCTGAACGATGAGTTGACCATGTCCGTTGCACAGGAAGGCTACAACATGGGCTACAAGTCTGTAGAAGCTGTTGTAAAGAGCCTGCAGGGCGAAACCGTTGAAGAATTTATCGACTCTGGTGCAAGCGTTGTAGATAAGAGCAATGCACAGGAGCGTCTGGATACCCTGAAGGGCTATCTGGCATAAGGAACCTTCGCATAGAAAACATAATGTCTCCCCGCCCCATTCCTTTGGGTCTGGGGCGGGGAGCCTTACTTTTTTGAGGAATTTCTATGGACGGAGCGTCAGTCGTGGGGGTATAAACACGATGAAGATCGCGCCGAGAGCGATTTTTGAGAATTTGCTTCGCACCCCTATCTCGGAGAAGAACAGGTGATGAATCGATGAGTGAATATGTAGTAGAACTGAAAAATGCAATGAAGCTCTTTCCGGGCGTTGTTGCACTGAATAATATGCACCTGAATGTCAAGCCGGGCGAAATTCTTGGCCTAATCGGTGAGAATGGCGCGGGCAAATCCACGCTTATCAAGGTATTGACAGGTGTACATCAGCCTGACAAGGGCGAAATCTATGTCGAGGGTCAACTCAAGCAGTTCAAGGATCCGAACGAATCCGCTGCCGCTGGTATTGCGTGTGTGTATCAGGAGTTGAATATTGAGCCGCTGCTCAGCATTACAGATAACATTTTTATCAATAAGTGGCTGAAAAAGGGCGGACTGCTCGATTATGATACCATGCACAAAAAGGCGAAAGAGGTTATGGCTTCTCTCGGACAGGATGTCGATCCGCACAAGCCGGCCGGCACCTTTGGTATGGGCGTACAGCAGATGATTGAAATTGCGAAGGCGGTTTTGATTGATGCAAAAATGATCATCATGGACGAGCCAACTTCTTCTCTGGGTGAGAAAGAGGTTGAGCAGCTTATGAAAACCTGTCGTGACCTCAGAGACCGCGGCATCGGTATTATGTTCGTATCCCATAAGCTCGAGGAGCTCTTTGAGTTGTGTGACCGTGTCACCGTCATTCGTGATGGTCAGTTTATTGAAACCCGCGATATCAAGGACTGGGACAACGATTCGCTGATTACAGCAATGGTTGGACGCAGTCTGGACAATCAGTTTCCAAAAGAATTTGGTCAAAAGAGTAAGGAGCCTTTCCTCAAGGTAGAGAACCTGCAAGAGGGCGGTGTGCTGTTCGGCGTTGACTTTGAGGCGTATGGCGGACAGATCCTTGGATTTGCAGGTCTGGTCGGTGCCGGACGTACAGAAACTATGCGTGCAATTTTTGGTGCCGATGCCATTGATGGCGGCACAATCACCATTCATGGCAAGCAGGTGCATATTAAAAATCCGCGTCAGGCAATCAAGGAAGGCATTGCGTTCCTGACTGAGGACCGTAAGGGACAGGGTCTTGTGCTTGCGCAGACCATTCGTACCAACATGATTCTTGCAAACCTGAAGGGCTTCAGCAATGGACCATTCTTAGATGAAAAGAAGATTTTGGAGACCGGCGAGGAGCATATCCGTTCGCTGCGTATCAAGACACCGTCGATTGACGAAATTGTAGGGCAGCTGTCTGGTGGTAATCAGCAGAAGGTCGTTATTGGCAAGTGGGTCAATACAAATGCAGATATCTTTATCTTTGACGAGCCGACACGCGGTATTGACGTTGGCGCAAAGGTTGAGGTATACAATGTCATGAACAGCCTAGTCAAGGCAGGCAAGTGCGTTATCATGATTTCGTCAGAAATGCCGGAGATTTTGGGTATGAGTGACAGAGTTATTGTAATGCGCGGCGGTAAGGTCATGGCAACAGTAGATCGTGACAGCAAGCATTTCAATCAGGAAGACATTATGAAGGCTGCATGGGGAGGAACATTAGATGACTAAGACAAAGAAAAAGGGCGGCAATGGCGTATCCCTTGGTACATTGCTCGCGCTGGTGGTGCTGTGTGTATTGCTGGCAATTGCATCGCCAAACTTTTTACGGTTCGATAATATTATGAGTATCCTGAAGCAGACCACGTTCAATGCGCTGGTTGCAGTGGGCATGCTGCTTTGTCTGATTACCGCAGGTATCGACCTGTCTGTTGGTGCAAACGCAATCTTCTGCTCCTGCGTGATGGGTATGATGGTACAGAAGGGCATGACAAACGGCTGGCTCATGCTGGTTGTTGCAATTGTTGCCGGCACTCTGGTTGGCTGGATCAATGGTATGCTGCTGACACGTCTGCACCTGCCGCACCCATTCGTTTCTACCCTTGGTATGAAGAACGTATTGTGGGGCTCTGCGCTTTTGATTACCGGATCCCAGATGGTTTCCAGTTTCCCGAAGGAAGTCACTTGGCTGGGCAGCGCAACTTTTAAGGGCTTCCCGATTGGCTTTATTCTGGTTGTTCTGCTTTACATCGGTATGCACATCTTCCTGACAAAGACTGCACTGGGACGCTCCATCTACTGTGTGGGCGGCAACCCGGAAGCAGCTCGTCTGTCCGGTATCCACTCTGCAAATGTTCTGACATTTTGCTATACCTTCTCCGGTCTGATGGCAGCGCTGGCTGGTATCGTAACCGTTGGTCGTTCCGGTATCTGTAACGGTACCATGGCAATTCAGCCATACGATACCGACGCAATCGCAGCCTGCATCATCGGCGGCGCATCTTTTATGGGTGGTAAGGGCACCATGGCTGGCACCATGGTTGGCGCACTGATTATCGGTGTTCTGCGTAACGGCTTTACCCTGCTGTCTTTCTCCTCTGCACTCCAGAACGTCGTGCTGGGTCTTGTTATTATCCTCGCTGTATTTATGGACGTTACCCGTGAGCGCATGGAAGCAAAGGCACGCCGTATGGCTGCTGCAAATTCTGCAAAGTAATTTGTCTGTACAAATAATAAAAAGCGGACGAACCCTTTCGGTTCGTCCGCTTTTTCTGTGTTTTGCTTTTGGCGTGTCACTCTTGATGCGCCTGTTGGTTTTTGGCAAGGGCTTCGCGCTCGGCAATCAGCTCGCGCACCAGTGCGCAGGCGTTCCATGAAATATTGGTCGGTGTAACCACCGCCTTGAGCCGAATCCCGCCCGCCTTGCGAATGTCTGCAAGCAGACGGTCAAGTTGCTGGTTGGTAAACTGATAAAAAACCACCAGTTCGTCTTGGAATACAGATTCTTGGGTAGGCTCAGCGTCTGCAAATTCGTCGTGTCCTAAAATACGTCCGAGCGGAAGCGTGAATTGCTCTGGAGCGATTTCCCGTATGCGGATTCCAGCCTTGATGCAGGCTGCCTTGAGTTTTGGTGCTTTGGCAGGGGAGAGATTATAGCATAAGAGCATGGCATGATTTGGATTTTTCATAAGGAATTCCTCTTTTTTGTATTTTTGTTCAGTATACCCTATCCGGCGCGATAAGACAAGAAAAACTGGTGCGGTATCAAACCGCACCAGTTCAGCACTTTAGATTTTGTGTTCCTTATCGGAAATAGTTTACGCCGTTTTCGAACAGCGGCTGATACTTTTGCCCATAGATATTTTTTGCGACATAGGGGCTGAAACGCTCGGTATGACCCATTTTACCCAGAACACGACCGTCTGGAGAGGTAATGCCCTCGATTGCGCACAGAGAGCCATTTGGATTGTACGCAATGTCCATAGACGGATTGCCGGCAAGGTCGGTATACTGGAAGGCAACCTGACCATTTTCAATCAGGCGGTCAATTTCTGCCTGCGGTGCAACAAAGCGCCCTTCGCCGTGAGAGATTGCGATGGAGTGCAGGTCGCCCACATTGCAGGAGGACAGCCAAGGACTCTTGACCGATGCCACACGGGTGGTGACGTAGCTAGACTGGTGGCGTCCAATCAGGTTGAAGGTCAGGGTCGGGCAGGATTCATCCAAATCGCGGATTTCGCCATAGGGTACAAGACCGAGTTTGACAAGCGCTTGGAAACCGTTGCAGATACCCAACATCAGACCGTCTCGCTTTTGCAGCAGCTCGTGTACGGCGTCCTTGATGCCGGGGCCGCGCAGGAAGGAGGCAATGAACTTGCCCGAGCCGTCCGGCTCATCGCCGCCGGAGAAGCCGCCGGGAACAATCACCATCTGTGAACGGCGGATTGCGTCCTCAAGCTGTGCCGCTGACTGTGCCAGCGCGTCGGCAGAGAAATTGCGGACAACAATGATTTCAGCCGCACCACCTGCGTTTTCTACCGCACGCGCGGTATCATACTCGCAGTTGGTGCCCGGGAATACCGGAATGACAGCCAACGGCTTTGCGTGCTTCACAGCAGGCGAGCAAACGCTGCGCTCGGTGCAGGAAATGGTGCGCAGCTGGTTATCCTGTGCGGGTGCCTGTGTTGGGAATACCGATTCCAGCGTACCCTCCATCGCAGATTTCAGCTCGGAGAGGGAAATTATTTCTCCTGCCAGCGTGATTTCCGGCTGTGCAGTGGTAACACCGATTTTCCAGTAAGCGGGCAGTTCCTGTGTAGACTCTACAACAATACCGCCGAAGTTCTTGAGGAACAGCGCATCATTCGGGAACAGTTTGTCAAAGGCAAAGCCGATATCATTGCCGACGCTCATCTTGCAGATTGCTTCGGCGACACCGCCGACAGACAGTGCCCATGCAGAGACAACGGTGCCGGTATGAATGAGGTTGGTGATTTCCTCCCACATGGATTTGATTGCCTGATAATCGGGAGCGCCATCCTCGGTATAGGCTGCATCAAAGAGATATACTGGATGTCCGGCAGCCTTAAACTCCGGAGAAATGAGATTGTTTGCCTCCTCCGGTGCAATGGCGAAGGAAACCAGTGTTGGCGGTACGTCCATGTCGTCAAAGGAACCGGACATGGAGTCCTTGCCGCCGATGGCGCCAAGGCACAGTGCTTCCTGTGCGGTATATGCGCCGAGCAGGGCCGAAAGCGGCTTGCCAAAGCGCTTGGGATCGCGTCCAAGGCGCTCAAAGTATTCTTGGAAGGTCAGATAGGCAGTCTTGTAGTCACAGCCCGCAGAGACGAGTTTTGCAACCGATTCCACCACAGCAGCACAAGCACCAAGGAATGGATTTTGTTCAGTGTAGTAAGGGTCAAAGCCGAACGCCATGACCGAAGCGGTCGAGCACTGCCCGTGCAGCGCGGGCAGGGTTGCCGCCATGACCTGCGCAGGGGTCAGCTGATTTTTGCCGCCAAATGGCATAAAGACGGAGTTTGCACCAATCGAGCCGTCAAAGCGCTCGGTCAGACCGCGCTCCAGACAGATGCCAAGCGTTCCCGCATGATGCAGTATCTTTTCGCGCAGGGTGTCACCCTGTGGAGCAATTTCGATTGTGGGGGCGGGCATTGCGGGGACGACCGCATCGGCATGCTTTGCACAGCCGTTGGTATTGAGGAAATCGCGGGAGACATCGGCAATCAGCTTGCCGTTCCAGCGCATGCGCAGGCGGTTTTCGTTGGTGACGACTGCGACAACAACGGCTTCCAGATTTTCCTTTGCAGCTTCTGCAATGAAGGCGTCCACATCTTTTGCGCGCACAACGACTGCCATGCGCTCCTGAGACTCGGAAATGGCAAGTTCGGTACCGTCCAGACCATCGTACTTCTTAGGTACAGCATTGAGGTCGATATCTAAGCCGTCTGCAAGCTCACCGATGGCAACCGAGACACCGCCGGCACCAAAGTCGTTGCAGCGGCGAATCATACGAGTGACATTGCCATTGCGGAACAGACGCTGGATCTTGCGTTCTTCTGGGGGATTACCCTTCTGCACCTCTGCACCGCAGGTTTCGAGAGAATCCTCAGTGTGCTTTTTGGAGGAGCCGGTCGCACCGCCGCAGCCGTCACGACCGGTCTTGCCGCCCAGCAGAATCACAATATCTCCCGCCTCCGGTACCTCGCGGACGACGTTCTCGACCGGTGCCGCGCCCACAACAGCGCCAATTTCCATGCGCTTTGCGACATAGCCCGGGTGGTAGAACTCATGAACGAGACCGGTTGCAAGACCGATTTGGTTGCCGTAGGAGGAGTAACCAGCAGCCGCTGTGGTGCACAGTTTGCGCTGCGGCAGCTTGTGTGCCATGGTTTCGGAGAGCGGCACGGTCGGGTCGCCGGCACCGGTCACGCGCATTGCCTGATAGACATAGGAGCGTCCGGAGAGCGGGTCGCGAATGGCACCGCCCAGACAGGTTGCTGCGCCGCCAAATGGCTCGATTTCGGTTGGGTGGTTGTGTGTCTCGTTCTTGAACATCAGAAGCCATTCCTCTGGCTTTCCGTCTACCTGTACGGTTACACGAATCGAGCAGGCATTGATTTCCTCGGATTCGTCCAGATTTTTGAGATAACCGCGCTTTTTGAGCACCTTTGCAGCGGCGGTTGCAATGTCCATCAGGGTAACGGGACGCTTTGCCGCCTTTTCCGCCCCATAGACCTCAACGCGGGCAGCCATATATTGGTCATAAGCCTTTTGTACCATGGGATCGTCAAAGGTCACATGGTCGATTTGGGTGAGGAAGGTGGTGTGGCGGCAGTGGTCAGACCAATAGGTATCGACCATACGCACCTCTGTAATGGTGGGGTCGCGGTGTTCTTCTTCGCGGAAATAGGTTTGCAGGAAGGTCAGGTCGTCCAAATCCATGGCAAGCCCCATGGACTGCTGCATTTTGGACAGTGCATCGGCGTCCATACCGATAAAGCCGGAGACCACAGCGACTTCGGTGGGAATCTCGTAGTCGGTGTACAGGGTGGACGGCTTGTCCATGGAAGCCTCACGGGCTTCTACGGGGTTAATGAGATAGCCCTTAATCTGCGCAAGCTCCTGTGCGGACAATGCGCCCTCCAAGACGTAGACCTTGGCGGCAGCAACGGCAGGACGCTCGCCCTGTACCAGCAGCTGGATACACTGCGCACAGGAGTCAGCACGCTGGTCAAACTGTCCGGGCAGCGGTTCCACGGCAAGTACGGTATGCACGCCGGCAGATGCCGGAAAGGTCTCATCATAGCAGACATCTGCCATCGGCTCAGAGAATACAATACGCTTTGCCTTCGCGTATACAGCTTCGTCCACGCCCTCGACATCGTAGCGGCACAGATAGCGCACGCCGGTCAGGGAATGGATCTCCAGAAGATTATGCAGGCTGTCAAACAGGCTGCGCGCCTCCACATCAAAACCGGGGCGCTTCTCGGAATAACAACGATAAACTGCCATTTCGGACTCCTTCAGATAGAAAATGAAATTGTTTCATGGTTCTGTTCGAAAAATCGCAGGAAAATTGGTCAGACAATCAAGAAAATTGATTGAATAACCAAAAAATAGAGCGATAGAACAGAAAAATCCTACTACTATCATACCTGAACCGTGCGCTGTGTGCAAGCGATAATCTGACAAAACCGACATTGAAATTATAAGGATATCGTGTATAATTTAATCAAAGGGTTGGGAGTTTTCAAAAAACAGCGAAGAAAATGGCGGCAGTTTTCACGTTTGAAAAGGGATTTGCCGCGGGACACAAACACGAAGGAGTCTATGGAATATGAAAATCAAGCTTTCCCCGTCGATTCTGTCGGCGGATTTTGCAAATCTGGCACGAGATGTAGAAATTGCAGTTCGTGCCGGTGCGGAATATGTACATGTCGATGTGATGGACGGGCATTTTGTGCCCAATTTGACCATTGGCGCTCCGGTGGTCAAGGCGCTGCGGGCGGCAACTGATGCGGTCTTAGATGTACATTTGATGATTACAGACCCTGACCAGTATCTGGATGACTTTATTGCAGCGGGTGCGGATATCATTACCGTGCACTGTGAGGCGAACGGGGATACCAAGGCGCAGCTGCAAAAAATCCGTGCAGCGGGCAAAAAGGCTGCCTGTGTCATCAAGCCCAAGACACCGGTGCAGACGGCAATTGAACTGCTGCCCGACTGTGATATGATTCTCCTGATGACCGTAGAGCCGGGATTCGGGGGACAGGGTTTTATTCCCGAATGTATGGATAAGATTCGCGCCGTGCGTCAGGCGATTTCAGAGGGCGGTTATCCCTGTGAATTGGAAATTGACGGCGGTGTGAAGCAGAGCAATGTAGCAGACTGCATTGCGGCAGGCGCAGATGTCATTGTAGCAGGCTCAGCAGTCTTTGGCGGTGATATTGCGGCGAATGTGCAGGGCTTTCTGGACAAGTTTGCAGAAGGCGTACAAAAGGCAGGCTGGACAAAGTAAACAAACGATTTCCAGTCAAAAACAACGCCCGAAATCACGTATCAATGCGTGATTTCGGGCGTTTGCCTGTGTGAAAAATGATTTGCAGAGGACAGATGGCTGCTGTCCTTATAAAAATTTGACCGCCGTTCCATAGGCGAGGATTTCAGCCGCTCCCTGTGTGATTTCAGCCGAGCTGTAACGCATACCAATGACCGCGTCTGCTCCCAGACGCTCCGCGTCCTGAATCATGCGGTCGGTTGCGATCCGGCGGGTTTCGTCCATCAGCTCAGTGTATTCATACATTTCGCCGCCTACGAGGTTTTTGAGACCTGCCATAAAGTCACGCCCGAAGTTTTTGCACTGTACGGTACTGCCGCGCGCAATGCCCAGTATGGTGAATTTCTGCTCGGGTAGGGTTTCAATCGTTGTCAGCAGCATGATTGGTTTCCTCCTTTTCGGTGGTAGCTTCGGCTTGTGTCAGATGCTGTTCCAGCCAGCGGGAGATATCCCCAAAGACATCGAGCCGATTGGTTTCGTTCAGGATTTCGTGCCGTCCGTCTTTATAAAAAATCATATCGAGATCCTTCTGTCCGGCGGCGCGGTACAGCTTTGCCACGCGGCGCACCCCGTCTCCATATCCGCCCACAGGGTCGCGGTCACCGGAGATGAGCAAAATCGGCAGGGCGTGCGGTGTGTTGCGGAAGCATCGGCTGTGATTGGCGCGCTCGACCAGCGTGAACAGGTCTCGGAAGCCGGCAGCCGTAAAAATAAAGTTGCATTTGGCATCGGACTGGAACATTTGCACAACATTGGGGTCACGGCTGAGCCAGTCAAAGGTCGATTGCGGTTCTGAAATCTTGCGGTTATAATTTTTGAATGCCAGATTGGACAGAAATGAGGAGCGGTAGGTCATGCCCTTGGAATGGGCAACCGAATTGGCTACGCGCACACCCGTGCGTGCAAGCGGGTTGGGACCTGCCGTACCACTTAAAATGCAGCCGCTCAGGCGGTCTCCGCAGCTTGTGAGATAGATTCTCGTAATCAGGGAGCCCATGGAGTGCCCCAGCACAAAGTAGGGGAGTTCCGGATAGCGCGTCTGCATGATATCGGTGAGCTTCTGCATATCTTGAATCAGAAAATTCCACCCGTCCCGCACCGAGAAAAAGCCCAGTTCATTGGTGCGCGGGGCAGAGGCACCATGACCAATATGGTCATTGCCGCAAACGATAAACCCAAGCGAGCACAGATATTTGGCAAACACGGTATAGCGCGAAAAATATTCACACATACCATGGGAAATCTGGACGATTCCGCGCAGTTCGACACCCTCAGGGGTCAAGATATAGTAGGTCACATTGGAGCGGCCGTTGGAGCTTTTGAAAATATTTTGCGTACACCTAATATCCATTGTGATCCATTCCTTTGGTTTTGAAAAATGCGGATATACAATGTCCGTATCCTTATCATAGCACAAAAGCATAAATTCGTCTTGCGTCTTGAGAAAGATTTACAAATGATTCAAAAAGATTTGTGCAAAATGGAGTTTATGGTGTTTTTTATATGAGATACCTCAACGCAGAGAAAAACATATTTTCTGCTTTTTTATTTCACCAAATATGTTGACTTTTATTTTCTTAGTATGTTATTATTTGCGTAGTTATAAAATAATTGAAACAAAATTATTTTTGAAAGGCTGTGATTCCAATGGTTTATTTCCTTCTTCCATGACAGAACTATATTTTTAGATGAAATCACGAAAGGAATTATATATGAAAACTTTATTTAAAAAGCTTATAAGTATTGTCTTGGTTCTTACCATGGTGTTTAGCCTAAGTGCTACTGCATTTGCTGCTGAACCCAATTCTTATGAAGAATTATCATTAACAGAAGCCGAGATTCAAGCTGGAATTGAACGAGCTTTACAAATTAAGTTGTCTGAAATTGATGATATCACTGAACGGACTAATACTGAATACGGTATTAGAGAAAATCTAAAAAATATCGATTTGTCTAACGTTCCGATGACATATGCGAGACGCATTGATCTGGGTGATATATGGAAAGACGGTCTTCCTGATATACATATAAAAAACAAATATGTGGCAGCAACAATAGATACAATTCTAAACGGAATTCTGATTGCCTCTGGAGTGGGATCATTGTCTGTTGCATTAAAAAAATTTGGAGCCAAACAATTACAACATATTTTCATAAGGACAATAAAGAAAAAAGTGATTGGAAAAGCTGCTATTGCATTAGGCATTAGTCTGCCAAGTATTGCTGGTTTTTTGAATTATGTTGTTGATCCTGCTGGAAAAATAGCTGAATACTTTGATTCAAAAGATAAGAAACCAAACAATGGCTATTTGGATGTAATTTGGTAATCAGAGATGCACAAAAAATTAAAACTTATTTTAGCTATCACTCTTTATCTTTCCAGCAACTTTATATTCTATTTTCTAACTTATGAACATAACACTTTGTTTTTGTTATATAAAATTATTTATGGAGGACTTTTTTTCATAATTATGTACTACATATATAAGTTTCGACAAAATACAAAGTAAATTAGATAGGAGAGATTTCACAGCTTGATATAATATCTAAAATGAGAGAAAATGGAATAAAATTTTGACAAAATATAATCTTAATGTGCTTTATAGAAAAATGCTATGCAAAAATAAGCATATAAATGGAAATTCATATAAAAAACAGGATTTGAAAAATTTTCAAATCCTGTTTTTCTTATTATTGTTATTGTGCAGAAACCGTTTCACGAATCGTCCAGTCGATGGGTGCGATGCCGTGTGCCATTAGAAATTCATTGCACTGTGAGAAATGGCGGCAGCCAAAAAAGCCGTTGTGCGCGGAAAGCGGGGACGGGTGCGCACACTCTAAAATAAGATGATTGGTGTTTGTGATGAGTTTTTTCTTGGCGCGTGCCGGTGTGCCCCACAGCAGGAATACAATGGGAGTTGGGTGGTCATTGAGCTTTTGTATGATGGTGTCCGTAAAGCGTGTCCAGCCAATTTTGCTATGGCTGTTTGCCTGCCCGCGGCGCACGGTCAGCGTCGTGTTGAGCATCAGAACACCTTGCTCTGCCCATGTGGTCAGGCAGCCGTGCTTTGGCTTTTGGATTCCCATATCGGTTTCCAGTTCCTTGAAAATATTGCGGAGACTGGGCGGCGGGGTGACACCGGGCTGCACAGAAAAACACAGTCCGTGCGCCTGACCGGGACCGTGATAAGGGTCCTGACCAAGTAAGACCGCTTTGATATTGGAATATGGAGTATATTTGAGCGCATTGAAAATATCCGCTTTGGGTGGGAAAATTTCGTATGCGGCATATTCTTCCTCCAGTGTCTGCTGGATTTTTTGGAAGTAGTCGGCAGAAAATTCGTCCTTTAGAATGTCGTCCCATTCGTTTCCAATCTGTACCATGGCGTGTCCTCCTGTATGGTGGTATGGTGTTTGCTTCCCAATATCAGATTAGGATTGTGCATTTTTCTTATTATAGCATAGACATATTGACAAATTAAGAACAAATCACATATTTTTTGAAAATCAAGCGGCGCAAAGGTCTGTCTATTGACAGACTGCTGTGTGCATGCTATACTCTAACTGTACTAAGACACACAGTACAGTTAATACACAAGGGAAAGGAGGCGCGCAATGTTTGGCATCAATTACCGAGATGGTCGTCCCATTTATGAGCAGATTGTAGACGAGATTGAACAGATGGTTGTGCATGATGTGCTGCAGCCTGACAGCCAGCTGCCCTCCGTGCGGCAAATGGCGGCAGAATTGTCTATCAATCCTAACACCATTCAGCGTGCATATAGTGAGCTGGAGAGCAGAGGCGTGATTTACTCGGTCAAAGGGAAAGGGAATTTTGTCTCACCAAACGGTGCGGTACTGCGCGAACGTCGAATGGAGGAGATTCGAATACAGCTGTTGCGTCTGTTGCAGACAGCGAAAGAAATCGGGATAGATGGTTCGCTCTTAATCCGGTGGATTGAGGAAGAGGGGAGGAAAAGCGTATGATTCAAACCGAACAGGCAACCAAACGCTTTGGTGATTTGCTTGCGGTCGATCATGTCAATACAAGAATCGAAAAAGGCTCGGTGTATGGGCTGATTGGCTCCAATGGCGCAGGAAAATCTACATTTTTACGTATGCTGGCAGGCATTTTGCAGCCGGACGAGGGAACGGTGCAGATTGATGAACAGAATGTCTATGAGAATGAAGCGCTCAAGCAGCGGTTTTTCTATATTTCAGATGAACAGTTTTTCTTTGCCAACAGCACACCGCATGAAATGAAGAACTATTATAAGGCATTGTACCCGAATTTTGATGAGGCACGCTATCAAAAGCTGCTGGACGGCTTTGGATTGGACGGAAACCGCAAAATCCGCACCTTTTCAAAGGGCATGAAAAAACAGGTTTCGGTCATTTGCGGTGTCAGCGCAAACACGGATTACCTGTTCTGTGATGAAACCTTTGACGGGCTGGACCCAGTTGCGCGGCAGACGGTCAAGGGGCTGTTTGCCGGAGATGTGGCAGAAAGAGGGCTTACCCCTGTCATCGCCTCCCACAACCTCAGAGAACTTGAGGACATCTGCGATCACGTTGGGCTGCTGCACCGCGGCGGGATTTTATTTTCCAAAGACTTGGAGGATATGAAAATCGGCATGCACAAGGTACAGATGATTTTGCGTGAGGCACCGGCGTATGACCCGTTTGAAGGCATGGAGGTGCTCAAGCGAGAGCAGAGAGGGTCTCTCCATACCATCACGGTGCGCGGCACCCAGGAAGAACTGGAAGCCCGCATTGCAGCGCTTCAGCCAGCCTTCTATGAGATGCTTCCGCTGACGCTGGAAGAAATCTTTATCAGTGAAACGGAGGTAGTGGGCTATGACCTCAAAAAACTTATCCTATAAAACACTCGTGCGGCGCAATCTTTCCAGCCGCCTGTGGCTGGTGGCGCTGACGCTTTTGGGCAGTCTTGGCACGTTGCTGCTGCCCTTATTTATGGTGCGTGAGAGCTTTCAGGGACAGATGCGGATGCTGCTGTCACCGGAAAAGCTTGAAACCGAGGGAAAGGAAATCTTACAATCGGCACAGGAAGGCGTCTTGTTTTTGCTGTCGATGGACAATTATGTGGTCAAGGTGGCATTGATTCTTTTGGCGTCGGTGTGCGGTGTGGCGGTCTTTCGCTATCTGCATGACCGTCAGCAGGTGGATTTCTACCATGCACTTCCCATCAATCGCACGCACTTGTTTATCGTCAACTATGTTTCCGGCATTTTGATGGTTTTGCCAATCTTTGTCCTTGTGTATGCAGTCACAGCAGGTGCCGCATTTTCCATGGGCTTTGGCGGGCTTGTGACCGGAAATGTGATTGCGCATACAGTGCTGGGACACAGCCTGTTCTTTCTCGTCAATTATACAGTAATGGTGATGTGTACGGTTTTGACAGGGAATACCATTATTACCGTGCTGCTCGCCCTTTGGGTGCAGTTCAGTCTGCCGCTTGCAGCGTTCATGCATCAGGCATGGCAAATGATGCTGCATGTTACCTTTACAGTACCCTCTGAGCAGCAAATGTATACCATTACAAATGGCAGCCCAATCATTAAGTACTTTACCAGCTTGACTCGTCCAGAGATCGATCCGGACTTTGTGGGAACCTTTGGCATGGCAGTTGTGTGGTATCCGCTTGTTTTGGGCGTTGTTTTGCTGGCTTTGAGTTATGTGCTGTTTGTGCGCAGAAGAAGCGAGCGGGCAGGCGCAGCGGTTGCTTTTGAGCCATTGAAAGCGCCGCTCCAGTGGTATATGAGCCTGTTTATGGGCAGTGCCTGTGCACTTTTGTTTGCAGTTATGTTTGGCAGTGACAATCATGGCTGGGCGTGGTTTGGTCTTGTGCTCGGTGTCGTGCTGTTTCATGCAATTGTTGAAATCATCTATGAATTTGATTTCCGTGCGCTGTTCCATCACTGGAAGCAGATGCTGATTCTGTGTGCGGCAGCAGTCGCTGTCTTTGCCGGATTCCGCGCAGACATTTTTGGATATGACAGCTATGTGCCCGACCAGTCTCAGGTGGAAGCAGTCGGCTTGTGGACGGAGCTGACACGCAATGATTTGTATATGGGTCCCTATGAAAATGGGGAGAATTATCCCACCTATTTACAGGATACCGAGAGCATTCAAACGGTGATTGCGATTGCACAGACCTGTATTCCAAACTTGGAGAAGCAGCATGGTCAGCAAGCGGAACCGGTGGTACAGCAGCCGGAAGAAGTTGATTTTTCAGAAAATATCATCGTTGCCTATCAGCTCAAAAATGGGAAAAAACAGGTGCGCTCCTATCATGTTCCAAACAAGCTGGTTGCAGAGCAGCTGGATACGTTCTTGACCAGTACAGCATACGGCGAGAAATACTTGAGCTTGCAGCGATTCCAGATTCCGGAGCAGGCGGCTGACCGTAGTATGGAACTGTTTGCCGAATATTTGGGGCTTCATGACGATGCCGCAGAAACACCGGATGCGGTGGATATGATTTACAAAACGGCGGACATTCGCCGTGTGATTACGACGCTTCAGCAGGAACAGATGCGCAATCGGAAGGCATATATGCACGAAGTTCCGGTGGTTCAAATCACACTTGATGCTGCGCAAAAGCTGCATGAAGATAAAGAAGAGATATATGCGACCCATGAAACAACGTGGGACGGTGATTGGAGAGATGGAAAACGGATATATAGCTACACCATACCTGTATATCCGTCAGATACGGAAACCTTGCAGCTTCTGAAGGAGCTGATGGGGGTGCAATGGGCACCTTTGCAAGCACAAAATGTGAAGGAAATTCAGATTGATGTGTCCGACACAACCTACGAGGAACCGGAATGGAATCGGGAGCCTGTTCGGGTGACGGATTCGGAAACCATTGCCAAGTTTCTGGAAAACGCATATACGGAGCGTCAGCGCTGGGATTCCGGCAAATATGTTCTGTGGGAGGAGGACCGTGTATATGCCAATGGAGTTTCCGTCTATGTGAGCACGCAAACGGACAGCATGCAGCAAATCTATTATGAGCAGGGCGAGGCACCTGTCAAGCTGATTGAGCAGCTGATCGGAAAATCGCTGACCGTCGGATAAAATGGAGGTGAGACGGTATGAAATGGGGAGCAATTCTTTGTGTGTTTGGCGTGTATTGGTATCTGGTGCTGGAAGTCACTGGAGCAACTCCGACCAATTTTCTGGTGATTCAGGACTTTGCCGTGAGTGCAAATGTTTCCCTCATACCGTTTGCGGATATGCAGTCGGTTTTGGGACAGGGACTCATACAGATTGGCGGAAATATTTTGATGTTTATGCCGCTTGGCTTGCTGCTCCCGCTTTTTTGGCGGGGGTGGCGCCATCCGGCGCGCGTCATCGGTTTGGGCTTTGCGGCATCGCTGTTCATTGAATGCAATCAGCTTTTCAATTATCGGGCAAGCACGACGGATGACTTGATTTTGAATACTCTAGGCGCGGCTTTGGGATTTGGATGCTATTGGATTGTGCAGAAAATCTTCGGCTTGCAAGGGCGTGCGGACGCACGGGCAGAAAAGCTGCCGGTTGTCGTGATGCTTTGTGTATGGGGTATCAAAATCGCAGTAGAATTACCAACATATTTCGGATGGATGCAAGGGACAGGTGTATAAAATGGTTCGGCTCGCAGTATTTTTCGTTCCACAGATTCAGATGATTTTGTTTGCAGGCGGGCTGCTTGCACTCTTGGAAATCCAGTTTTTTCTCAAGCGGTAATCAGACCAGGGGACGGAAGCGGTTCAATCGTGTCTGAAGGTATTGCTCATAGAACCATGCCCTTTGGCACAGGTTTGGAGGGCGTAGAGCCGAACCCTGCGAAAGCTGGTTCCATGCAAAAAAAATGGCTGTTCTTTGACAGCCTTATCAAAAAAGAGGGGGCAAAGACATCGCCCCCTTTTTGTGTTTTTTTGGAGGAAGTTCATGATGAAGAAGATGATGATGAAACGGATTGTGGCAATCGCTGTTGTGCTGCTTGCTGCATTCGCTGGCTTGCGATGGTATGGGGATTGTGTGCGGACAGAGCGGGAACGTGCGCTGCAAGCCGCTGTAACCGGCATAAGTAAGGATACTGTCACGCTCAATGAGGTGGTGCCGTTTGCGTGGGATACAGTCTATACGTTTGCACCCTATACACCGCGGGAGGAAATCGAAGCGGTGATTGGCTTTCGCAGTGCTGCCATTCAAGAAGGGTACAGCGAAGGCATTCTGCGGCTGGTATTTGTAAAAGGCAGGCGGGTTGCGGCAATGGTGTGCGCAACACCTCAGACACTGGGCTATACCATAGTATTTGAGGGACACATCAGCCGTGCGGAAAATGCGCTCTTTTCGGTCACCAGAACAGGAGGAATTGTGCAGCTGACTGAAATTAAAAAAGACACCGCGAACGGTGTCTTTTTTGGTTTGGTGGGAGGTGATGGATTCGAACCATCGAAGTCATAGACGACAGATTTACAGTCTGTTCCCTTTGGCCACTCGGGAAACCTCCCGTATAAAGTTGATATCACGCAAAATCAAAACTTATGCAGAGAATAGAATAGATACCATACGGTATCTAAAGAAATGGTGGGAGGTGATGGATTCGAACCATCGAAGTCATAGACGACAGATTTACAGTCTGTTCCCTTTGGCCACTCGGGAAACCTCCCATATAAAATTTTGTGATGAAAGTGGAGCTGGTGGACGGACTTGAACCCCCGACCTGCTGATTACAAATCAGCTGCTCTACCAACTGAGCTACACCAGCATTTTCATCTTGATGCCGCTGTGCGAACGATTTAGCTCAGCGACGTGTATTATAATATCATGAAAAGCGCTCTGTGTCAACAAGTTTTTGATAATTTCTCAAAAAAATTCAATGTATCATTTGCCGCGCTTGTCGGCAGATGGACGTGCGGTTTCGAATGGGGTAATATGGTCTGCAACGGCTTGCAGCAGGGTCAGCATAGATGAGGACAGATTGGGGAAATTGCGTGCGAGATCGGCGGGCTGGAGAGAAGGCAGCTGAAGTTCCTCGCGTTCCAGTCCGAAGCCGCCCAGACCCTTTGCAGCGGCACGGATCCGCAGTTCACTGAGGTTCATCTGCGCGTTGCACAGGCAGTCAAAGTGTTCACTTGCCGTGCGGAACGCCTCCTCGACTCCGCCGGGGTCGGCGGCATAGAGGTAACGAAATACCTTATAAATCGCCATAGACAAATAGGTTGCAATCTCCGAGGACAGCTGTTCAGAGCCTGCCTTTTCGGAGATATCGAATAGCAGGGCAGCTGCATTGACCACCAGACGGCGATGCAGGAGAAACGGGTTTTCCGGATTGCCGGCACCGTCGGCACAGGCATCGTGCAGTCTGACAGCTGGTACAGAGGAGCCGTCACGCGCCATGGAGCGTCCCAGCAGATAGTCACAGGATACGCCATAGTAGTCCGCTGCGCGCACAACAAAGCTGAGCCCGGGCTCACGCAGTCCGTTCTCATAGTGACTGAGCAACGCCTGCGATACGCCCAAATCGGTTGCCGCGGTGCGTTGGCTTATTTTCTTTTCACGGCGCAACAGCGCAAGGGTTCTTGAAAAGTCACTTGCCATCTTCGTCAAACTCCGTCATAAAAGTATATATATTATACCCATATTATTACTGGTTGTAAAGTGTTTCTTGAGGAAAAAGGCGGGAAATAGCACGAAAAATCCCCTGAAAACTAAAATCAGGGGACTTATAGGTTCAGGAACTGACAGAACCTGAAAATACTCTGCGGAATTGCCGAAGCACAACATTTGCTACTATCCACAGCAGGGCAACCTCAAAGGGTAGTAGAAAGATGTTTTTCATGAGCCTGCCGGGGAGCAGCACCCAGAAGCCTTTTTGAAAGAGAATGGCACTCCACAAGGTATTGAGCAGGATATTGCAGAAAAAATTTACACACAGCTTTGCACCGATGCAGCGGGCAATAGAAGGACGTCCCTTATACAGCCAAAGACCATAGAGAAGACCGCCTGTAATCGCTGTCAGTGTATACCCGGGGAAGTATCCGCTGGGATTGTTGGGGCTTAGCAGAAAACCAAGGATATCGGTACAAAATCCTGTCATCATGCCGACGGCTGGACCGTAGAGCATACCGACCGAGGCATTGCACACAAAGCCGACTGAGATGCGCGTTTCCGGCGTGATATAAATCTTGAGTCCGGTGAGGTCAAAGACCAGATTGAGCGCAATGAGCATGGCGGTAATGACCAGCGTGCGCGGGGATTTGAGTTCGTCAAGGGAGCGGCGAAACACATTTTTTTGTTTTTCCATAAAAAGACACCTCCAGAAAATTTGAATGCACGCATTTTCAAGAGGTATGACCGCTCTGAAATTGTGTGCAGCGGGATGCGACCGCTGTACCGCAGGAAAAATCCTTCCTTTCGTCTATCGGACAACTCCCCGTTCCGACAGCACTTCACGCACAGCAATCTACTCTGCTTTCATATTTTATTGTAGTCCATATCCTGCGTTTGTCAAGAAAATATCACCATTCTTTCGATGGTTGACCATTGGTCGACCAATGGTCGCCCCAGACGAGGGTAGGATAGGAAAGGATAGATCAGATTAGGTTAGACGAGGAAAGGAAAGGCACACAAAAGCGGAGCCGCAAAAAAACCGCCTGCCCGTTTTTCGCGATTTCGAAAGAGAATATTTACGAATTTTTGACATTCATTTTGGTTGGACGGGCAAATCGAACTGGTCAGTATCTGGAATACATGGTATCATAGAAAATGAAAGAAAATCATTTTAGGAGGTTACTTATGAATCTCAGCAAAAAGACCAAAGGAATCCTGTTTATTCTGTGTTCGGCGTTCTGCTTTGCGCTTATGAATGTTTTTGTGCGCTTGGCAGGCGACCTGCCTTCTATGCAAAAGAGTTTTTTCCGCAATGCGGTTGCACTTGTGTTTGCAATCTTTGTGCTGCTGCGCGAGCGTGGGGATTTTATCTGGCAAAAGGGAAATCTGCCGCTGCTGCTCGTGCGTGCGGGCTTTGGTACCATTGGAATCCTGTGTAATTATTATGCAATCGACCATCTGCTGCTGTCAGATGCCTCTATGCTCAATAAGCTCTCTCCCTTTGCAGCAATCCTGTTTTCGCTTTGGTTTTTGCATGAAAAGGTAACACCAGTTCAGGCACTTGGCATTTGCACCGCCTTTGTCGGTGCACTGTGCATCATCAAGCCGAGCTTTGACTTAACGGCGTTTTTCCCCGCCCTCATAGGGCTGTGCGGCGGCATATGTGCGGGGGCTGCCTACACCGCAGTGCGTGCGCTTACACAGCGCGGAGAGCACAGCGCCTATATTGTGTGCTTCTTTTCCGGATTCTCCTGTCTGGTGCTGGTGCCATGGCTGCTGCTCTATGGTGAGCCCATGACAGGAACACAGGTGTTGATGCTGCTGGGTGCGGGTCTGGCTGCTGCCGGCGGACAGTTTTCCATTACTGCTGCTTATGCCAATGCACCAGCGCGTGAAATTTCTGTGTTTGATTATTCGCAGGTGGTCTTTGCCGCTGTTTTGGGCTTTCTTTTGTTTGGGCAGATTCCAGACTGGCTCAGTGTGTTGGGTTACTGCATCATTTGCGGCGTATCTGTTGCCATGTTCCTGTATAACAAGAAACAGCCTGCATAAAAGGGGCGCATCTGTTTTCGATGTACCACACCCACCGAAAAGTTCCGTTTTTTGAGGCGTCCGCCGCGCAACGTGCTTTGGACGAAGAATGCCCGAAACCGCGCATCAATGAGCGATCTCGGGCATTTTGCTGCGTAAAATTTAAGTCCTGTCTTGCAAAAGGATATATTGGTGTTCTGGCTATGAATTCTGCGGGATCTCCGGCAGAGAATCAAAGCCCTGCTGCAGTTCTGCATCGGTGGGGATATAGTCCTGCATGGTGCCGCTGAGATAGCTTTCATATGCAAACATATCAAAATATCCTGTGCCTGTAAGACCGAACAGAATGGTCTTGGATTGTCCGGATTCCTTGCAGCGCAGTGCCTCGTCGATTGCGGCGCGGATTGCGTGAGCGGATTCCGGTGCAGGCAGAATGGTTTCACGTTTTGCGAACAGAACGGCTGCCTCAAATACACGGGACTGCTCATAAGCAGCTGCCTCCATATACCCATCATGATAGAGTTTGGAGAGAATGGGGCTCATGCCGTGATAACGCAGACCGCCTGCATGGTTGGCGGAGGGGATAAAGCCCGAGCCCAGTGTATACATACGGGACAGCGGCGTGACCTTGCCGGTGTCGCAGAAATCATACGCATATTTACCGCGGGTCAAAGACGGACAGGACGCAGGTTCGGCTGCGAGGATACGCGGGTTTCGAAGCCCGCGCAGCTTATCTGCCATGAAGGGAGCAATCAGCCCGCCGAGATTGGAGCCGCCGCCGGCACAGCCGATGACGATATCGGGGTATTCACCGAGCTGCTCCATCGCAGTTTGGGTCTCCAGCCCGATAACGGACTGGTGCAAAAGAACCTGATTGAGCACCGAGCCCAGCACATAGCGCTTGCTGCCGCCGCTTTCTATAGCGGCCTCCACAGCCTCTGAAATGGCACAGCCAAGACTTCCGGTCGTGTCAGGGGTCTGTGACAAAATCTGTCGACCGACCTTGGTGGTCATAGAGGGGGACGGGGTAATGGACGCATCAAAGACGCGCATGACCGATTTGCGGAAGGGCTTTTGCTCATACGAGCATTTGACCATAAAGACATCACAGGTCAGTCCGAAATAGCTGCATGCCTCGCTGAGTGCAGTGCCCCACTGACCGGCACCCGTTTCCGTGGTCACACCGGAAAGTCCTTGCTGCTTGGCATAGTATGCCTGCGCAATGGCAGAGTTGAGCTTATGTGAGCCGGAGGTGTTATTGCCCTCAAATTTGTAGTAGATTTTTGCGGGGGTATCCAGCGCCTTTTCGAGTGCGTAGGCGCGAATCAGGGGAGAGGGACGGTACATTTTATAAATTTCCTGAATTTCTTCTGGAATATCTATAAATTCTGTGGTGCCATCCAGCTCCTGACGTGCCAGTTCCTCGCAGAAAATCGGAGAAAGATCGCTTTCCGTGATAGGCTTGCCCGTCGCAGGGTGCAGCATAGGGTCGGGCTGCTCGGGCATCACGGCGCGCAGGTTGAACCACTGCTTGGGAAGTTGTTCTTCGGTGAGATAGAGACGATGTGGAATCTGAGACATGGTTTGCACACTCCTTTTACATTGTGTGGGGAAAAAGAAAAAGCCTTTGTCCCCAAGAAAGATTTCTCTGGGACAAAGGCTTGTGAAAACCTCTGCGGTGCCACCCGGATTGACGAAAAAATACGTCCACTCATTTTGCAGCCGAAACTACGAATGCAAACTCCCTTGATAACGGGTGGAGATCCCGTCGCACTACTAAGACATGGTGTCTGTTCGCTATGCCCTCGGAAGCCCATTCGCCAAGCTGCTGTTTGCCGCGCTCTCACCTGCCGCGGCTCTCTGGAAAACATCAAATCCTTGGTTACTCTTCTTCTTCAACGGTTTATTAGTTTAGTCAAGTGTAATACAGGAATGGCGCTTTGTCAAGTAATTTTTTTTACGAAATTTTGATACGCTTTGCGGGAGCGCGACACGTTTTTTGCAGACAGAAAAAAAGGAACTGCATTTGCAGTTCCTTTTGATGGTCGAGGTGACAGGATTCGAACCTGCGGCCTCTTCGTCCCGAACGAAGCGCTCTACCAAGCTGAGCCACACCTCGATTTTGATATGTCGTTTATTGACAGCTTCTTTATTATATCGGCTTGCAAAGCTTTTGTCAACGGTATTTTTGAAAAAATTGAAAATTTTGCAAAAGGGTATATCCAATACCCAGATGTACATAGAGATACAGTAGGTACAGGGGTTGCTGAGCGGGCTGAGGCGGCGCAGAGCGCCCAGTATGATGGAACAAAAAGAAAGGGTGTGGGACTGCTTGAAACATGGAATATTATGTGTAGTGCTCGCGGTTTTTCTCAGTGGGTGCGGAAAATCGGCACCGCCAGCCGGAGAAACTGTGCGCGGGCACTTTGAGGACTTGCAGACAGCACAGATGAAAGTCAAAATTTTATGCGATTTTGGACAATCTGCGCTGGAATACCGCGTCGATTACGAGTATAATAAAGAAGATAATGATTTGCTGACAGTGACCGAACCGGAAGCCATTGCCGGAGTACAGGTGGAAATTGCCGGGCAGCAGGACTTTACCCTGCAATATCGGGACGCTGCACTGGAGTTTGGGCGAGATGCCATTGCGGGGCTCACCCCTGTGGATTCTATTGCAGATCTTGTGTACGACCTTTGCACCGGAGAGCCGACTGAAATTGGTAAGGATACCATAGATGGGGTGCAGGCGGTCAGCCTGCATTATGAAACCATGGATGTGCAGCCCAAAATTTCCAAGACCGTCTGGCTGGAGCCGGACACCATGACGCCGCTGTGCGCCGAACTATACTGTGACGGGCAAAAGCGGGTGACACTGTTTTTTGAGCAATTCGAGCAGAGTTAAGGAGAACCAACATGGGAATGAACCAGAATCGCGCTTGGGCGGAGATCGATTTATCTGCGCTTGAGCATAATTTTGATGTGATACAAAAGCATGCGGATCGTCCGGTACTATGTATTGTCAAGGCGAATGCCTATGGACATGGAGCGGTGCCGGTGGCACATTGTCTGGAACGGCGCGGTGCGGCATATTTTGGTGTTGCTACTGGAGACGAGGCGCTGGAACTGCGTGCGGCTGGAATCCGTGCACCCATTTTGATTTTGGGATATGTCGATGAAGCCGATATGCCTGCGGTCGTTCGGCATGATATCACCGTGCCGGTCTATGACCGTGAGACGGCTGAATTGTTTTCCAAAGCGGCTTGCGCAGAGGGAAAGCCGATCAAGATCCATTTTACGCTGGATACTGGCATGTCACGTCTGGGCTTTCCGGCGCATCATACACAGCAAACCATCGACGCACTTTTGGAGATTGCCAAGCTGCCCGGGCTGCAGGTAGATGGTGCATTTACCCATTTTGCCGTTTCGGATACCGCGTCGGAGCAGGATACTGCGTTCACAAGGCAGCAGCTTGCACTGTTTCGCGCGGTCTGCGATGGGCTGGAGCAGGCAGGGCTTGCCATTCCAATCAAGCACTGTGCCAACAGCGGCGGTGTCATACAATATGCAGACAGCTATCTGGATATGGTGCGTGCGGGGATTATCCTCTATGGTTATCAGCCAGATCCCAGCAATCCGGTGCGCATTGGCGTGCGGCCTGTCATGACCGTCAAAACCCATGTCGTACAGGTGCGTGAGCTGGAGGCGGGGCGGCTTGTCAGCTATGGCTGTACATACAAGACCAAGGAACCAATCCGTGAGGCTGTGGTTGCCATTGGCTATGCAGATGGATTTCTGCGTGCAGGCTCAGGAAAGGCATCTGTTGTGATTGATGGGCAGGCGGTTCCGGTGATTGGACGTGTGTGTATGGATATGCTTATGGTATGCCTGCCTGCACACGTGCGTGCGGCGCGTGGAGATATCGTGACCGTTTTTGGCGATGCAGCCGTCACGGCGGAAACGCTGGCACAGGCGGCGGGCACCATTTCCTATGAGGTGCTGTGTGCGGTTTCAAACCGGATCCCGCGCGTCTACTTGTAAAAAAATTTTTACCTCTCTGCGGTTATATCTCGCCTCAATATGGGGAAAATAGGACTGTAACATTCCTATGGAAAACGCAGGAGGTATCACATGGAACATAAGATCAAACGCGGCGATATTTATTATGCAGACCTGAGTCCAGTGGTTGGCAGTGAGCAGGGTGGGATTCGACCGGTACTTATTGTTCAGAATGATGTTGGAAACCGCCACAGCCCAACCGTTATTGCGGCTGCCATCACCTCTCAGGTAAACAAAGCCAAAATGCCGACGCACATTACGCTGGGTGCTAAGAATTTTGGTCTTACCAAGGATTCTGTCGTGCTTATGGAGCAGATCCGCACGCTGGACAAAAAGCGGCTGCGTGAAAAGATGGGCACACTCGATGCAGACCATATGCGGCAGATCGATCAGGCAATCGCGGTCAGTTTCGGTCTGGGGGGCTCAGTACAAGGATAGAAAGAGAACGGAGTGAATTCGATGAAGCCAATCGAACAGAAGCTAACTATTTCCATTGCCGCAGTGCTTATGATGTGTCTGCTGGTTTCGGGATATTTTGCAGTTGCGGCACCGTCTGGCTCGGCAGACGATCCGCTCATTACACAGAGTTATCTGGACGCAGTCGTGACACCAAAAGCTATGCAGGCAGCAGAGGCCGCTGCTGGTGAGCAAGGCAATGCGCTCAGTGCGCGCATCAATGCCCTGTCGCAGCAAATCGACCGGAAAATCACAGAGGCGGCTGCTGCCTTGGCATCGGACGAGACCTTTTTGAAGCGTGTGGCAGCGGCAGGAAATGGGACAGCCGCAGACAGCGGCACGTGGAAGTCCCTGACCCTTTCGGCAGGGCAGAAGGTGTATTTGGCAGTTGGCTCAGAGGTGGTTTTGCGAAGCGGTGCGGCAAACTGCTTTGAGAGCGGAGAAAAGGGACTGGTCAACCTGTCCGAGGTGGGGGAACTTACCGAGGGACAGCCTCTTGCGCTCTACTCTCTCTATACGGCAACCACACAGTCGAGCGGGTTTCAGGCATCCGAACGCACTAAGGTGCTCATTTCCGGAGATTATTCGCTTGGATAACTGCATAAAATCAACAAGAATGCGTATCTATAAATAGTAGATGCGCGTTTTCTTTTGCGCACAAGGGAGGCGGCGTATGAAGTGTCCTGTGTTTTATAAAGGGGAACAGGTCGGCTGGGTCTGGATAGAGCAGGAGTCCGGCTGCGTCAGATGGGAAGCCCTGTGCAGGGTGGAAACTGCCTGTGTGCTGCGCCTTTATGGGGTGCAGGCAGACAGAGAACCATTTCGAATTGGTGTGATGGAGCCGGAGGAAAGCGGCACGCTGCATATTTGCCGCAAGGTCTGGAAAAGTGAACTGGAGGGGGCTGGCTATGCTGTCCTGCCGGATACATACTTTTTAAGTGAAAATGGACAGGTGATATTCCACACGGGAGATGCAAAAATCGATGCTTGTATAGACAGCGGGCAGGCGGTCTGCTGCCTATGTGACGGTGTGGTTTGTGTCTCGGTGCCTTTTGCACCGGCAGAGCCGTGCCCCATCGCCTTTGCGCTGACGGCATGCACCGTTGAGCAGGGCAGAGCTGTTCTGCGAGGCAATAAAACAGGGCTTTTCAAGCCGCGTATTTGATGGTAGAATAGGAGAACTGATAAAAAAAGGAGGTTCTCTGTATGAAACATACCATGGAGCATGAGATCACCCCCGTATTCCTGCTGCGTTTTACCCTGCCCTCGATCATCATGATGGTGGTGCTCTCGCTGTATACAGTGGCAGATGGTGTACTGGTTTCGCACTTTGTGGGGACAGAAGCATTTTCTGCAATCAATGTCGTCTATCCGCTCATGAGCATTGTTGTCGCATTGGGCACCATGTTCGGAACCGGTACAACGGCAATCGTGTCCCGCAAGCTGGGAGAGGGCGACCGGAAGGGCGCAAATGAACTATTTTCCTTTGTCATTGCGGTTACGGTGGGCATTGGGCTGGTGCTGAGTGCGCTGCTTCTGCTGTTTCTCAAGCCTGTAATTTTGTTCTTGGGTGCCAATGAAGCACTTTTTCCGTATTGCTATCAGTATGCAATGCCGATTTTATGTTTTCTCCCTATGAGTATTTTGCAGATACAGTTTCAGTCACTCATTGTCGCGGCAGGCAAGCCGCAGCTCGGACTGTGCATAACCGTCCTCAGCGGCGTGACCAATATTGTTTTGGACAGCGTCTTTATGGGTGTATTCCATTGGGGAATTTCGGGTGCGGCGATTGCAACCGGAATTGGATTTTGTATTCCGGCGGTTTTTGGATTGTGCTATTTCCGATGGAACAGGCAGGCTGCCTTTCACCTGATCCGTCCCGTACAACATTGGAGACAGCTGGTGGCGGCAGCAGCAAATGGCTCTTCTGAAATGGTAAGTTATCTGTCGGAAAGCGTTACGACATTTTTGTTTAATGTGACCATGATGCGTCTGGTCGGTCAGCAGGGCGTCGCTGCGGTTGCCATTGTGCTCTATGTGGATTTTGCGCTGGTTGCCATCAGCCTTGGCTATGCAATGGGGGTCGCGCCGCTCATTAGCTATAACTATGGCAAGGGAGATACACGGAACATTCATAAGATTTTTTACATGAGCCTGATTTCGTGCGCGGTAATCGGTGTTTCCATGACGCTGGGAACGCGCTGGCTGGGTGGGCGTCTGGCTGCGTTTTTTGCGCCTGCGGGCAGTCCCATCTATATTTTGGCAGTCACTGGTATGGGATATTATGGACTGAGTTATCTGATGAAAGGAACCAATCTGTTTGCATCCGCACTCTTTACCGCGTTTGGAAATGGACGTGTTTCTGCAATCCTGTCCTTTTTGCGTACCCTTGTGTTCCTTGCCGGAAGTATCCTGACAATGGCGGCACTCTTTGGTGTGACAGGTGTTTGGTGTGCAGCGCCTGTGGCAGAAACCCTTGCGCTTTGTGTATCGGTGTTCTGTATCATTCGATACCGAAAGGTCTATCCATATGGAAGATATACAAAGGAATAAGTGTATCACCGGAATTTGCATTTTGACCGCTCTCTGCTGTATCCATTGGGTATGGCAGGGAGCGTATTTTTTTCACTGGTAAAATTTTTCTTCGTATTCTGTCCGTTTTTGGAGAACGGCAGAAAAATTATATAAATCTGGATAATTTAGGGAGGATTTGTGTGAAATGCTTGTGGAGTTACGGAATGTACAGGCAATGTGTATAAAAAATACAGTAAAAAATTGATAAAAATAGAAGTGGAAAAAATAGGTACAAATTCCTATAATAAATTTGTAGGAACAGGAAGTTTTCCGGAATGATATCAGAAGAAAAAGGATGAGGTGATCTGGGTGAATCATAATTTTTATAAAAAAGCTATTTGTTTGCTTCTGGCATCGAGTGTGACGTTTGGGCCGGCTGTCGGGCCGCTTTCGGCACATGCTTTGGAGGAGCTGTCCACACAGATGGCAGACCAGATGGCAGAATTGACCCCTGCGCAGAGCAGCAGTTCGGTTCCGATGATGGAACTGACTCTGGCACAGAGCACAGAATCGGAAACACCAGATGACGAAAAGACAGAAGATGCTGTAGAAAAGGAAGAAAAGCCGCAGGATTCCGCACAGCAGGACGAGCAGTCCAAGCTGCCGGAGCAGGAAAGCCCAGTATTTACAGGAAAAAATTTGGCACAGGAGCAGGAAGTACAGGTCAGTGCTTCACATACGGCGCAAGGCTCCGACGCAGAGCATGCACGAGATGGGGAAAGCGGTTCTGCGTGGACAGCCGAAGCGAAGGACGGACAGGTTTCTCTCTCCTATGATTTGCAGGGACTCTGTGCGCTGGAGGGTGTGCAGGTACAGTGGGAGTCTGCCGATACCATCAAGGAGTATTTTATAGAAACTTCTGTAAATGGAACTGCATGGGACGTGCAGGCGCATCACACAAGTACACAGAAAGAGGAGCGGATTCCGTTCCAGAAGGAGGTAGAGGCACAGCATGTTCGCCTGTGCATTGTTACCACAGAGAACAACTCTGCTGTCGGTGTGCAGGAGTTTGCCGTGTATGGAAAATCTGCTGTATTGGCACCGGTACAGCCCACTGCGGCGCTTCCTGCCGGCACGAATTTAGCACGTCAGGAAGGCGTTACTGCAACGGAAAGTAATGTAGAAGCTGGCACCGATTTTAATGCAGACAAAGCGCGTGACGGTGACCGCACAAGCAAAAGCTCGCGCTGGGCAACCGACCAAAACGTAGAAAACCCAACCATTACCTATGACTTGGGGCAGACACGCACCATCGGCGGCGTTGTCATTTACTGGGAACAGTCCAGTGCGTCGCATTATTTTATCGAAACCTCTACTGATGGAAACAAGTGGGACGTACAAAAGGAACTGAAGAAAAAGACAGAGAATCTGGTAGAAAAGATTGACTTTGACAACGCTGTACAGGCGCGGCATATCCGCGTGCGCGTGGAAGAGTATTCGTCAACAAGCTGGAACAATGTTGCCATGTATGAGTTTGAGGTGTATCAGGAAAAGCCGAGCACCATCAAGGACGCCTCCTCTGTGGCAGAGAGCATCAATCCGCGTGAGCAGGACGGCAAGCTTGTATATGATACAACGGACGGGTTCGATATTACCGTGGCTGCAAACTATGAGCAGGTCATTGGACAGGACGGCACAATTTATCAGCCGCTCGTAGACATGAATGTAGATCTCGATGTCGAGGTTGTCAATCAGCAGGACCCAAAAGATACTGCCGTAAGAACTGTTCCTTTTAAGGTAAAGGGTCAGCATACAGAAAATGAAGGCAATGAAAAGCCGGCTGTCATTCCAGAGTTGACCGAGTGGTACAGTACCGCCGACCAGCAGGGCAAAACCTTTGCACTCACAGAGAGCAGCCGCATTGTTTGTACAGACGCGGCACTCGAGTCCGTAGCACAGGAACTGCAAAAGGACATACAGGCATTGTTTGATTTCCAGCCGGAAATTGTCTCAGATGGGGCACAGGCAGGAGATATTGTTCTGTCTCTTGAATCGGATTTGCCGGGCTTTGATAAAGAAACCTATCAGATGACGGTAACCGAGCAGGTAGAACTCAAGGCTACGGATAAAGTGGGCATTTATTGGGGTACACGCTCAGTACTTCAGGCGCTCATGCTGAGCGGAGATGCGCGCACCATTGCACAGGGTACGGCAAGAGACTATCCAGAGTTTAAGCTGCGTGGATTCCTGATGGACGTGGGACGTAAACCGTTCTCCATGGACATGCTGCAAGAGGTCGTCAAGAACATGTCATGGTTCAAACTCAATGACTTCCATGTGCATTTGAGCGACAACCTGATTTTCATGGAGGATTATGTAGACAGTACCGACGAGGAGGGCTGGCCCAATAAGGCATGGGAAGCATACTCTGGATACCGTTTGGAGTACACCCCCGGCGAAGATGGAAAAACACCAGCCTCTAAGGATTATCATTACAGCAAGCAGGAGTTCCGCGACTTTGTGGACGAGTCTGCGGCGCTCGGTATCAATATCGTGCCTGAGTTGGACGTGCCGGCACATGCCCTGCCGCTGACCCAAACATTCCCCGAAACCGCGCTGATAAAGGGACAGAACAAGAGACCGTGGATTGATCATATCGACATTTCCAAACAGGAAAATATTGATTTTGTCAAGACGGTATATGACAATTATCTGGACGACAACACCTTTGCGCCGGAGAGTACGGTACATATCGGCGCTGATGAATTCTATGACAGTCATGATGCTTACCGAACATTTGTAAAGCAAATGATTGCGTATATGAAGGACAAGAACCGTACATTGCGTATTTGGGGCAGCCTCACACAGATGAACAGTGATACCATTGAGGTGACTCCGGAAGAAGCAGACGGCGTACAGATGAATATCTGGAATACTGGCTGGGCAAATCCGCAGCAGATGTATAAAAATGGATTTGACCTAATCAATACGGTCGATGGTGCGCTCTATATGGTGCCAAATGGTAAGGGCAACAAGGGCGGATATGGTGACTATCTCAATGCGAAGAACCTGTATGAGACATGGACGCCGAACAATATGGGCGGCACCATCATTCCCGCGGGTTCCGACCAGATGTTGGGCGCAGCCTTCGCGATTTGGCAGGACAATATTGATACCCGTGCAGCCGGTATTGATGAGGTTGATACATTTGTACGCTTTTATGATGCGCTGGTTCCGCTGAGTGTCAAGATGTGGGGTGAGGCTGGTGAACTGGACCGTACCTTTGAAGAGATGAAGCAGGACGCAGAGACCATTGGCATGGCACCAAACAGCAATCCGTTGTTCGAAGTCGAAAACAAGCAGGGCACCACGGAAACAGTGCGCTATGATTTTGATGGTGTGCAGGATTCCTCGGGCAATGGTCGAGATTTGACGCTGCATAATGCAGAAATCAGAGAAAGCGGATTGCATCTGAACGGCGGCGAAAGCTATGCTGAGGTCGGCGGCGGGCTCGATAAGCTGGGCTGGGATACCGAACTCACATTCCGTGTGAAGAAAAGCGCCGGCGGACCAGATGAGCAGATTTTGTTTGAGGCAGATCATGCCTATGATGAATATACAATCAAGGCGATTCAGGATAAGGACTATCCCAGCAGATGGAAACTTGGCTTTTCGAGGGAACTCTACGATTATGTATTCGATATCGACCTCCCAATGGAGGAATGGGTAACCTTGACGCTGCACAATACCGATGGCAATACCACACTTTCTGTTAATGGCAGCGAGCCGGTAAGCGCAGTTGGTTCTTTCCTGTCGGACGCAAGTTCCAATACCCGTTTTATCGGCAAGACGGGAATCACACATTCCTCCTTTGTAATGCCGATTGCACGAATTGGCAGTAAGACAAACGCGTTTGTGGGACAGATTGATGATGTGTCTGTCAGAAATGCGGACAACGGGATTGACCTGTCACAGAGTGATAAATATGATGTTCCGCGCAGTGAGATGACAGCAACAGCCGGCAGCGTTCAGCCAAATGATGGTGAGGCAAATCTGGCAATCGACGGAGATCCCGAAACCATGTGGCACACCAAGTGGGGCGAATCCTGCACAGATGAGAATGCATGGTTGGAACTGAAACTTGATCAGCCGACAGAAATCAATGCACTGCGTTATCTGCCGCGCAAACAGGGCGTGAACGGAATTATCAAGGGCTATAAGATTCAGGTTAAGGAAAATGAGACCGACCCATGGACGGACGTTGCAGCTGGTACATGGAGCACGTCTCCGGACTGGAAGATTGCAACCTTTGATGCAGTTACTGCACAGTATGTGCGTCTGATTGGTCTGGAAACGCTGTCAGACAGTGAAACGAAGTTTGTTTCAGCGGCAGAAGTACGTGTGTGCAAACCCATAGATTTGACGAATGGGACAGACATTAAGCTGCCGCAGACAAGCTACCCGCTGGTAAATGGACAGGCTACACCAAAGCCGATAGTAAAGCTTAAAGATAACGGAGCTGAGCTGCGGGAGGGCCGTGATTACACCTTGTCCTATGAGAATCATACCGCAGCAGGAACCGGAACCGTAATCATAACCGGCACGGGACGATGCAAAGGCGAGGTAAGAACGACATATGATATTACCGATTCCGGCAGGCACAGTGTGGTATTCCATATCGATGGAGACCGTACGGAAACCGTACAGATTCCTGATGGCGGCTGGGTAACTGAGCCGGAGGAGCCATCAAAGACCGGATATACATTCCAAGGCTGGTATACAGATTTCGATTGCAAAACGCCGTATGAATTTGGAACACCGGTCAAGTCTAATCTTGACCTGTATGCAAGCTGGAGAGAGCGCAGACCCAATGGCGGCAGTGACAAGCCGGATAAAAAACCGGAGGAAAAGCCTGAAGAAAAGCCAACTGAGCAGGACAAGCCGGAAACTGGGATTACACCAGTAGCGCCAATTGCGCCGACCGTTCCGGCAAATCCAGAGACCATCAAGCCGTTTACCGATGTCAGTGGGCATTGGGGACAGGACGCGATTGCATGGGCGGTTACCAATCACTTGTTTAGTGGCGTCTCGGAAAAATCTTTTGCGCCGGATACTGCGATGACACGCGGTATGCTGGTTACCGTACTGCATCGTTTGAGCGGCACACCGACACCTGCCGGCAGCAATGCCTTCACAGATGTACCTGCAAATTCCTATTTTGAGAAGGCTGTCGCATGGGCATCTCATATCAATTTGGTTCTGGGTGTTGGTGAGAGTAAATTTGCACCAAATGCCAATATTACAAGAGAACAGTTGGCGGTTACTTTGTATAAGTTCGCAGGACAGCCCAAGAGTTCTGGAAATGCAAGCGCAGGCTTCCAAGATGGAGCACAGGTCAGTGATTGGGCAAAGTCTGCGATGGATTGGGCGCTTCAGGAGGGCTTGATTCAGGGTGCTGGAGCCGGTTCTTTGGCACCGAAGCAGCAGGCGACACGTGCACAGGTTGCAGCCATTCTGATGCGTTTTGAGCAGCTTTTGAAAAAATAATACAAAGCAATTTATGGAGAAAAGCGCATAAAAAGGAGCAGTATTCGGCATGTATGCCGGATACTGCTCTTTACATTGGGGAAAAATCATCGTATACTGAAGAAAATACGGACATGAATCAAGGGAGGGCGTATGCAGGATTTTTTGCTTGGTAAAAATGCGTTGTTTCGAGGAATCGAGCCACAGGAAATGGAAGCACTTATGCATTGCCTGCGTCCGCTACAGCGCAGCTATCAGAAAAATGAGGTCATCTGGCAGGAGGGAGACCGTGTTCACACGGTCGGTATGGTCGCGCGGGGAAAGGTGCTGATACTGCGCGATGATTTTTGGGGAAACCGCAGCATTTTGGGGGAAGCTGCCGCGGGCGATATTTTTGGAGAATCCTATGCCTGCGCGCCGGGACAGCCGGTTGCTGTGAGTGTGCTGGCGGCAGAGGATACCACGGTCGTCTTTTTGGAAATCGCACAGGCGATGGCTGTATGTGGGCAGGCGTGCACTTTTCATCTGCGCCTAATTCAAAATCTGATGCAGATATTGGCACAGAAAAATTTGATGCTGTCGCGTAAAATCGATCATATTTCCAGACGCACGACCAGAGAAAAACTGTTGGCATATTTATCTTATCACGCGCAGGTACAGGGCAGCTCTACCTTTGATATCCCGTTTAATCGGCAGGAGCTTGCAGACTATCTGTCGGTGGACCGCAGCGCCCTTTCACAAGAACTGGGAAAAATGAAGCGAGATGGACTGGTAGATTTTTCACGCAGTCATTTCACGCTGCTTTCGGGCGATATAACATAAAAAATACAGGTTTTTTAAAGCAGCATGAGACTGTATCTTTGGTTGGTACACACAAGGTCTGCGCATAAAAAAATTCCGAGGTATCTATGCCTCGGAATTTTTTGCTTTGCGCCGAATTGCACCGTCTTGCCGGTGGTGCGGGGAGCGATTTGTTTTGTATCATGGCTTGCTATTTATATTTGTCCTGCACAGAGGGCGGATAGAGACTATCAAAATCATAGTTTTCCATGAGAGAACGCAGATGGCTGGCAAGTGCAGAAACAGCGGCATCGTCCATGGGAGGATTGTCTGCCATATAATCTACGATATACCGATTGACTTCGCTGCGGTAATGCACCATATCCGTGTAGTTATCGTAGTTTGTGGTGATTGCATTTTGATCGATAAAGCTGTAAAAACGTACATTTTCTTTATCCTTGTAGCGGTTTGCGGTATCATAGAGCAGGAACATCATGGCATCGATCTGTCCCTGCCGCTTGATGCTGTCAAAATACAGGGTGGAGTAAGGTGGGAAATACAGATAGAAGGTTGTCTCTGGGTGCCCGTCTACCCATTTGTCGATGATTTCCAGATTGGCGCGCAATGCCTCGTTGAATACATGACGGTCATATTGAAAGCCAATGTCCTCGGGACGCCGGTAAGAGGCAATTGCCACATCAAGACCATAGCGTGTGTCCGGGGTTTCCCATATGAAAGCTTCGTCCAGTTCGGTATGGGTATGCGTCAGGCTGGCAAGGGCAGAGGCAGCGCAGGATTCGAGCAGGATATCCTTGTTGAGCAGATATTGCAAATCATTGAGTGGATTGAAGTCATAGAGATAGGTTGGTATTTCATGGGAGTCCTTGGGATCGGCAGACAGCAGCTTGGGGTCAAGGCTCCAATAAACCTGCTTGATATCATGCGTGGCATAGGCGGTTTCGAGTGCAAGGTCGAAGTCGGAAAAGGTGCCGCCGGGATAGCTGACCTTTAGAGTTTTGCCGCCAAAGCGTTCGTCAAACCAGCTGGCACGGAAATTGGACGTGACAGAGGAACCGATACAGATTGAATCATAGTCCTCATTTTTGATGAGTCCTGCGTTCTGATATCGCTCGTTGGTATAGGTTGCCTCAATACCAGCAAACGGCAGATGGTATTGAAAGGCCGGATCGAGCAGAAAAACAGTCGCCGCACATACAAGCAGCAGCCCGACAGATGCGCTGATGAGCCGCAGTGCATATTGTTTGTACACAGAGAATCCTCCTTTTAGAAGTTGAAGTACAGGAAAGTGCTGATGCCGGTGAAGGAAAGGATACTCCAAACCAACAGCACGGTGGAAATACTCAGCTGCAATGCAGACGGACGGAAACGCTCTCCCAGCGTGCGTGTAATCGCATTGTGCGGCAGGAGCGACAGAACGAGCGCGAGTACCAGAAAGAAAATAGTCGCAACAAGTCCGAGCGTCTCACTTTGCAGGTGCATGAGTTGGTTAACAGCCTTTGCCTCTGTCACCATGAAGCAGGAATACATGCTGTATGGCAGCCCCCACCACGTATTGGAAAACAGCTTCTGGAAGAAAATGTGTGCGCTGGTCAGACTGGGGGCACGGAAGAATACCCATGCAAGGTTGACAAACAGAAAGGTCAAAATCCAGCCGAGCGGTTTGGGCAGGCGCTTGTCTGTAAAGTGGTCACGAATCTTGGCGAGGGTGAGCGCAAGCCCATGCAGACCGCCCCATACGATGAAAGTCCAGCTTGCACCGTGCCACAGTCCGGAGAACAGAAACACAACCATAGTGTTGAGACAGGTGCGTGCAAAACCCTTGCGGGAGCCGCCGAGCGGGATGTATAAATATTGGGTGAAAAAGCGGGTCATGGTCATGTGCCAGCGCTTCCAGAATTCGGTGATGGAGCAGGCACGGTAGGGGGAATTGAAGTTGCGCGGCAAATCAATGCCAATCATTTTGGCAGTACCAGCAGCGATATCACAGTAACCAGAAAAGTCAAAGTAAAGCTGGAAGGTATAGGAGAACATGGCAACCAAAGCGGTTGCTGTGCTGAGGTGCTGCACATCGTTCCATGCTACGTTGACTGCCTGTCCGAGGATATCTGCCAAAAGCACCTTTTTGGCAAGACCGTAGCTGATGAGGGTCAGTCCGCGGGCAAAATTTTCCCAGTTGAGGGTGTGTGTTCGCGGGTCGCGCAGCTGCGGTATGATTTCGCTGTGAAATGCAATCGGGCCGCTCATGACATAGGGGAAGAAGGAGACGAAGAGTGCGTATTCGGGCAGCGCATAAGGCTCTGCCTTGCCGTGGTAGGCATCAATCAGATAGGCAACCTGCTGAAAGGTAAAGAAGCTGATGCCGAGCGGAAGAAGCAAAGAAACTGCGCCAAAGTCGGTGCCAATAAAGCGGTTGAGATTGTGCAGGACAAAGTTTAGATATTTGAGGACGCCGAGTGTACCGAGGTTGAGAACCAGTCCAAGAACGAGCCAGCTTTTGGAAGGCGTTTTGGTGAGCCTGCGCCCGATGTACCAGTTGATGAGCGCGCTTGCAATCAGAACAGGCAGTCCATAGGGGTCGTTGGCGGCATAGAACCAGAGGGACATGGCGAGCAGGAACAGGGGAGCCGTTCGAGCGGGGGTGAGAAACCAGCCGGCAAGACAGAGCGGCAGGAAAAACAGCATAAATAAATAAGAGTTGAATAGCATGATATCCTCCCATACATGCAGCATAAATAGAATGGAGGACATCATTGCACTGCGAATAAACTTCGAAAAAATATCATTTTCTACCAGAAAAAGATACAAAGCAAGCTGGAAATGCCCTCGTTTCCGTTTATTATAGCATAAAAAAGAGGAATCGGATAGAAAAATTCAGCAGCTTTCAGAGAAAGCTCTCAAAACAGAATTGAATAAATATACATAAAAATATTTGTTCAAAAGTGAGAAAAGAAAAACATTGTACAATATGACGGATTTTTGGAGCAAAACGAACAAAAAAATGTGACTTTGGCAAGAGAAGTTCTGAGAAAAGCAGTTGCAATTTATGTAAAAGGGTGTATAATAATACTCAATCAAACTTTACGGAATTTTTGGAGGAATAGAAAATGCGTATGAAGAAAAAAATGGCGGGGCTTCTCGCAATGTCCATGCTGGCTTTTGGTGTGATGGCAGGCTGCGGCGGCAGCAACACAAATGGCGCAGATGCACAGGCGGAGGGCGGTACCCTGCGCATGGGAACCAATGCGACCTTCCCCCCTTACGAAATGGTAGATGAAAATAACAATGTCATTGGCATTGATGCGGATATTGCCAAGGCAATTGCCGACAAACTTGGCATGGAACTTGAAATCATCAATATGGAATTTGATGCACTGATTCCGGCGCTCAATGCGGGACAGCTGGACTTCTCTATGGCTGGCATGACTGTTACACCAGACCGTGAGGAGCAGGTAAACTTTACAACTTCTTATGCAACCGGTATTCAGTCGATTATCGTTGCAGAGGATTCTGAAATCGCTAAGGTAGAGGATTTGACCGGAAAGAAGGTTGGTGTACAGACTGGTACCACTGGTGACCTGTACTGCACAGGTGATCTCGGTGAGGAGTATGTACAGCGTTTTGAGTCCGGCGTAGTTGCAACACAGGCTCTGGTAAATGGTCAGATCGATGCGGTCGTTATTGATAACGCACCGGCAAAGGCTTATGTGGAGGCAAATGAGGGGCTGAAGATTCTGGATACGGAATATGCAGTCGAGGATTATGCAGCAGCAATCGCAAAGGATAATACCGAACTGAGAGATAAGATCAATGGCGCACTGGAAGAACTCAAGAGTGACGGTACCATTGATAAAATTATTGCACAGTATATCCACGAGTGATCCAAAGCTTAGATGCAAGGGACGGCTTGAGCCGCCCCTTGCCCTTGTTTTACTGGAGTATGAGAGAAGAAGGAGGTATCTCTGGTTATGCCGGTTATGAAATTTGCCGATTGGCTGAGCACAATGCCTGACTGGATCGCCGGTCTGCCCGCAGGTTTTCAGAAATTTATTTATGATATTTTCCAGACCTTTGTTTTTGAGGATCGCTGGAAGTTTTTTGTAAGCGGTCTGCAAACGACCTTTGTCATCGCGGTAGGCGCGCTCGTTTTGGGTATTATCATTGGCGTATTGGTCGCGGTCGTGCGCTCTGCACACGATTCCAAGCGGACAAAGCCAAATGTGCTGCTTCGCGTTGCCAATGCACTTTGTAAGTTGTATCTGACCATCATTCGCGGAACACCGGTCATGGTGCAGCTGCTCCTCATGGGCTTTGTTATTATGGTGCCCAAGCTTGGCTCCATCGAGACAACGTGGTGTGCGATTTTAACCTTCGGCATCAACTCCGGCGCGTATGTTGCCGAAATCGTGCGCTCGGGTATTATGTCGGTCGATCAGGGACAGATGGAGGCAGGACGCTCGCTGGGACTCAACTATGTACAGACCATGCGCTATATCATCGTGCCGCAGGCAATCAAAAACATTCTGCCTGCACTTGGTAATGAGATGATTACCCTCGTGAAGGAAACCTCAGTCGTTATGGTCATTTCTGTACAGGATTTGACGCAGGCGGCAAAGGTCATTGTGAGCAAGACCTACAATGCAATCGTGCCTTATGTCAGCCTAGCAATCATCTATCTTGTCATCATTCTCATTATGACCAAGCTGCTTGCGATATTCGAGAGGAGGCTGCGCGAAAGTGATAAGCGTTAAAAATCTGGAAAAAGCGTATGGGAACCATTTGGTGCTCAAGGGTATCAACGAACATATCGAAAAGGGAGAAAAGGTGGTTATCATTGGGCCGTCTGGCTCGGGTAAGTCTACCTTTCTGCGGTGCCTGAACCTGCTCGAACAGCCAAGCAGCGGAACCATTACCTTTGAAGGGGTCGATATCACAGACCCGAAGAATGATATCAATAAAATGCGCCAGAAAATGGGCATGGTGTTCCAGCAGTTCAATCTGTTTCCCCATCTGACCGTGCGTGAAAATATCAAGCTGGCGCCGGTAAAGCTGGGGCTTATGACCGCCGAGCAGGCAGACGCACGTGCGCTCGAACTTTTGGGGCGTGTCGGCTTGCCGGATAAGGCGGATGCCTATCCCAAGCAGCTTTCCGGCGGACAGCAGCAGCGTATCGCCATTGCACGCGCTCTTGCCATGAATCCCGATGTGATGCTCTTTGATGAGCCGACCTCTGCGCTCGACCCAGAAATGGTGGGTGAGGTATTGAACCTCATGAAGGAGCTTGCAGATGAGGGAATGACCATGGTCGTGGTGACCCATGAAATGGGCTTTGCGCGTTCGGTTGCGACCCGTGTACTCTTTATGGACGGCGGCGTTGTGGCAGAGCAGAATGAGCCGGAGTCTTTCTTTACAAATCCACAGCACCCCAGACTGCGTGAGTTTCTCTCACAGGTGCTTTAAGAACAAAAAATCCCATCTGAAAAATCAGATGGGATTTTTTTCGGTCTTAGATGAGGATTCCTTCACAGTGGTCGATTTCGTGCTGAATGATTTGAGCAGTCCAGCCAGTAAAGGTTTTGAAGCGTGTCTGGAAATTTTCATTTTGGTATTGTACCTTGATGGATTTCCAACGCTTTGTCTTTCGCGTGCCTGTGAGAGAAAGACAGCCCTCCTCGGTTTCGTAAAGTCCGGACTGCTTTACGATTTCCGGATTGAACATGGTCATGTAGCTGCCGTCATTTTCAAATACGATGATACGTTTGCATATGCCGATCATATTGCATGCCATGCCGACACAGCCCTCCTTGTGGGCTTGCAGCGTCTCCAACAGGTCTGCCGCCAGAGAAAGGTCCTCCGGTGTGGCGGGTTCGGACTTTTGGGAAAGCAGGGAAACATCTCTGCAAATTTCTCTTACCATTGTATTTCCTCCAACAATAGAACTCACAAATTGATTTGGATATGAAAGAACCCCCGTCCACATGGAACGGGGGTTTGGGTGGTTGGTCGAGGTGACAGGACTTGAACCTGCGGCATCCTGCTCCCAAAGCAGGCGCGCTACCAGCTGCGCTACACCTCGATGCTCTCGCTAAATTGCTTATTTATTCTAACACGAAAGAAAGCAGTCGTCAAGCCCTAAAATCATAAAAACAGTAAAAATTTTTCATAGCAAATGATGTCAAAACAGGTGACAGATTTCGGATTTTCCGGTATTCTAGTATCAGAATCAAACGCCGGAGGAGGCAGACAAATGGACAAACAGGTACCCACTGAACGAATCGTGAAAATTGTAGAAGAAATCAAGAGAAGAACAGGACAGCAGGCGTATGCACTGACCATACAGTCAGACCGTGTGCCAACACTTTTCGACAGCAAGTTCGGCGGCTTGCCCTACTGGGATCTGCAAAAGCCGTATCCAACCGATTCACGGGGAGAAAAGCTGCTGCTGCTTGCGCAAATCAATTTGGAGCAGGCACAGACAGACGCACCCCTGCCGCAAACGGGTATGCTGCAATTTTTCATTGCACCAGATGATGTCTGTGGGCTGGATTTTGAAGCGCCGGACCAGCAGGATACGTTCCGTGTGGTATACCACGAACAAATCGACCGCTCTGTAACGGCACAGGCTGTGTGCGCCTTGGGGATTCCACAAGAAACAGGGGAGGAGGGATATACACCAGTTTGCAAGGAGGCAGCGGTTTCTGTGCGCAGAGAGATGTGTTATATGAGTCCAGCTAGCTATCTCTTTGACCCGCTGTTCCGTACAATCATGGAGGAAACCTTTGGGGAAGAAATTGGAGAGGTGTCCTTTTATACGATTTTGAATGGAACAGAACGGCAGTATCTTTATGATGCACTGGAAGTAACCGGACACCGTATGCTGGGACATCCATTTTTTACGCAGAGCGACCCAAGAGAATTTATGGAACCATATCAGCGCTATGATACGCTGCTGTTTCAGATGGATTCCGAAATGGTTGACGGCATGGATTATGTGCTGTGGGGAGATTGCGGCGTAGGCAATTTCTTTATTGCCCGTGCGGATTTGGAAAAGCGTGATTTCAGCAGCGTTCTATACAATTGGGACTGCTTCTGAAATCTTTTGGATAAAAACAGCCTTTGCCCTTGACTTTGTACGGAAAGCTGTTAAACTGACTGTATATGATTTTTTGGGTGCGTATACGCCATATACGCCGAAAGGAGAAAATAAAATGAAAAACAGCGAAAAGACCATGGAAAAAATCGTAGCCCTTTGCAAAGGCCGCGGTTTTGTTTATGCCGGCTCGGAAATTTATGGCGGTCTGGCAAACACATGGGATTATGGCCCGCTTGGCGTTGAGTTTAAGAACAATGTCAAGGCAGCATGGCGCAAGAAGTTTGTGCAGGAATCTCCCTATAACGTGGGACTGGATTCCGCAATCCTGATGAATCCGACCACTTGGGTGGCATCCGGTCACGTAGGTGGATTCTCTGATCCACTCATGGATTGCAAAGACTGTAAGACACGCCATCGTGCCGACCAGCTGATTGAAGATACCACCGGTGAAAATCCCGCAGGCTGGTCCAACCAGCAGATGATGGACTATATCACCGAGCATCAGATCGCCTGCCCGAACTGCGGCGGTCATAACTTTACAGATATCCGTCAGTTCAACCTGATGTTCAAGACCTTTCAGGGCGTTACCGAGAATGCAAAAAATGAGATTTTCCTGCGTCCAGAGACCGCACAAGGCATTTTTGTAAACTTCCAGAATATCCAGCGCACCACCCGCAAAAAGCTGCCCTTCGGTGTCGGACAGGTGGGCAAGTCCTTCCGCAACGAAATCACCCCGGGCAACTTTACCTTCCGTACCCGTGAGTTTGAGCAGATGGAACTGGAATTCTTCTGTAAGCCCGACACAGATTTGGAATGGTTCAAGTACTGGAAGGATTACTGCCATAACTGGCTGCTCTCTCTCGGCATGAAGGACGAGAACCTGCGCCTGCGTGACCATGACCCAGAGGAGCTGTCTCACTATTCCAATGCCACAACCGATATCGAGTTCCTGTTCCCGTTTGGCTGGGGCGAGTTGTGGGGCATTGCCGACCGTACCGACTTTGACTTGACACAGCACCAGAATACCTCCGGTGTTTCCATGGAATATTTCGATCAGGAAAGCAATGAAAAGTATATCCCCTATGTCATCGAGCCGTCTCTGGGTGCCGACCGCGTTGCGCTGGCATTCCTGTGTGAGGCTTATGACGAGGAGGTCGTCGTCGGTCAGGACAAGAATGGTAAAGATGATGTGCGCACCGTTCTGCGCCTGCATCCGGCGCTCGCGCCGTTCAAGGCTGCAATCCTGCCGCTGTCCAAAAAGCTTACTGAACAGGCAATGCCTATTTGGGAGAAGTTGTCGAAAAAGTTCAATGTGGACTTCGATGATGCTGGCTCCATCGGCAAGCGTTATCGTCGTGAGGACGAAATCGGAACCCCGTTCTGCATTACCGTTGATTTTGAGACCGAACAGGATGGCTGTGTCACCGTTCGTGACCGTGATACTATGGAGCAGGAGCGCGTGAAGATTGACGATCTCACCCATTATCTGGCGAAGAAAATTGCATTTTGAGTCCACTGCGTAAAAAGCTGTCATCTGATTTCAGATGACAGCTTTTTTTGCGGAAAACAGAGCCGTTGTAAAAAATATATATGTTATGAGAGCAGAGTTTGCGGAAATAGAGATATTTTGTCATAAATTAGAAAATAATGCGTGTAATCACTGGACATGCTTTGTGTAAAAGTGCTATACTAAATAAAATACACCTGAACAGTATGATTTATGGGGCATACAAAAAATATATTCATGGGATGAGGGGGAAATTCAAATGAAAGAAAATGTGAAGCCCGCAGGAGGCAGGTTTGGAGGAAAACAGAGTATTAAACGCGCGGTATGGATTCGTGTTTTGGCTGCGCTTTGCTCCTCACTGATGTTTTGTGCAGCGGTCAATATCGGCATCAATGGGATTCGCACAGCGCAGAAGGAGAGTGGAAGCGCAACGGGTATCCTAGAGGCTGCACAGGCAGCGGAAGTGGCACATTATCACTGGGCAACACTGCTCAGTAATGCACTCTATGCGGGAACCGAGTTCACGGGAAGCACAGACCCTACCACTTGCAGTCTGGGACAGTGGCTCTATGGAGATGCTGGAACCGATGATGCTGAGCTTCTGGCATTGCGCACCGAGCTCGAGCCACTCCATAAACAGCTGCATGAATCTGCAAAGAACGCGCTTTCTACCCTGCAAACCGATGCGGAATCTGCACAGTCCTATTATCAAAACACGATTCGCAAGAATGTAGATCAGGTGGTTTTAAGGCTTGTTAAGATCATTGAGCGGGCAGAGTTATTGAATACCGAGGCAAAAGAGCACATGAATCGTGCGATTCGTGTGATGCAGACAGTTGTAATTCTGTGCTTCCTTGCCTCTCTCGCATGCCTTATGAGCCTCATACATTATGTATTGCACAATGTGGTGCGTCCGATTCTGGCACTCACCAATGAGAGTACCCCCTTGGCGGAAGGACATCTGCATTTGCAGTTCAGCTATCATGGACAAAATGAATTGGGGCAGCTCACTGCGACTTTGGGTAATGCCCTTGCACGGATAGATGGCTATGTATCGGATATCAACCGTATCTTGGCAGAAATGGCGCAGGGAAACTTTGATGTCAGGGTGTCTACAAAATTTATTGGAGATTTCCGCTCCATTGAGGAGTCCATTGAAAAGATGAGCACTGCGGTTTCCGAAGCCATCTATCAGATTGACAGAGCAACGACACAGGTAACGAGCGGTGCCGAACAGATTTCCTCAAGTTCGCAGGCGCTGGCACAGGGCGCAACCGAGCAGGCAAGTGCGGTCGAAGAATTGCTCGCATCTCTGGAAGAGCTTTCTGCAAATGCAAGAAAAAATGCGAAAGCGGCACAGGAGGTGCAGGACAATGCGCGTCAAACTGATGTGCAGATTTCTACCAGCAACGAGCAGATGTCCCACATGATTGCTGCGATGAAAGACATTCATCAGTCCTCGCAGGAAATTGGCAAGATTATCAGCACCATCGAGAGCATTGCCTTCCAGACCAATATCCTTGCACTCAATGCAGCGGTTGAGGCAGCACGTGCCGGAACAGCTGGAAAGGGCTTTGCGGTGGTTGCGGACGAGGTGCGCAGCCTTGCAAGTCAGTCCAGTGAGGCTGCGCAGGCAACCAAGGTATTGATTGAAAATTCTATGAGTGCAGTAAAACACGGCGGTGATATTGTAAAAGAGGTTTCTGAGACCATGGAAAAGACCCTGCGTCTTGCGGCACAGTCGGGCGGTCAAATAGACGGCATCGCAAAGGTTGTGCGTGATGAGGCGGAGGCGCTCACACAGATTACGCAGGGAATCGAGCAGATTTCTGCTGTTGTGCAGACAAACTCTGCAAGCAGTGAGGAAAATTCCGCAATTAGTGATGAATTGTTCTCGCAGTCGCAGATCCTACGCAGTCAGACCAAGGCATTCAATATCAAGAAGTAAGAATAAAAGAGACCGGCTTGCCGGTCTCTTTTGTTAGGTGCTTTTCAGAAAATCCTGAATTTGTTGGTTTGCCTGCTGCACCTCCCAATATAAGTCGTTTGCAGAGATGCGCTCTGCGCCATGCCCTAAAATGATTGCCTGTTCCAGACCGTCCGAGGTTGCAACTTTGACCCGATGTGCGCGGGACAGGTCATAGGACGCCTTTTCAATGTACATATCAGCAGTCTCGGCGGTTTTGGTGTACACGACATGGATACCATGCAGTTTTTCGACTGAGCCGGGGTTGTCCTTGACACGGTAGGCATCGAACACCAGAATGAGACGGCAATGCTTGACACCCTGATAGTTGCTCAGCGCGTGGATCAGTGCCGAACGCGCCGCGTCCAGATCCTCTGCGGCGAGCGCCTTGAGTTCGTCCCATGCAAAAATAATATTGTAGCCGTCTACCAGCAGGTAATCGTCTGGTTTGACACGTGACAGGGAATCGACAGCGGGCGGCATGGTGCGTTTTTGGCTTTGCCGGAAAGCGTCCATACCACGGTTTTTGATGGGGCCATAGGTGCGGACAAAGATTTCTTCCAGTTCGGCATCTAAACCACTGCCGCCAGACCAGACGGCTGCCCGCTGCGGAGCGGGTTCGGGTTGGCTGGCTTGCAGGAACCGTCCGGAATCTACGTGCGCATGTGCGGGGACTTCATTCCATTTTACAGTGTAGCCCGCGCCGTGTGCGCAGAATACCGAGTCCGGCGGATTTTGCAGGTCACGCTCGGGGTCGTAACCGCTTTGTGCAATCACTGCCTGTGCATCATGACATGCACGATATCCGGCAACCGTGCACGAGAGCTGCCCGCGTCCGTTTGAGTAGGCAGTCACTTCTGCCGCATACCCGCGCATCGATGCGGCAGGGGCTTCGCCGGACAGCACCGCAAATGCACCCTGCATCTCAGGCGGGGTGAAGCTGCCGCTCATGCGCTGGATATCGGTCATTGCGCGCCCCACCATGCCTTGCGGAATTCGCAGGGTGAAGGTGTACCAAGGCTCCAAAAGCAGGCTGTCTGCCTGCATAAGCCCTTGACGCACGGCGCGGTAGGTTGCCTGTCGGAAGTCGCCGCCCTCGGTATGCTTGACATGGGCGCGTCCGGCGAGCAGCGTGATCTTGACATCGGTGAGCGGAGCGCCGGTGAGCACGCCGCAGTGTGTTTTCTCTGCCAAATGGGTGAGAATCAGCCGCTGTGCAGAGGGGTCTAACAGGTCGGAGGGACAGTCGGTATCCAGTGTGATGCCGCTGCCGCGCGGCGCCGGCTCCACAAGCAGATGCACTTCGGCATAGTGCCGCAGCGGCTCGAAATGTCCAATGCCGATGACCGGCGCTTCAATGGTTTCTTTGTAGACAATGTTTCCATGGTCAAAGGTTACGGCAAGCCCAAAGCGTTCTTCCATTAAACGAGTGAGTACCTCCAGTTGTACCTGTCCCATGAGCTGTACGTGAATTTCGTCCAGCTGCTCATTCCATAAAACATGCAGGAGCGGGTCCTCCTCCTCGAGCAGACGCAGCTTGGACAGCAGGGTGTGGTTGTCACAGCCGTCAGGAGGCAAAATACGATAGTTGAGAATGGGCGCAAGCAAGGCGGCATTGTCCGCAGGCTCAGCGCCCAGCGCTTGTCCGGGATAGGTTTGGGTCAGTCCAGTGACGGCGCAGACCGTGCCGGACTGTGCACCGTCGGCAGTCTGAAACCGCGTGCCGGAATATATGCGGATTTGATGGATTTTTTCCTGCCATGCCTGATTTTGGGTGGTGCCGGAAACCATAGCGCGTACAGACAGACTGCCGCCCTTGATTTTGAGATGGGTGAGGCGCGTGCCCTGCTCGTCTCGTGAAATTTTGAATACCCGCGCACAAAAGGGCTCCGGATAGCAGGGAGATTTTGTAAAACGGGTCAAGCCCTCCAGCAGACTGTCCACTCCGGCTAGGGACAGCGCAGACCCAAAATAACAGGGAAACACAGAGCGGCAGGCAATGCTTGCCTGTATTTGTGTTTCATCAGGCGCCTGCCCTGCAAGATACTGCGTAAGCAGAAATTCATCGGTCATGGCAAGGGCTTCGGCAACCTCCTCGGCGGGGGCGCAGAAATCAATGCAGCCGTCGGAAAGCTGCGCCTGTAAATCGGCAAGGAGGGCATCGTGGTCAGCGCCGGACAAATCCATTTTGTTGATGAATAAAAAAGTGGGGACACGATGCTGGCGCAAAAGCTGCCATAGGGTCAGGGTGTGCCCCTGAATCCCGTCTGTGCCGCTGATGACCAGAATGGCGTAATCCAAAACCTGCAAGGTGCGCTCCATCTCGGCGGAAAAGTCTACATGCCCCGGAGTATCCAGCAGCGTTATTTCAAAATCATCGGCTGGGAAGAGGACTGCCTGCTTGGAAAAGATTGTGATGCCGCGCTCCCGTTCGATGGCGTTTGTGTCCAGAAAAGCGTCCTTGTGGTCAACACGCCCCAGCCTGCGCACGGTGCCGGTGAGATATAACAAGCCCTCCGAAAGGGTGGTTTTTCCTGCATCTACATGGGCAAGAATCCCGATAACGACTTTTTTCATGGTAAGTTTTCTCCAATGTGTCGAATTTCTCTAAGATTTATTGTATCATAGGTTTGGAACTGGGAAAAGTACGGATTTTTGTGCCGTGTCCCGGAATATAGCAGCAGATACATTTTGCATAGAGGAGGAGAGAATACAATGAGAGAAATCAGAACGGTGGCGCTGATTGGATTGGGGGCAATTGGGTGCTCGATTGCAAGAGAACTTTGTCAGGCGGTGGGATTCGAAAATTTTCGCATCATTGCAGGCGGTGCCAGACGGGAGCGTCTTGAACGGGAGGGCGTCGTCATCAACGGACAGGCGTGCCGGTTTCAAATCATTGCACCGGATACCGTGACCGAGCCCGCAGACCTTGTGCTGGTGGCTGTGAAATTTGGCGCATTGCCGCAGGCAATCAAGGATATTCGCAATCAGGTTGGCACACAGACAACGATTATTTCCTTTTTGAATGGCATCAGTTCAGAGGAAATGCTGGCAGAGGTTTATGGCTGGCAGAGGGTTTTATATGGTCTTGTGCGGCGTGCCGTCCTGATGGAGGGCAATGTGTGTACGTATGCGCCGGAAAGGGGAACATATTACTTTGGACAAGCCAAGAATCCGACGATTTCCGACAGGGTGCAGCCGGTGTGTGATTTGTTTGCGCGTGCAGGGCTTCGGTATCAGGTGCCTGTGGACATGGTGCGCGATATTTGGCTCAAATATATGGGAAATATCAGCGAAAATCAATCAGCGGCAATTTTGGGGATTCCCTATGCGGCGTGGTATGCAGACGGAAACGATGCCAATTGGATTCGCGAGGCAGCATGCCGCGAGGTCATTGCAGTTGCCAATGCGGTGGGCATTGACCTGAATGAAAATGATTTGGTGCAGCAGCGGGCGCTGGCAAAGTGTGTACCAGCATGGGGCAAGCCCTCCACCTTGCAGGATATTGAGGCAGGACGCCCGACAGAGGTGGAAATGCTTGCAGGCACACTGTGCAGATTGGGGCGGGATCATGGTGTGCCGACCCCTATAAATGACTTGTTTTATCATATGATTCGTGTGCTGGAGCAAAAAAATGCCGGTGCGTTTGCGGTTTCTCCCTGACGCATATAGCAGGATTGGAATGGAAGCGTATGCGTATCAAAAAATTAGATGCTGGCGACATTTTTACAATTTATGGCACCATAACCTTCCTGTTACACAACGAACTGTGGAAAGGCGGGGAACAAATCCGAGTTACAAGAGAGCAGCGTGAAAAATTAGAGCAGTCGGGAATCCACTCTATGGTACTCTATACTGCTGTGCAGTTGGAACAGAAAATTCGCGCTTTGCTGACTCTGCAAGGATTGGGGCTCCAGTATGAACAAGTGGTACAGGCACGCAGAAATGATTTTCCAAAGCCGCGCAATGGGAATAAGCAGTATAATAAAAAGACAGGCAAAAGCTGAAAAATCACCTTTGCCTGTCTATACACATTTTTTGAGTTTGTATCGGCTCAACCCTGAATATACCTTCATTTGTGGCGGCGTGCTTTTGCAGAGGTACGGATATTGTTCATCTGGTTGAGGTTGTAGTTGAGTTCATACAGTCCGCGGAAAAAATTCTTGATATTCATAAAAATAACTCCTTTTCTTCATACAAATTCGTGCCTTGCGGCTCTTTTGTTGTTCTACCTATATTATAGGCGATTCGCACAAAAATGCAACTGTATTTTTGTATATAATGTAAAAAGCACGCAGGCAAGATATTGTGGGAAATGCATAAAAAATAAGCTTGATAATTGTGCAAATAGCTGAATAGAGGAAGTAAATGGAAAATCAGCAGGTCAGCGGCTACCGCTTACCTTTTAAAGATGTAAAAGTAGAGGCAGCGCGACAAAAGCCATGCTGCCTCGTGCAAATATAAGGTTTGAATGTTTTTCTTGTTTAGCTGATATCCAGAACGGCATCTCCGGACTTGACTGTACCAAGCTGTCTGAATTTAAGGCTTGAGAGATTGTTCAGGTCAGCCAAAATAACAGGCGTGATTGTCTGATATCCAGCCGCTTCGATTACAGCGCGATCCATTTTGGCGATGCGCTGACCAACCTTGACGGAGTCGCCCCGCTGGATGTATACCTCAAACGGTGCTCCATTTAGACGGATGGTATCCAGTCCCATATGAACAAGCACTTCGCTTCCACCAGCAGTCTGGATTGTGAACGCATGCTTGGTATCAAAGATCATGGTTACGACTCCATCCACAGGCGCAAAGACATCATCTTGCTCGGGAATAACGGCAAAGCCATCGCCTACCATTTTCTGAGAGAATACATCATCAGGTACTTGTTCAAGCGGCACGACTTGACCGGCAAACGGACTGTATACTGTAAATGATGTGGCAGGGGATGCTGTGGTGGTTGGTGCAATATGGTTGGATGCGTCAGAGGAGAGATATGCTTCAAGTTCGGACTTGATGACGGAAACCTTAGGACCATAAACGACCTGCACGCCTTGTCCCTTGCACAGAACACCGGAAGCACCGGTCGCCTTAAGCAATGCCTGATCTACCTTAGAACTATCCCTGACGGTACAGCGCAGACGGGTAATGCAGCAGTCAACATCCGAGATATTGTCCTTGCCGCCTAAGCCCTGTGTAATTTGTGCGGACAGTGCAGTGTTACCGCCTGCGGCTTTCTCATCTGCCTGACGTGCATTGAGGTCTTGACGGGTATACAGTTTGACTTCGCTGTCATCGCGGCCCGGCGTTTTATAGTCAAACTTACGAATCATGAACGAAAAGACAAAGTAATAAAGCACGAAGTAGCACACACCAATGACGGGAATCCAGAGCCAGCTTGTCTTGGAGTTACCTTGCATGATACCGAACAGAGTCAGGTCAATCAGACCACCAGAGAATGTCAGTCCGACACCAACATTTAACATGTGCATGAGCATATAAGCTGCGCCGGCGAATACACAATGTACGACATACATAATTGGTGCGACAAACAGGAAAGTAAATTCAAGCGGTTCTGTAATACCAGTCAACATAGAGGTGAGCGCGGCACTTAACAGCAGACCGCCAACGACCTTACGGTTTTCCGGCTTTGCACAGCGATACAGTGCAAAAGCTGCACCCGGCAGACCAAAAATCATAAGTGGGAATTTACCGGACATAAAGCGGGTTGCGGAGACAGAGAAATGTGCGATATTGGGGTTGGCAAGCTCGGCAAAGAAGATATTTTGAGCGCCCTCAATGATCTGCCCACCAATCATTGCCGTACCGCCAACAGCTGTTTGCCAGAAGGGAATATAAAATACATGATGCAGACCAAACGGGATCAGTGCGCGCTCAATGAAACCATAGAGCCATGTGCCAGCATAGCCAGAAGCCAGTACAAACCCACCCAATGCGTTGATACCTATCTGAATCGTAGGCCAGATATAGTACATACAGATGCCAACGATTAGATACACTGCGGAAGAAATAATGGGAACAAAGCGTGTGCCGCTAAAGAAAGAGAGGACTTGTGGAAGTTCAATCTTATAAAAACGGTTGTGCAGCGCAGCAGTACCCAGACCAACCAGAATACCACCGAATACGCCCATTTGCAGGGATTCGATGCCAAGTACACTGGCTGTTGCACCAGACAGATCTGGGGCACCGAATGCACCAATCATTGCACCGATTGTGGCATGCATAATAAAGAATGCGATTGCAGCAGAAAGTGCGGAAACTTCTTTTTCTTGCTTTGCCATGCCAATGGCAACACCCATTGCAAAAATAAGCGGCAGATTCTCAAATACAACCGAACCTGCGGCATTGAGTACCTGAAGAATGGCATTGATAAAGGTGCCGGAGCCCATAATAGACATGAGACCATAGGTTTGCAACATGGTTTCGTTGGTAAACGAACCGCCAATGCCGAGGAATAAACCAGCGACTGGTAGAATGGCAATCGGAAGCATAAACGAGCGTCCGACGCGCTGTAATATACTAAATACTTGATCCTTCATTTTTTTACTCCTTTTTTTGTGGAAGCCCCATTGAAACTGACAACCGATGCAGATGTACAGTCAAGAAAATTTGTTCACTGATTGGAACATGCATCCCAAACTGACAAGCAATATGCGCTGCGATCCGCTGTGCACAACAGAAATCATTCGGATAATGCGTTGCAATCATGTTATGAAAAACGGTATCATCTTCTGTGGCATAGCGCTTTTGAAACAGTCGCTGACCGAGAAACTTAAGGTGCAGTATAAAACGCTCATAATCAACCGATTGTTTATCAAAGCATATGCCGTAGTAGGCTTGTGACTCAGCAATGATTTCACGAATCAGCTCGGTGATCGGCACCATGTCAGACATTTTACCATCTAACTCTGCATTTACAAAGTGTAGTGCAATAAACCCTGCTTCATCATCCGGCAAACGTATCCCCAGCACACTTTCCACTACATCCAATGCCTGCTGACCAAGTGCATATTCCTGTGGGTAAAAGGTTCGGATCTCCCAAAGCAGTTGATTGGGGTAGGAGATTCCTTTTTGCAGCCGCTCAACAGCAAAAGAAATATGGTCTGTCAGTGTGATATAGATATTTTCGCTGAGGTGTCGCCCCAGAATCCGCTCGCCAGCCTCGATCAGGTGCGTGCTGATATCAAAATAGTCGCTTGGTAGATCCTGCATCAGCTCCATGAGTCGATCACTCTGTCCAGAATCACGCAATGTATAGATCTTTTCGACGCGTGCAGCAGGAATTAGGTCACCTTTGTTTTTTTTAAAGCCTATACCAAGACCTCGGAGGATAATTTCCTGTCCGTTTACATCTTCTGAGCACACAAAGTTGTTGCCAATGACGCGTACGATGCGATAAACATTGCAGTTCCCCTGATTTTCTGATGTTTTGCTCATAGATCGTGTCTTAGTATCTGTCAATCCTGAATCATACATTCCACTTTAATCATCCCTTCTCGTTAAAAATAAAAAAACCAAACTAACCCCGGTGTATAAAAATACTCGGAGAGAGTTTGGTCTTGCCTAGTCAGCTAGTCACAAGCCATATGCCATTTTCTAAAATGAGGATAACATTTTTCTTCGCTGATTGTCAATTGAAAATGGGTGAATAAAAATTTTTTATAGAGTTGCACAAACCTGAGTGATAAAATTTAGACATTGCGACAAGATGGAGGTGTATTTTGCTCTCTTATTTTGAGACAAACACTAGGCGTTTAAAAGCTCTGCAATCACCGCTGGGACGGTGGAGAGTTCTTTGATTGCAGATACACCGGCGCCACAGAATACAAGACCATTGGGGCCTTGCACAGCGTCCAGAAGTGCTTCGGAAATACAGTATTTGATTTCGTTTTGCTTACATTGCGACATGCACTGATAGCAGTGGGTGACGGGAATCCGACCTTGTGTTTGTGCCCGACGCAGTAAATTGCCGTCCAGTGCACGGGCAGCCAGCCCAACCGGGCTTTTGATAATTTGGACATCTTCCGGCTTGGCATGTAAATAGGCATTTTTGAAATCCTGACCGGCATCACATTCCTCAGTCACCACAAAGCGGGTGCCTACCTGTACGCCGGACGCGCCCAGCTGCATGAGGTGCATAACATCTGCCCGTGTCTGCACACCGCCGCCGGCAATGACCGGTATTTTTGTATGATAGGTTTCCTCTAATGTATGCACATAGTCGAGCACCTCGGTCAGGCAGTCGTCTAAGCTTGGAAAATCTCCGGATACCATATCATCATATTTGAAGCCTAGATGTCCGCCTGCAAGCGGCCCTTCGACCACGACGGCATCCGGCAGCTTGTCCGCGCGCAGCCAACTCTTGACGATTAGCCGCAGGGCACGGGCAGAGGAAACAATGGGGAGAATGGCAGTTTTTGTGCCATGCGCAAGCTTGGCAAGTCCGGTGGGCAGTCCAGCGCCGGATACGATGAAATCCGCGCCCTGTGCGATGGCTTCGCGTACATAGGCATCATAATGGTTCATGACAGACATGAAATTAAATCCGATGACACCCTCTGGAGCAATCTGTCTTGCACGGGACAATTCCCGTCCGATTGCCTGTAAATTGGCACGGAACGGGTCTTTTACAAATTCTGGGTCACGATAACCGGGGTGAACACCCGATATCGTACCAACACCGCCGCATTTTGCGACCGCGCCTGCCAGACGGGAGAGCGAAATACCAATTCCCATACCGCCTTGAACGATTGGGAGCTTTGCCGTGTGGCAGCCAAGTGTGAGAGACATAGAGAAACCTCCTCAATAAATTTGGTTAGCTTATCAAAGAATATGGAGCTTAAAAACTGCCAGCCAAGCTGGCAGTTTTCTCAAATAATTTAGTAACTTACGATCAGACCGTGTTCTTCTGCATAGTAGCTTGTCAGTCCATGGGTCGGCAGAATGGTGACGCGCACGCCAGGTGACTCTTTTTCCAGTAGATTTTGCAGGGTCAGAGCAAGCTTGAGATTGGAACAGTGTGTGATGACCACGTGACGCTTGGACAAATCACAGCTTTCCTTCATGTCCTTGATGAGCGTCAGAAGGGTGCTTCGGTCGCCGCGGCATTTGTGAATGACGGCAATTTTGCCTTGGTCAGCTGTGCCGATGATGCGCATGCCCAGCTTTTTTGCCAGAACGCCAACCAGTTTGGGCATACGGCCATTCTTGGTCAGATTGTCAAAGGAGCACAGAGTAAAGTAAATATGCAGGGTTTGATTGTAGTCCTCGACCGCATGAATGATTTCTTCAAAGCCAAGTCCCTTGGCAATCAGCTCGTTGACCTTTTGTGCAAGCAGGATCATTTGTCCGGAGGCTGCGCGGGAGTCAATGACTGCAATCTTTTTATCAGGGTGTTCGTCCATGACCAAATCACGGGCAATCATTGCAGCATTATAGCTGCCGCTTAGTTCGGAAGAAATGGTGAGTGCAAGGGTGCAGTCCGCCTCCTCGAAAACCTTTGCCCATGCAGCGGGAGAGGGACAGGAGGAGCCGGTTGCCTGTGTGGAGGCACGGAGCGATTCCATGAAAACGTCCATGTCCATGTCCGGTTCGTCAACAAAACTCATGCCGTCCACCTGAAGCACCAGTGGGACAATGGAAAGGGAGACATTGGGTGCACATTCCATGCCCTCATGCAGGTCGCTGGAGCTATCAACAGCAATTTTCCAATTCATAAATGACACGTCCTCAATATATCGGCTGCTGCAAGCTGCATCAGCCACAAAATCTGTTCGATGTAGTATTAAAAACTATATACGATGTGATTAGTATAACAATTCTCCTCTAAAATGTCAATGACAAAAGGCCGGCACGGACACTTTGGCGGAATGCCTAAAATCTGGGCGGAAAGGTCGTGCAGATTCACGCTTGCGCGGTACGGATACAGGCGCTATAATAGAAACAGTTACTTCATAATATGTTAAATGAGATTTGGTTTTGCACCAACGCCCCAAACAGGACTCCCTCGTGTTTGGGGCGTTGGTCTGTCTATTGACCCTGCTCCCATTCTGTCCCAAGGATTTCCTGACAATGGGAAACACAGTCCAGCAGATGTTCATAGGTTTTTGGAGAAACCGCATCGGGCACCTTTGCTTCGTAGTCCTGTATGCTTTTGCGGGCATCTAGCAGAGTATAGCGCACACCGTCGATTTCCCGTTCGCGGTCCAGCATGAACATGGGAACGTACTGCACGCCTGTGACCGCACTGACACCGGTGTTTGGGTTTTTGCTGAGAGTGAGCCGCAGGACAACCGTGGTATCTGTATGGCGTCCATTTTGTGCGGAAATAAAATTGCCAAGTGACCAGCATACAAAGCCTGTGCGTGTATTGCCCTCCGCATCGGTCACAGTGCGCTGCTCCATGGGCTGTAAAACATGGGGGTGACTGCCTAAAATGATATCTGCACCATGCCGAAAGAGAAAGTCTGCAACCTCCTCCTGATAATCATTCTGCTTTGTCTCATATTCCTCGCCCCAGTGTATCATGACCGCAATGAGGTCGGGCTTTAAGGCTTTGGCTGCCTTGAGGTCACGGTAGAGCAGGCTGTCTGCCAGCGTTTCGGCATCGGTCAGATAGTCCTTGTTAAAGATATTGACCGTTCCGGTATGCGACTTGCTGACCGGAATTCCATTTGTGCCATAGGTATAGGACAAAAAGGCGACCTGAATTCCGCCGACATCGGCGAGATAAACCCCGCGGTTATTTTCACTGCGTTCCTCTGAGGAACGATAGGTGCCTACATGCGCAAGCCCCTGACTGTCCAGCACGTCAAGTGTACGTGCCATACCGTCATAGCGATAATCCAGACAGTGATTATTTGCCGTGCTGACCAGATCAAAGCCGATATCCTTGAGCGCAGAACCAAGCGCATCGGGGGAATTGAAGGCGGGAAAGCCGGAATATTCCGGACCGCCGGAAAAGGTGGTTTCCAGATTGACAACCGCATAATCGGCAGATTCGACCCACGGTCTTGCAGCCTCCATCATGGGAATATAATTATAGGTATCTGTCTGTGCATTGTGTGCATCATGGGTTTGCGGCATGTGGCTCATGGCATCGCCGCAGACGGCAAGCGTTGCTGTAATGTTGGGCTGCGCGGGTGCTGGCTCCTCTGCCTGCGGCTTTGCAGAGCAGCCGGTCAGCAACAGGGAACACAGTAAAAGGGACATCAGTTTTTGGTACATTGTTCGGGCACCTCCTTATGCGTGATGTTTGCAGGAAAATTTTATTCCCCACAGTGGATAGCGTTATTTTGTCATATTTTGTGTAATTTTGAAAATCTCGGTGAAAACGGAAGCCGTTTAGTCAGGCTCGCCGTACTGCATCTGTTTGAGGAGACGGGCGCGGAGCAGTGCACGAAAGTCGGGAGGAGAGGTGACCTCCAGCATGGGACCAAAGGAGAGCACCCGAATGATAAGCTCGGTTTCGTCGGCACTGTCATAGCGCAGAGTAATTTGATACAGCGTGTCCGCAAGACGCACAGTTTCCTTTTCAAAATGGGAAAAGTGCAAAAGGACACGCGCCAAAGCGTTGCGCGTATCATGCAGCAGCAAGACGAGCGTTCGCAGCTGGGGCTGAAGTGTGGGCAGCTGGGCAGGGTCATAGGAATCCAAAAGCGTGCAGACGGTGGTACGCGCCAGATTGATGACATGAATCTGGTGGTCTCCGGTGGTCAGCAGCCGAAACTTATCATCTTTTGCCGAATATTCCAGCCGGTAGGGGGTACATTCCACGCAGCGGAAACGTCCGGTATGCCCGTGGAAACAGATGCGAAGCCTGTGATGTGTGTTTATGGCAAGCAGGATTGTATGAAAGTGCGCGATATACTGTGGGTCGGTATATGGGTCTCCATCCGCATATTGGTCAAAAAAGACAAAGGTCTCCGGCGCATAGAGAGGCATCACATCGGAAAGTCCATCAAGCTTGGGGGAGAACAGCGCAATACGTGGATCTTGCAGCAGCGTTTTCATCCAGCGCTTTTGCAGAGTGGTGAGCGGCATTGTGGGTGAAAAATGGAGTGGGGTTTGGTTTTGTGTATCCAAAAGCGGCCAATCTCCATGCTTGAGCGCCGTTGGTATGGAAAGTACACTTTCGGCAAAGGCTTTTTGGCGTACCAAGTCGGTAAGCCGCTGGTCGGTCAGTGTGCCAGATACCGCTTCGCTCAGAATAGCGGAAACAGCTCGAAAATAACAGCCATAGATTTCACTGAACAGCATGTGTATTCCCTCCATAAAGCAGCAGCATCTGCGCCAGATCCTGTTGAAAGCGCGCTGTGACTTGGGGATTGCTGCATTGTAAATGCTGAATCCTGCCGATAAAGGTACGAATCCATGGGAGCATTTCGGTGGCATCGTAGACATCGGCGGTGAACTGATAGGTATGGGAGTCCAGCTGTTTCACTGTGCCATGCCGCTTTTCCCGCTCGAGCCGTTGGATAATATGAGATTCTTGGGGTTGGGCATGAATGGTCATTTCGATATGGTCCAGCTGCTCGACAGGGTCGAGATGATGATGGAGACCAAGAGAGACCCCCCAGAGGTGTTTGTCCAGATTTTTCTGAAAGGCTTCATATTGTGCATACCTTGCTTCGATATTTCCAAGCTGCACGGTTTGAATGGCATCTAGGCGATAAAAGGCAAGGTTGCGGCTGCGGTAGTGGTATCCGAGGATATACTGCCTTCCGGTTTGTGTGCTGCTGTATATTTTGAGTGGACAGAGGGTGCGCTGATAGGGGAGTCCGCTGCGCAGACCTGTCAGCGTGAGGGTAACGGTACGGTGCGCCTGTATTGCCTCCAAAAGCTGATAAAGGATTTCGCTGTCCAGAGCGTGCAGCATATAATGGTGCTTAAACTGGAACGTATCGGGAGCAGTGCCAAGTGTATCGAGCAGAAAGGAGCCAACCACGCCGAGTGGTGCGTTCTCTGAGAAAAAGGCAAGGGCGTTTGTCCAAGAATCCAGATGGATATCGGGATCTGTTATCCGCTGATAACACACAGTCTTGCCCTGCCGAATGTGTGTAAGCAGTCCAAGCGCTTCGTATTCCTTGAGCTTTTTGCGTACCGTAGATTCATCTATGGAAAGCGGATTTTCGAAGTGGGTGAGATAATCCTGTGCGATGCGGTCGGCAAGCTGGCTGGCGGTAAGCGGCTGTCCCTCTGCCAGCGCATCCAGAAGATAAAAGTGCAGGGTGATGTCTTTGGCAGTAAAGCTTTTGGCTTTGAAGGCATGATAGAGCGGATTGTGCAGGATGCGTCTGCTGTCTATGGACAGAAATATATTTTTGCCAGAGGAATCCTGACGAAAGGACATACAGTTCCCAATCCAGCTTTCGATTCGGCGACGCTCGTTATCATAGGTGCGGGCACTTTTCTGCGCGTATTCTTCCCGACTTTTGAAGCCGTATACATAAAATTCGCGCATGTATTGGCGGATTTTTTGAAAACTTTTGATGAGCTCATGGTATGCCATGGATATCCTCCTTTGTTTTTTACTTTATCATAGCATCTGTTCGTGCGTATTCGCAACTTTTTTTCCATGATTATTTTTCCAAATCCATGTATGATGAAATCACAAAAGCACAGACAGCAACCTGCATCTGACCGTCCAAGTCAAGATTGTGCTTTGTGAAAGGCATCTACCGCAAATTTTACAGAATTGATTATGGTTACATTATGGGGCGTTTCCGCTTCCGTGATTGGGTTCGAATCCCAGTATAGGGTGCCTTGTTCTATGATTTTATAAGGAGTGATTTTGTTGCTGGAGTATTTGAAACAGGAAGCAGACTACACCCATACAGAAAATGGCGCTGTGACGTATGCAAGCACTCAATGTGCCTGTCTCGATTTGTTTGCGTCCATTGGTGCGCTGCGTGGTGCAGAGGACGCAGAGCTGCAAGACCGCTTTGTGCGCGCCTATACAGAAAATCCGGATTTGGCAATGAGACTGCTCTTTTTTGCACGTGATATTCGGGGCGGTATTGGAGAACGCCGTGTTTTTCGAGTGATGCTCAGATGGCTTGCAAGTCACTATCCACAGTCTGTGGAAAAGAATATAAAGTACATACCCTTATTTGGACGTTTTGATGACCTTTTGTGTCTTATGGGAACCCCGTGCGAGCGGGCGGCGCTCCAGAGCATAGAAGAACAGCTGAACCGCGACCGCGCCGCGATGGAGACACAGGGAGAGGTATCCCTGCTTGCGAAGTGGCTGCCATCGGTCAATGCAAGCAATGCGGATACAGTAAAGCAGGCAAAGCGCATTGCAAGGGCGCTCGGGATGAATGACGCGGCATACAGAAAGCTGCTCACAGCACTCAGAAAGAAAATCCGTATCCTTGAAAATTATCTGCGCGAAAAGGACTATTCCTTTGATTATGCAAAACAGCCTGCAAAGGCAATGCTGCAATATCGAAAGGCGTTTTTGCGCAATGATGCCGAGCGGTATCAGGCATTTCTGGAACGTGTTGCGCAAGGACAGGAAACCCTGCATACAGGGACACTGACTCCCTATGAACTGATTCGCCCATTTTTTATTGGGCAGGTATCGGGAGAGGAGCGCAAGGCAATTGATGCAAGCTGGAACGCGCTGGAAGATTTCACAAAGAGAGAAAATGCACTGGTCGTAATAGATGGCTCTGGTTCGATGTATGGTTGGTCTCAGCCAACGCCTGCGACCGTTGCCCTGTCGCTTGGCATTTACTTTGCGGAGCGTAATCAGGGGCGCTTTCACAATCATTTTATTACCTTCTCGGAGCGCCCGCAGCTGGTGGAAATCAAGGGAACGGATATCTATGACAAGGTAACGTATTGCAGTGGGTTCAATGAGGTTGCAAATACCAATTTACAGCGTGTGTTTGAGCTGATTTTGGATACAGCCGTCAAGCACCATCTGCCGCAGGAGGAGATGCCTTCCAGGCTGTATATCATTTCGGATATGGAGTTTGATGCCTGCATTTGTGATGGCAGTCTCACAAATTTTATGTATGCAAAGAAATTGTTTGCCCGACATGGCTATATCCTGCCCGATGTGGTCTTTTGGAATGTGGCGAGCAGAAATCGCCAGCAGCCTGTCAGACAGAATGAGCAGGGTGTCGCTTTGGTTTCGGGTGCGTCTCCACGCATTTTTTCCATGCTGCAGCAGGGGGAATTATCACCCTATGCGTTCATGCTGTCTGTTTTGGGTACAGAGCGATATGCGCGGATTGCTGCTTGAATGGTAAAATGAGCGTGTTCTTGGAACCCGTTATTAGAACATGGAAGGAGAGCTTTATGATTACGGTACAGGGCAGATGGAATACCGCTGTCTGTTATACACAAACGCTCGAGTCGGGTGCGTATCAGCAGATTCAGACAGTATGTAACCGTCCAGAATTTGCAGATTGCAGGATTCGCATTATGCCAGATGTACACGCCGGCAAAGGCTGCACCATCGGCACCACCATGACCCTTCATGACAAAGTTGTGCCGGGTATGGTGGGGGTCGATATTGGCTGCGGTATGGAAACCATTGCACTCGAAGAGCGCAGGATAGACTTCGAAAAGCTCGATTGCCTGATTCGAACCCAAATCCCTTTTGGAAGAGCGGTGCGCAAAACCCCACATTCTCTGAGCAGTCAAATTGACTTGACTCAGCTGCGTTGTGCCGAACAGGTGAATTTGCCGCGTGCACAGTGCAGTATTGGCTCCCTTGGCGGCGGCAATCACTTCATTGAGGTTGACCGCGCACAGGACGGAACGCTCTATTTGGTTGTACATTCCGGAAGCCGACATCTGGGAACAGAGGTGGCAGGCTTCTACCAGGAGGAGGGCAGACGTTCTCTTTGGGGTGGTGCGCGGCATCGGATTGCACAGACCATTGCAGAGCTGAAGGCGGCAGGCAGAGAACAGGACATTCAAAGGACTGTGCAAGCGCTCAAAAAGGAATATAAGCTGGATATTCCAAAAGAACTGACCTATGTAGAAGGAGACCTCTTTGCTGATTATATACACGATATGAAGCTGGTACAGCAGTTTGCAATGTGGAACCGAAAAGCAATGGCACAGGTGATTCTGGAGGGAATGGAACTTCACGCCGCCGAGACTTTTACGACGATTCACAATTATATTGATACCGAGGAGATGATTTTGCGTAAGGGCGCGGTCTCAGCAAAACGCGGAGAAAAACTGCTCATTCCCATCAATATGCGTGATGGGAGCCTTATCTGTATCGGAAAGGGCAATCCGGATTGGAACTGCTCCGCGCCGCATGGTGCCGGACGGCTCATGAGCAGACGACAGGCATTTTCCAGCCTTTCCATGGAGAAATTCCAGAAAGAAATGGAAGGTATTTTCACGACCTGCGTTGTGCTGGATACGCTGGACGAATCGCCAATGGCATATAAGAGCATAGATGAAATCACAGATCAGATTGAGCCAACGGTAGAAATCATCGAGCGGGTCAGACCAGTCTATAACTTTAAGACCGCAGAGAAAACAAAATATTTTTTGGAAGGAGCAGCCTCTGACAGCGCTTTTGCGCGCGAACAGGGGTTGTTTTTTTATACTGGTTTCAGCAATATAAACCGGATAGGCTTTGTATGGAAAATCGGAAATACAATATGATTTTGCGTCGTTACAATTTAGAGAAAATCTATCCTTTTCAGATTGTGTTTTGGGTAGAATATTGTTATAATACAGATAATTATTAGATTTTGAAAATCAATGGAAAGCTTTTGGGGAATAGGCAGGGATCGATATATGATTTGGAAAGAAAGTTATCAGCTGGGAATAGACAGTATTGATGCACAGCACAGAAAATTGATGGAAAAAGCTGGGGAACTCGTTGCGGAAATTGAGGGTGCGCAGCGTCCCGAGGTCTATAAGGCAACAATAGCGTTTTTAGAGACGTATGTGCTGCATCATTTTCAAGAGGAAGAAGCCTATATTGAAGCACTGGGATATCCTGAAGCGGAAGAACATAAAAAGCAGCATCGTGAACTGGCACAGGTCGTGGAAAAATATAAGCAGGAATTGGAAAAGGCACAATATGATTATCATGTTGTCAAAAAGCTGGCGGGCATGTTGGGGACATGGCTCATTTATCATGTCGTACATGAGGACCTCAAATATACAGGTCGTGGAAAAGAGGGGGACAGCCATGATGAGGAATGTTATCTGGAACACTTTGCCAACAGTACCGCTCAGGTTTTGGAAATGATGGTTGGCTTGCCCGCGAAAGAAATTCAGCAGACAAGAATGTATGATGGTATTGGCAAGGGGGACGTGTTTATAGAAATCGGACTGACCGGAGGGATTTCCGGCAGAGTGGTTTTCGGGTTCTATAAGGATTTTGCATGTAAGCTGGTGGAAACGATGATGTCCTTTGCACCGCTGGAAATCGATGAACTTGTGTGCTCAGCACTCGCAGAGATTGCGAACATTGCAAGCGGAAACTGCACCATTGCCATTTCTGAAATCGGAACAGCATGTGATATCTGTCCGCCGAAGCTTTTGCAAAACAATCAGGGGATTCTCCTGCCGCATGAGGAAATCATGTTGGATACGAAAATTGGCAGAATGACCGTTGCAGTCTACTTGCAATAAACCGGATTTAAAGAAGAGCCGCCCGATATCATCGGGCGGCTCGTTGTGTTTTGACCAGATAATTTTTGTGATATGTTTTTAGTCGTAAATAGATTCTACGTCCCAGTCGAGGAATTTGCCAGTGGAAGCATCAATTGTGAATTCATACTCCATCTGTTTGTATACGATTTTACCCTCATATTCCCAACGACCGTCATCAAAGTCCTTTTTGAATTCATAGAGATTGGCAGTGGTTGCACCTGGGACGCGTGCAAGTGCATTCTGCTTTGCGGTTGCCTCACTGATGCCGGCAGAAGAACTCGGATTGCTCGGCTTGGAATCCGGTGGGGTGACAGATGGAACATAACCCTCTGCGTCATAGTCGTAGCTCAAAATCTTGCCAGTTGCAGCATCGATATCATAGTCGTATTCTAGATAGCCGTTTGCAGAGGAAACAATGAACTCTATTTCGTACAGCCAGCGTCCATCGTCAAAATCTTTTTGAGCCTTGACAAAGCGAACCGGAGAAGCGATTTTTCCTGCATGCTGCAAAGCAGTCTGTTTTGCCTGCTCCAGTGTCACGCCTGCCGTAGTCGGTGGTGTGGTCGGCTGAGAGGGCTGAGAGGGTGGGGTCACGGTGGTGCCTCCAGAGGTATCATAATCGGTTACGATGCCCCCCGAAGTGCCGCTTAGGATAACAGTCTGTGTTGCAGCGTCCCAAGAAACCGTCTTGTTCATGATTTCGCCAATGGAGCGAATGGGCAGGTAAATAGAGCCGTTATAAACTGCGGGTGCGACCTGCTTGCCTGCTGCGTCATAGAAGGTGCGGGCGCTGCCGTCAATGATGACAGTGATTTCTGGACTGATCTCAAAGGAGATAGCTGTTGGGCGTGCAGCGGTGTCTGGAACTCCGGTGGGATTGCCTGTGGTGCGTGTGCCGCCAAGTGTTACGGTGTTTGTTGCTGCGTTCCAGTCCACATTTTTATTCAGAAGCTCGCCCATAGAGCGCAGAGGGAGGTAGGTTGTCCCCTGATAAACAATGGGGTGTACTTCCTTTCCCTGTGCATTGAAGAAGGTACGGGCAGTTCCGTCGATCTGTACGGTTACATTGGGATCAAGCTGTGCCGTGACAGCAGTAGATGCGCTTGCAATACCACTCAGAGAAGCAGTGATGGCAGCTGTGCATAGCAGTTTGGTGATTGTTTGGCGTTTCATTATAAAAATCCTCCTTTTTAGATGTTTATATCATCAGTCGTAAATAGATTCTGCATCCCATTCCAGAATGGTGCCGCTGTATGCGTCGATGTCAAACTCGTATTCCATCTGGTTATAGATGATTTTGCCCTCATAGATCAGATGTCCATCATCACTGTCTAACCATAAGGAGCAATCGGACGCCTTTGCCCCGGGAACCTTGGCAAGGGCGATGCTTCTTACCTCTGCCTCGGTCTTGGTTGTGGATTGCTGCTTGGGCGGCGCATAGCTTTCTGCGTCAAAGTCGCTGCTTATAATGGCTCCCGTAGAAGCATCGATTTCGTAGTCGTATTCCTGATAGCTGTTTCCGGATTGTACGACGAATTCGATTTCATAAATGGATCGTCCGTCATCGACATCTTTATGTGCCTTCACGAAGTTGACTTCGGAGGCAGATTTGCCTGCGTGCTGCAAAGCCGTTTGTTTTGCAGTATCGAGTGTGACCTCCTTTGCGGTGCCAGCAGCAGGGGCTGGCGCGCTGGCAGCATTTGGAGCAGTGCCGGTGCTTCCGTTTGCCGTATCATAATCAGTAATGACGGGGGTGTTTGCTGGGGTGGTGGAAACCTCCAGCGTGTCATAGTCTGTGACAGTGCTGTCCTGCTGCTTGCTGTCCTCGCTCTCGATAATCACACCCGTGACCGCATCGATGGAGTAGCTGTACGACATGCCGTTTGCTGTGAAATCGACCTCGTAATAGGGGATTCCATCTCGCTCAGAAAACTGCGTGGAGGTAATGTTTGCACTGCTTGCATCAATACCCGCCGCTGCCAATGCGGCTGCACGTGCGCTGTCCTTGCTGATGTAGGATGCCTGAGAGGAGTCGGCACTGGCGCCGCAGCCTGCCATCGTGCCGGAAATGACCAGCCCTGCTAAGATAAGAGACAATTTATGTTTCATGATTTTGCACCTCATTTCTTTTACTGTCCTTATCATACCAGCAAAACTTTAGAATCAGATTAAAAATAGAAAAAAGAGGGAAAAAAATATAATATTTTTATTTTTGCACAAAATGATTGGGGTCTAATTCCTATTTTTTTGTACGCTGTGCCGGAAAGCGCAGTGTAAAGCAGCTTCCAGCTCCCTCGATACTGTCTACTGTGACCTGACCGCCATGCAGAAAAGCGATTTGGCGTACCATGGTCAGACCAAGCCCTGTGCCGCTCTCTGTACCACGTGTATTGTCTGCCTGATAAAATCGCTGCCAGACCTTATCGATTTTGTCTGATGGGATTCCAATGCCGTCATCACGCACGGCAAGTGTGACTTCGTTCCCATTTTTGCGTAGAGTGACCCAGATATGACCTTTTTCCCGCCCGTAGCGTGTGGCATTGTTGAGCAGGTTTTGTAAGAGGCGGCTCATCAGCGTGACATCGAACCATGCTTCGACATGGGGCTGCAAATTGGTTTCTATAACAATCCCTTTTTCTGAGGCAGGCTGCTCGGTGCATACGACCTCAACAAGCTCACTGAGATCCGCTTCCTCAAAGACCGCCTGCTGAGTGCCCTGTTCGAGGCGGGTCATTTGCAAAAGCTGACTTATCATCGTGGACATGCGCTTGGCTTGTCGCTCGACCACGTCGAATGCCTTTGCATATTCCTCTTGGTTGAGCGTGTGAAGCTTGGTCTCCTCGCACTGTGCCAGAATCACCGCAATCGGGGTGCGCAGTTCGTGAGAGGCATCTGAGGTGAATTGCTTTTCGGTCTCAAAGGCGGTTTCCAATCGTGCAAACATACGGTCAAATGCCGCACCCATGCGGCTGATTTCATCACTTCCAGCGGGAAGCCCGATGCGGCGTGACAAATCGCGCCCCTCTCCAATTGCTTCGGCTGCCGAAATAATGCTGTCAATGGGGCGGAAAGTGGAGTGGGAGAGCAAATATGCGCCTGCTGCGCTGACGATGACCATAAGCGGGAGCAGAATCACGCCCACAACACTGAAGGCGCCTACGATATCCTCTGTATCGACCACGGGAATGACACCGCGTACCCAGACACTGTCCTGCCAGCCGAGCGGCAGGCGGAAATCCAGCACATGATAGCCAGATACTGTGTGTGCGATCCCATTTTGAAAGGCAACACCATCTGGAAAGGACAGGGGCATCTGTCCGGCAAGCAGTGCACCGCTGTTGTTATATACAATGGTATAGACCCCGTTTTCTACGAAGGAAAATCCTTTCTCGAATACAAGTTTTCCGTTTTCCTTGGAAATTCCGGTCAGCTTGCCGCGCAAGGTGCTTTCCAGCTGATCTATGGTGTGATTCATGATGACAGAATTGCTGATAAACATTAAAATGCCCAGCACCAGAGCGACAGACAGCAGCATAAGCAGCGCAATCCAGAGCGTCAGCTTTTGTTTTGTAGACAACCGTTTCATGTTTCCTCCCGAATGACCCAGCCGGAGCCGCGCACGGTATGCAGTAGTTTTTTATCAAAGCCGCCATCTAATTTTTTGCGCAGATAGGTAATGTAGACATCTACTACATTGGATCCGCCCTCGTAATCATAGTTCCATACATGATTTTCGAGCTGGGTGCGCGATACAACAGTGCCCTGATGCTTCATAAGGTATTCTAAAATGGCATATTCCTTTGCGGAAAGCTTAATGGGGGTGCCGCCTCGTGTGACGGTGTGACCGCTGGTATCTATTATAAGATCGGCAAGCGTCAGCACACTTGTCTTTTGGGTGCCGTATTTTCGTGTGACAGCACGGATACGAGCAAGCAGTTCGTCAAAGTCGAACGGTTTTACAAGATAATCGTCTGCTCCCAAATCCAGACCTGTGATACGGTCCTGTATGCTGTCCCGTGCGGTCAGAAAAATCACGGGTACAGCATTTCCCTGTGCACGAATCTTGCGCACAAGTGCATGTCCATCCAGCTTTGGCATCATGACATCTAAAATCAGGCAGTCATACTCTGCTCCTGCGAGGCAGTCCATTGCCTCCAAGCCATCAAAACATCCATCTACACTGTATCCTGCACGCGCAAGTGTACGGCAGAGCAGTGCGTTCATATCTCTTTCATCTTCTGCGACTAAAATACGCAAATTGGTTTCCTCCTTTATAACAAAACAGGGATTGCTTCGAATAAAATTGCAAGCGATGGGGGACTGTCTGTCAGCTGCGCCAATCCTTTCAAGCAGTAAGCATAGCGATATCTTCTTTCTTAGTTTGGCACATTTTTTTGTTTTGTGCAAATTGTATTTTGCAGCATATATATGTGGTATAAGAGTCAAAATCAAGAAGAAAAGAGAGGAGTTTTATGGTTTTAGGCATGAAAAATCGTGAAGCAGCATTGTACTTCACGATTTTATTTTTTCAAAATATTTGGAGATATGCAGCGGCTGATTCCTTTTTATATGTTTTTGGCAGTCTGGATAAAATTGTATACTGCGCCTACAAGTCCGGCGTCGTTTTGCAGAGCTGCTGCACGGATTTCCAGATCCTGTGCAAAAGCAGGCATTATAGATGCCTTGATTTTTTCTCTAAGCGGCGCAATGAGCAGCGTTTCCTGTGCACAAACCCCGCCGCCAATCAGGATAAGCTGTGGGTTAAAGATATGCACAAGTCCGGAAAGCCCTTCTGCAATTTCGCAGATCCAGTCCTCCAAAATCTGCGTGATATTCGCATCTCCCTGCTGTACAGCTGCAAAAATAGCACGTCCGTCACACCATGCAGCGTTTTGCGTTTTTGCACGCCGCACGAGTGCAGTGGTCGCAGCATAGGGTTCCCAACAGCCCCGTGCACCACAGGTGCAGTAAACGCCATCGGCTGCGTGCAGGCGGAAATGCCCAATTTCTCCTGCAAGCCCGCGGGCACCGGAAAGCAGCTTGCCGCCTGTTAGGATACCGCCGCCAACACCGGTGCCAAGCGTAATGCCGATGACATCGGTATAGCCCTTAGCAGCACCGATCCAGACCTCTCCAAGCAGCATGCAGTTTGCATCATTTGCTACGGTAACGGGCAGGGAAAAGGCGTCCTGAAGGGTGTCCCGAATACGACTGCCTGTCCATTGGGGCAGGTTACCGCAGGTTCCAGCAACTACACCGTGGACACTGTCAATTTGTCCGGTTGCTGAAACACCGATACCAGCGAGCGTGTCCGTCGGATATTCTTTCAAAAAGTCTTTGCAGGCATTCTGCACAGTGGTTAAAATCGGTGTCTGATAGCCATCAAAGCTGACACTTTGTTCAGTGCGCCGCAGGATAATGCCTTCTTCGCTGACAATGCCCAGCTTGACCGCCGTTCCGCCAATATCTACGCCTAAATATTGCTTCATTACAAGTCCCTCTTATTTGTGCGGTGAGATGGCAGAGACAAAGCGTGCTGTGATTTCTGCCGGACGTGTGATTGCACCGCCGACAACCAGTGCAAATGCTCCACATTCGAGTGCTTTGGCAGCCTGCTCGGGAGAGTGGATATGACCCTCTGCAATGACCTTCGCAGGGCATACTGCGCTCAGTTCCCGAAGAAAATCAAAGTCGATATCGTTGATGCCCTTTGTTTCAGGGGTATAACCGCGCATGGTGGTGCCCACAAAGTCAGCACCTGCCGCAGCACAGGCGATGGCTTCGTCCAAGGTTGCGATATCTGCCATAAGGAGCTGCTCTGGATACTTAGCTTTGACCGCACGAATAAATTCGGGGGATGTCTTGCCGTCCGGCCGCAGCGCACTGGTGCCCTGTAATGCCAGAATGTCAACGCCGCAGGAAACCAGTGCATCGACTTCCTCCATTGTGACTGTGATGTACATAGGAGTGTTTGGATAATCCTTTTTGATAATGCCGATTACAGGCAGGTCAACAACCTCCTTGATTTGGACAATATCGCGCACCGAGTTGGCACGAATACCGACAGCACCCGATTGGGCAGCGGCCTTTGCCATGAGCGGCATAATGCCGCCAGCTTCTGTATACAAGGGCTCGTGTTCAAGTGCCTGACAGGATACGATTAGTCCGTGAGCAATCTGCTTTAAGAGTTGTTCTTTCTCCATATTCCAATCCTCTTTTATTCATTCATCTCGATTTTTACAACCGCTTTGCGTACATGGGTACAGTCTCCTTGTATACAGCTTGGCTTGTGCAGTTCTTTTGGGAGAAAGAGCGCGAAGCGTCCCTCGCCTAAAATACCGCTTGCATGCACTGTGTCTGACACGAAGCCAACATCTGTTTCCGCATCAAAAACCTGTGCCGGTTCTTCTGCTGCGCTCCATTCCCAATATTCACTGCCTGTCAAATCAATTTGCAGGTCTGCATAACGGTGGTGGTATTCGAATTGTGCGCCCTGCGCCTTGCGCAGATCCGCCTCCATGACATTGATAAATACGTGTTCACCATCGATTGCGGTACGTCCATCGGGAAGTTCCGCAGGATCATGGGTTTCCAGCCAGTCGATTGCAATATCGAGGTTTCTATGTATGCCTCGATAACGGGACAAATGTGTTAAAGTATCTGCAATCATGCCTATATCCTCCCTCAAGCAGCTTGGGCTTTTGTGTGGTTATTTTACATTTGCGATTGCCTGCTCGATCATGTGCTGTGCAGCTGCAACAACGGTTTCGTCTGCGGGATCAAGATTTGCAAGCGGTGCACGAACACCGCCGAGCTCTAGCCCATACATACGGCGCAGGATCTCTTTCATGACAGCATAGAGATTGCCCTTTGCCTCGCACATTTTATAGATGATGCGGTCAGCTTCGTTTTGCAGTGCACGCGCTTCGATCAGTTTTCCTTGTATGGTCAATGAAAAAATCTTGTTATAGACTTCGGGCATGACTGCATAGGTGCCGCCGATGCCGCCGTCTGCGCCCATAGCCAGACCGGAAACAAGCTGTTCGTCTGGGCCGTTAAAGACGGCAAAACCGTCCGCTCCGCATGCCGCGATGCCTGCGTCCTTAAACATCTGTATGTCCTGCACCGGCATGGAGGAATTTTTAACGGCAACAACATTGGGGTTTTTGAGCATTTCAGCAAGCAGGGACATAGTAAGGGCGGTACCTGCGAGCTGCGGGATATTATAAATGACAAATTCGGTATTGGGTGCAGCTGCACTCATGGCATTCCAATAGGCGGCAATGGCGTGCTCGGGCAGATGGAAATAGATTGGAGGAATGGCTGCGATTGCATCGACACCGCATGCTTCTGCATGAGCAGCAAGCTCAATAGAATCGGCAGTATTGTTGCAGGCAACGTGTGCAATCACAGTCAGCTTGCCCTTTGCCTCGGACATCACAGCCTCAAGTACTGCTTTGCGCTCGTCAGGATGCTGATAAATACATTCACCAGAGGAACCTCCCACATAAACACCCTTGACGCCTTTTTCAATCAGATGTCGTGTGAGAGCTTTCGTATTTTCCACAGAAATGTTTCCATTTGCGTCATAGCAAGCGTAAAAAGCTGGGATGATCCCCTGATATTTGGTGATATCTTTCATAATATACAGCTCCCTTTTTTAACAAATTTTTTCATGGGATTTACTACTTAGAGTATAGCAGGAGTTTCTAAAAAAAGATACAGGAATTTCGAGAAATACAATAACGAATGTGACAAAAAATGGATAATTTTATTATGAAGAATATAGAACCTGAGAGTAAGGGAGGAAAGGACAGTTGATGATTCGGGAAAACAATACATCTTCCATGAGATGTGCGGAATGTGCCACAGAAAGCAATGTATACTGGGGACAGTAAGAAGCACATTAACAATCCTGTATGGATAAAGCAGATGCTTTCTAAGCTGGAGCAGCAAGAAGGGAAGTGAGAGGTGTCTATCATACTCCCTCTTGCACTTTCAGCACCCGCCTCATACGAATCGGAATAGGAATCGCCTTATACAAGGCAGAGGGAAAATGTCGCGCCGGCGACAGCGGTCTCGTGGCAACGAGGGTGCCAAAAGGGTTTAGAACCTTACGGTTCCCCAACCCTTTTGAATCCCTTCCCTCCCTCTCCA
>JAGZIY010000001.1 GCA_018365995.1 Butyricicoccus pullicaecorum | reverse complement strand
TACAGACAGCCGCCCCATGTGGTACAATCAAGGTACGGAATAGTGGGGCTGGCTGTCGGAAACGGAGGAATTTATGTTAAGACAGACCACCCAGCAACTCATTACCGCCCTTTACCCAAGACTGTCCCATGAGGACGAATTGCAGGGCGAAAGCAATTCCATTTCCAACCAAAAGCGGATTTTGGAAACCTACGCCAAGCAGAACGGCTTTACGAACCTGCGCTGGTACACCGACGACGGTTATTCCGGCGCAAACTTTCAAAGACCCGGATTTCAAGCCATGCTTGCAGACATTGAAGCCGGGAAAGTCGGTACAGTCATTGTCAAGGATATGTCCCGGTTAGGGCGCAACTACTTACAAGTGGGAATGTACACCGAAGTCCTTTTTCCAGAGAACGACATTCATTTTATTGCTGTCAACGACGGCGTGGACAGCGAGAATGGGGAAAATGATTTTACCCCTTTGCGTAACCTGTTCAATGAATGGTATGCCCGTGATACCAGCAAAAAAATCAGGGCTGTTTTTAAGGCAAAAGGAACGTCGGGGAAACGCTTGAGCAGCCAGCCTATTTATGGATATGTGGCTGATGCGAATGGCGACTGGCAGGAAGATTCCGAAACGGCTCCCATTGTACGCGAGATTTTTGCACTATGCCTTGCAGGGCAGGGACCGTCAATCATTGCCAATATACTGACTGAGCGCAACATTCCTACGCCTGGAACAATCCGCTATCAGAGGACAGGAAATTTGCAGGGGTACTGCCCAGAAGCGCCATGCAAATGGGTATACCAGACAATCGGCGAAATCCTGTCACGCAGAGAATATCTTGGGCATACGGTAAACTTCAAGACCACGAAGAAGTCTTACAAGAGCAAAAAGGTCATCCATAATGCTCCTGAAGAACAGGTTGTATCTGAAAATACGCAACCCGCCATCATCGATCAGGACACTTTCGACCGCGTACAGGAAATCCGGATAAGCGGCCGGCAGCGGCATATCAAATGCGGAGAACCCGGATTGTTTTCTGGACTGCTGTTCTGTGCCGACTGTGGATCAAAGATGTACCACCACCGTGGCAGATCGGTGAAATCAGAGCATGAGTATTATACCTGTGCAGGATACAGCAAACGGGTTCATCCTTGTACGAGCCACCATATTCAAATCAAGGTGTTGAAACAGCCGGTAATGGCAGATTTACAGAGAGTAACCCGGTTTGCCGCAGAGCATGAGAGACAATTTGTTGATATGCTGGTGGAAGATTCCATGAAGGAACATAAGCGCGTTTTTGCCGAGATGCAGAAAACTCTGGATGTGCAAAAGGCGCGGCACACAGAACTGGATGTAATTATCCAGCGGCTCTATGAGGACAACATCAGGGGGAAGTTAAGCGATGAACGCTTTGCCAAAATGTCTGCTGGATATGAGGCGGAACAAGCTGGACTGACAGCCAGCATTCAGGCTTTGTCTGCTGCGTTGTTGGAGAAGAAAGACAAGACGAAGAATATCAGCCGTTTCCTTTCTCTGGTAAAACGCAATCTTAGCTTTGAAGATTTGACCCATGATGTATTGAATGCCTTTATCCATAAGATTGTGGTCTATGAGGTTGACAAAAGCAGCGGGCGTCGCGTACAGAAAATTGACATCTACTATAACTTCATCGGCAAAATCGAAAACTCGCAGGAAAGCAAAGAAAACCCCGTGGAAGATTTGGAAAACGGGTAAAAAAACAAGAAAGTCGGTTCAAATTACTCTGCCGACTTTCTTATATGAAAAAAGTATCCCTAACGCTTATATACTAATGAATACCTCTATTTATTTTTCGCTTTCAAAGCGTTTTTTCAAAACCTCATAATGATTCCGATTGCTTTTATCCCCAGCATTGTCTGGGAACAAGCAATAAGGCAGACTATCTGTTGTTCGGTGCTTTATGACACAAGCACAACATTTCCCATGATTGGGGCAGGATATTTTAGGACAAATACATTCCTTTACATTTTTACACTGCACATTACCACCTCGTTTCAAATGAGTATCGGAGAAATAGCATTAAAGAAATAGCCAACCAGTATAATTCCGATTGTACATATCGCAATAAAAATCCACAAAAGTTTAGGTTTTACAGCTTTACGCAACATAATCATAGACGGCAGGGACAATGTGGTAACACCCATCATAAAAGACAGCACCACACCGAGCAATGCTCCCTTTGCCAGTAACGCTTCCGCTATTGGAATTGTTCCAAAAATGTCTGCATACATTGGTATTCCGGCGATTGTTGCGATAATTATACCAAACGGGTTATTATCTCCAAGTACCTTGACAATGATTTCTTCTGGTATCCAGTTATGAATCAGCGCCCCGATACCTACGCCGATTAGAATATAAGGTGCAACCTTTTTCGCAGTTGATACAACCTGTTCCCACGCAAAATGAAGTCTGTCCTGAAAGTGCAATTCTTCTTGCGGAATATCAACAGATTTCCCTTTTCTGATGTATTCTTCCACTTCGTTATCCAAGTGCAGTTTTTCAATTAAAGTACCTCCTGCAACAGCAATTACAAGTCCAAACAGAACATATACGACTGCTACTTTCCAACCAAATATACTCATAAGAAGTACAAGCGAGCCAAGATCTACCATAGGAGAAGAAATCAAAAAGGAAAATGTAACGCCAAGCGGCAGTCCTGCACTGGTAAATCCGATAAACAGCGGAATAGAAGAACAAGAGCAAAATGGTGTAACCGTTCCCAAAAGGGCTGCTATTATATTTGCTCTTATTCCACGAAAACGTCCTAATATTTTTTTCGTTCTTTCAGGAGGAAAATAACTTTGAATATACGAAATTATCAAAATTAAAACGCCCAGTAACAGCATAATTTTTATGGTATCATAAATAAAAAACTGGACACTTCCTCCAAACCGGGTTTCTGTCGATAGACCACACGATTCTAACAGGTTACCTATCAGTTGGTTCAACCATTTCATGCCAAGGATTTCATTTTGAAAGAAATCCCAAATACTTTTTAGTGTCTGCATATCTTAACCTCTCTTTTATAAAATCAAGAATTTTCGATTTGAAGTTTTTGAAAAAAACCGTTGCCATATAGGAACGGCTTTTAGATATTTGAGCATTTATCACAAACACTTTCTGTTTCGTCAACAGCAATAATCTCTTTTAATAGAGCCAGTGCCTTTTCTCCGCCTCGTTTACTAATTTGGTAGTGTGTCCATTTTCCGTCTTCCCGTCCCGTCACAATACCTGCTTCACATAAAATTTTCATGTGATAGGACAGCGACGATTGCGGCATATTCACTTCATCAGTTAAAGTACAGGTACATTTTTCTCCATTATGCAAAAGTTCTAAAATGCGTAACCTGCGCTCGTCACCTAGAGCCTTGAAGATTTTTGCTCTTTCCTCATAAGTAGTTGTCATGTTCTCACCTCAAATCAAATTCTATTGATATAAGTATATGCTTCAAATCAAAAAAAGTCAATATGAAATCATATTTTTTTATCTTTATCAGTGGAATACGGAATAGTAAGGGCTGCTGTCTATCAAACTTTTGTGTGTTACTTTACCGCATATGAGTATAGTACCCTCGCTTCATTTCATAAAGAAAGCAGCGTTTGGAGCGGCATTTGACTATTTGGAACGTCCGTATAGAAAGTGGTGGAATATCCATTGACCATATATCGAACAGGAACGGGGGAAAGGGGATCACCCGTTTCCTTTAGGGTGGAAGGATCGGATTTTTCCACTGTCCAGATGTTCATTTCTTCAGCGTTTTTCTTTCCAATAGCCTCTGTTTTCAGACAGGGGTTATTTTTGATGCCGTAATATTTCACCCCAAAATTAAAACATGGCAGATGCCTGAGATGAGATTTGTCAAGGAGTGTTTCTGCAAAAGTATTTTTATCTAATATGTCTATCAATAAAACAGAGCCACAGTTTCACCTATTTGATAGGTGAAACCGTGGTTCCGTTTTACTCATGTGCGTGATTGTATATCTTTTGAATATCCTCCGGCAGCTTATCCGGCATCATGCCGTGTACTCGATCTTCGTTGCCATCCTTCAAGGCTTGTTCATAATACCAGCACTTGAATTTAATCATATCCAACACGCGACTCATATGTTCAATTTCAGTTTCCACTATTTTCTTTTGTTTCTCAAACAGTTCTTTTCGCTGGGGATAAGTAGCTGCTCCCTCCACACACCAGTCCATAAACTGCTTAATATCCTTGAGTTCCAGCCCGGATTGTTTTAGACACTCAATCATTCGCAGTGCTTCAATCTCTTTCTCGCTGAATTTGCGGATGCCGGAAGTTCTCTCTATCCCCGGAAAAAGTCCCTGTTTATCGTAATAACGCAAAGTTGAAATTGGAAGCCCAAACATTTCCGATACCTGTCCAATCGTATACATAAAAATTCCTCACAAATTATTCACAATTATTTTTTTGAAAGTTCTTGACCTGAAGTTAGATTTAGGTTTTATCATTAGTATAGCGGATACGCAGAAAGATTGCAATCGCAATCCTGAAATACAGGAGGAATGATTTTATGGCAGTAGAACAAACCGCAGGAAGAAATGAATTGGGAACATTCGCTCCCAAGTTTGCCGAGCTGAACGATGATGTATTATTTGGCGAGGTTTGGAGCAGAGAAGATAAATTGTCTCTGCGTGACCGTTCTCTTGTGACCGTCACCGCATTGATGGCACAAGGACTTATCGATTCCGCTTTCCAATTTCATCTGGAAAGTGCAAAGAAAAACGGAATTATAAAAGATGAAATCGCAGAGATGATCACTCACACAGCTTTTTATGCAGGCTGGCCAAAAGCATGGGCAGCCTTCCGCATGGCAAAAGAAGTTTGGTGTGAGGAAGCAAAAACTGACGATACAATGGCAAAACACGCTGCTTCTATGGTGTTCCCTATTGGAAATCCTAACGATAGTTTTGCACAGTATTTCAGCGGAAAGAGCTTCCTTGCTCCTGTTTCCAAGGAGCAGGCAGGTATTTTCAATGTGACCTTTGAGCCGGGATGCCGCAACAACTGGCATATTCATCATGCCAAGAATGGCGGCGGTCAGATTTTGATCTGCGTTGCCGGACGAGGTTATTATCAGGAATGGGGCAAAGAAGCTATTGAGATGCTGCCCGGCGATGTGATAAATATCCCTGATTGGCACGGTGCAGCTCCCGAAAGCTGGTTCTCTCACTTAGCAGTAGAAGTTCCCGGCGAGGAAACCTCTAATGAGTGGCTGGAAGAAGTCAATGATACCGACTATACTCAAGCAACGAAAGGAAGAACATTGTGAAAAAAGGTTATGTTATTAGTCGGTGCTGGACAGAAAAGTATTGCAGATATTTTGAACAACGCTGGATTTGACACTTTTCCTATGGAAGTCGACCTTGCTGATAGGATTTCCATACAGTTCATGATTGACAAAGGACAAGAATACGGAGGGATGGCTGTGCTCGTAAATACGGCAGGCGTATCTCCCAGCTAAGCATCCATTGAAACCATTTTGAAAGTTGACTGATATGGAGCGGCTGTCCTACTGGCAGAAGTGGGGGAGGGGTCATCGAGATTTCGGCGTGACAATTTCCAGCCCGGCTGGTCGGGACACACGCTTAAGGATATGAAGAATGTCTGTAAGGATGCTGACTTTATTTATGAGATGGAGATACAGTTTGATTCCACAGGCGGTGCAGAACTGGTAACAGATAATGCAAAAATCGAAGCATGGCTCAATAAAATTATCAGTATGGAGGTTTAATCATGGAAGAATTGAATTTAACACAGGAATGGGACAAAGTTTTCCCTCAAAACAATGCAGACCACAAAAAAGTCACTTTTCATAACCGATACGGCATTACCCTTGCGGCGGACCTGTATATTCCAAAAGATGTAACCGGAAAACTTCCTGCCATTGCGGTAAGCGGTCCGTTCGGTGCCGTCAAGGAGCAGTCCTCTGGTCTATATGCTCAAAAGATGGCAGAGTACGGGTTTTTGACCATTGCCTTTGACCCATCCTTTACAGGTGAAAGCGGTGGCAGTCCCCGTTATGTGGCTTCGCCGGACATCAATACGGAAGATTTCTGTGCGGCTGTAGATTTTCTTGCGGTGCAGGAGAATGTTGACCCGGAACGCATTGGTATTATTGGCATTTGCGGTTGGGGCGGTATGGCAATCAATGCAGCAGCACAGGACACCCGTATCAAAGCAACTGCGGCAATGACCATGTACGATATGACCCGTGTGAGTGCCAACGGATATTTTGACAGCGAGAACACACCCGAAGCTCGCTATATCAAGAAACATGCAATGAATACGCAGCGCATCGAGGATTACAAAAATGGCTGTTATGCCCTCGCAGGTGGGGTGGTCGATCCTCTGCCGGATGATGCCCCACAATTTGTTAAAGACTATTACGCTTACTATAAAACCGAGCGTGGTTATCATCCCCGTTCCCTCAATTCAAACAACGGTTGGAATATGACTTGTTTTCTGCCTTTCATGAATATGCCGATTTTGCAATACGCTGCTGAAATTCAGTCTGCTGTTCTGCTGGTACATGGAGAAAAGGCACATTCCCGTTATTTCAGCGAGAATGTGTATGAAAAGCTGACGGGGGATAACAAGGAACTACTTATCATTCCGGGTGCAAACCACATTGACCTCTATGATAATTTGGAGGTCATTCCCTTTGAAAAGCTGAACAACTTTTTTAGTGAGCACATTAAATAAGAACAGGAGAATCATTTTATGGACTACATTACTTTATCTAATGGTGTGAAAATTCCACAACTCGGCTACGGTGTTTATCAGGTTACAAAAGACGAATGTGAACGCTGTGTCAGTGATGCCCTGAAAGTTGGCTATCGGCTCATTGACACCGCCCAGAGCTATTTTAATGAGGAAGAAGTGGGAAATGCCATTGCAAAAAGCGGTATTCCCAGAGAAGAAATTTTTCTGACCACCAAAGTCTGGATTGAGCATTATGGCTACGAGAAAGCAAAAGCATCCGTATTGGAATCCATGCGAAAATTACAGGTAGACTATCTGGATTTGTGCCTGCTCCACCAGCCTTTTGGCGATGCCTATGGTGCTTACCGTGCATTAGAGGATTTGTACGACGAAGGAAAAATCCGTGTTATTGGCATTTCCAATTTCTATGTTGATCGGATGATTGACTTTGTTTCTTTCAATCGCATCAAGCCTATGGTGAATCAGGTGGAAATTCATCCCCACAACCAGCAGATTGAAGCAAAGATATGGCACGAAAAATACGGCGTGCAGATGGAGGCATGGGCACCTTTCGGTGAAGGTCGGGGAGATATGTTCAACACTCCAGAGCTGAAAGCCATTGCTGAGAAGTATGACAAATCTGTCGCTCAAGTCATTCTTCGCTGGCATTTGCAGCGTGGTATCGTCATTATTCCAAAGTCCACTCACATTGAGCGTATGGAAGAAAACTTTAATGTGTTTGATTTTACTTTGAGTGAAGAAGATATGACGGCTATTGCTGCTATCGACAAAAAGCAAAGCAGCTTCTTCTCTCACACCGATCCGAATATGGTAGAATGGTTTGTGAAGATAGTTGAAGAACGCAAACAGCAGCACGACTGCACCAAAGATAAAAAGAACTGGTAAAGGAGATCATGATTATGAGAAAGAATTTTGGAGCAAAGCCGATTTTGTACCCTCAGCCAGTATTTATTATCGGTTCTTATGACGAAAACGGTGTGCCGGATGCTATGAATGCCGCATGGGGTGGCATCAGCGAGAGTAACGAGATTTCTATGTGTTTGAGTGCAGAACACAAGACAGTAAAGAATATCCTTGCAAGAAAAGCCTTTACCGTCAGCATGGCAACTGCTGACACTGTTGTGCCTTGTGATTTTGTTGGTTTGGTGTCAGGCAATGATATGGAGAACAAGTTGGAAAAAGCTGGTTTTCACACGGTCAGGAGCAGATTTGTCAATGCTCCTATCATCGAAGAACTGCCTATGGCTGTCGAATGCAAGCTTATTAGCTACGATCCGGGTACCTGCCGCATGGTTGGAGAGATTGTCAATGTTTGTGCGGATGAAAATATTTTGACCGACGGCAACATCGATCCCATGAAACTGCGCCCTATTTCCTACGACGGAATGAACCATGCTTATTATGTGCTGGGTGAAAAAGTAGGCAATGCCTTCAAAGATGGTACGATCCTGAAGGGAGCTGAAAAATAAAGTATCTGAGTTCTTATCACTTGCTGACCATCTTATATATTGCATCTTATTGAAATAACGGGAGTACATCGAAAAAATGTACTCCCAAATTTATCGTTCCCAATTGTGTCTGCTTTTCTTTTTTCTCTGCTTCTGTCGCAAACATTCATGGGTAGAGCCGAGTTTCTGCCTATTCATGGAGCAGGTTTGCCACATCTCGCTTGCTGTTATACATCATCAGCGGAGCAAATTTTTCTCCATAGGCAGTTTTCACACATTTAATGGCAGAGCGTTCTTTATATTTGGCTGACTCCAAATCGGCAGACCACTGTTTCGAAAATAGAAAAAAATAATCCGCTTGTGAGGTTTTTGTGATATTTGGATGCTATACTAACAGTGAAGGAGTGTGATACAATGCGAATTTTAGTAGTCGAGGATGACAGGCTTTTGAACAACACCTTGTGCTATAACCTAGATGCTGCGGGTTATGTTGTGGATTCTGCACTGACAAAATCAGAAGCCAGTAATTTTTTAATCAAGCAGAACCATGACCTGATTGTGCTGGATGTAAATCTGCCAGATGGGAACGGCTTTGATTTTTGCCGCGAGGTAAAGGAACACCGACCAGATACAGCGGTAATCTTCTTGACTGCAAATGATATGGAGAGTGATATGCTTAGGGGATATGAGTTGGGTGCGGAGGACTATGTGACCAAGCCGTTTCCTATGAGCGTCTTTCAAAAAAGCTATCCGTGGTGCTGGGGCGGTTGGCAAAACAATCTGGCGGCGGTGATTGTTATGAGGATGGTGTGTTGTCTATCAATTTCTTGGAAATGACTGCTTCTCTGTCTGGTAAGGCACTGGTATTTACCCCATTGGAATATCGGCTGTTAAAAATCCTAACCAAAAATCCACAGAATGTTTTGACCAGAAAGGTGCTGCTTGAAAAGCTGTGGGATGCCGACGGGAACTTTGTAGATGAACACGCTCTGACTGCGGCTATCAGTCGGGTACGGAACAAAATTGAAACAGGGGGACATCATCAGTACATTAAGACGGTGTACGGCATGGGGTATATGTGGATTGGAGGGATGCTGAAATGAATATGCAAAAACTCTCTATTAACAAAGCCTGTATTCTTTTGGGAACACTTTTGCTGTTGGCGGTTGGTACAGTTTCTACCACTGTTTATCTGCTGACTCGAAACGGAACGGCTGTGTGGTGTGTATTCTTGTTCAGTATCTTTGTGCTGCTCTGTGTCATATGCTTTGTAGAACTGGTTCGTCGGAAGCTGGTCAGGTTTTCCGATGCCTTTTGTGGTCTGATAGATGATATGCTCTCTGGGAATATGCGGCCGGAGCAGACCGCCTTTGAGGAAAGCCTGTTTTATAAAATCAACTATCGGCTGGGGCGGCTGTACGAGGTCATGCAGGAGAATAAAAACAGCATCGCAAAGGAGCGGGCTGATTTGCAGGAGTTGATTTCTGATATCTCCCATCAGGTCAAAACACCGATTGCCAATTTGAAGATGATCAATAACACGCTGTTTGAAAACGAGGTTCCTGTGCAAAAGCAAAAGGAATTTCTGACAGCGCAGACCAGTCAGCTCGATAAGCTGGATTTTCTCATGCAGGCTATGATTAAAACCTCTCGTCTTGAAACAGGCGTGATTGCGCTGGAACAAAAGAATCAGTCGGTTTACGATACCCTTGCCGCCGCGCTGGGCGGCATTTTGCTGAATGCAGAGAAAAAACAGGTCGATGTGCAGGTGGAATGTGCAGAGCATTTGAGTGCACACCATGATAGAAAATGGACAAGCGAAGCCCTATTTAATATTCTGGATAATGCAGTGAAGTACACTCCGGCAGGCGGGAAAATTCGTGTGTCAGTGGAAAGTTGGGAGATGTATGTGAAGATCGATATTGCTGACACAGGTATCGGCATTTCAGAGCAGCATCAGGGAGCCATTTTCAAACGATTTTATCGTGAAGCTGTGGTGCATGATGTGGACGGTATTGGTATCGGTCTGTATCTGGCTCGCGAGATTGTAACTTTGCAGGGCGGCTATATCCGTGTGGTGTCTGAGATTGGGAAAGGCTCAACATTCTCTGTTTTTTTGCTTCGAAAATAATTCAAGTACGCTCCAAAGATTGAAATGTCACATGTTTGTGACATTTGAGGCTGATTTTCAATGAAATTTTTTGCGGCTCGTGACATTTCTATGAGGTTTGGTTGTTACAATGGGCTTATCAAAAAGAAAGGGCGGTGTTCTTTATGAGCATTCTGCAAACAACGGAACTGAAAAAATATTATGGCACAGAGCCGAATATTACAAGAGCCTTAGATGGTGTGACCCTCTCTATTGAAAAGGGCGAATTTGTTGCCATTGTGGGAACCTCTGGCAGTGGCAAATCTACACTGCTGAATATGATTGGCGGTCTGGATGTGCCGACCTCGGGCAAGGTTATTGTAGATGGGCGTGAACTCTCCACATTGAAAGAGGAGCAGCTTACTATCTTTCGGCGGAGAAAAATCGGCTTTATCTTCCAAAACTACAATCTGGTACCAGTGCTGAATGTCTATGAGAATATCATGCTGCCTGTGGAATTAGATGGCAATCACGTGGATAAAAAGTTTATGCAAGAAGTCGTACAGATGCTTACACTGGAGGACAAGCTGAATAATATGCCCAATAATCTTTCTGGTGGTCAGCAGCAGCGTGTCGCCATTGCCCGCGCCTTGGTGTCAAAGCCTGCTATTGTTTTGGCAGATGAACCTACCGGCAATCTGGACAGCAAGACCAGCAGTGATGTGCTGGGTCTTTTGAAAGTAACCAGCCAGAAATTCCATCAAACTCTTGTAATGATTACGCATAACAATGAGATTGCCCAGCTTGCCGACCGCATCATTCGGATTGAGGATGGCAGAATCATGCAATAAAGGGGGCTGGTGACATGAGAGATATTCTATTTAGCAATAATAATACAAAAGCCATAAAACGGCTGTCTAAACAATATTTCAAGAAGAATAAGGTTCGCAATCTGGCGGCGATTCTTGCAATCGCTCTGACAGCATTTTTGTTTACATCCGTAACTTCACTGGCATTTAACATGGTATCCTCCATGCAGCTCTCTATGCAGATGCAGAAAGGCAGCAAGGGTGATGGAACCTTTGGCTATATGACAGAGGAGCAGTTTGCGCAGCTGAAAAACAGTGATTTCGTAGAGCAGGCAGGCCATCGGCGGGTGATTGGCTATGCAAGTAATTCTACAGGGCATTCTATCGAATTAGATTATGCTGACAGTATACAGCAGGAACTTACATTCTGTGTGCCAACACATGGCTCAGCACCAGAAAAAGCGAATGAAATTGCTACTACCGAACTTGCCTTGAAAGCCCTTGGCGTGGAACCGGAGATTGGAGCAGAAGTTCCTCTGGAATTTGAACTGCGTGGAAAAACTTATCATTATGATATGGTGCTTTCCGGCTGGTGGGAAGCAAGCAACGATATGATCAGTATTGCACTGCTTTCAGAGCAGTTTATAAAAGATAATCCGGATGTGGTGAAAAATACCCGCGCAGTGGATGGAGAAATCTCAGGGGTTACTTATTCGGAAGTTGTGCTGAAAGACAAGACGAACATTCAGGAGCAAATGGATAACTTTGTCTACTCCATCGGCGGCAATCCAAAGGATATGTCTGCTGATAACTTTATCCTCTCTGTTGAAAACCAGATGGGAAAAGCCATGGTTTCTCCGGAGTCCATCTTATTTGCCGTAGTATTTGTTCTGATGTTTATATTGTGCGGTTATTTGCTGATTTATAATATTTTTGATATTTCTGTTATGCAGGATATTCGGCAATATGGCTTGCTGCGGATGGTTGGTACTTCTACTCGGCAGATTAAGAGCATCGTCAATCGACAGGCAATATGGCTGACTCTGATTGGGCTCCCCATTGGTTTAATTGCCGGATTCTTTGCAGGGCAGGCACTTCTTCCGGTAGTAATGGAAATTTTCAGCTATGAGTATTCTACGGCAAGCTTGCAGGCATCGACCTCCCCCTTGTTATTTATTATAGCTGCATTGTTTACGATTCTGACGGTATTTATCAGTACCCGTAAACCGGCTCAAAAGGCCTCAAAAGTATCTCCTATGGAGGCAATCCGCTATACGGAGCAGGGTGATTATAAAAAGAAAACAGTTGCACGAACCAGCGGAGCAAAACTTTCTCACATGGCATTTTCTAACATGGGACGCAACAGACGCCGCTGTGTATTCATTGTTGTTTCTATGCTTTTGTGTATCGTTCTGTTCAACTCTATTATCATTGTGACACAGAGTATAGATGAAGAAAAGTGGATTACCCGCACAACAAAAACAGATTTTACCGTCTACAATTCGATTGCAGTCAATGTTCTGGAAGGCTTTCGATATCACGAAGATGCGCTTCCGCAGCAAGTGGTAGATATGATCCGTGAGCAGAACGGTGTGGAAGAGGAACGGTATCTTTATCGAAACACCACAGATGATGGTAATGTGCTGGTTGATTATGGTTTTGAGGGACTTACTTGCACAAATACTTCTGAATATGAAAATGGGATTAGTAAGGTTTTCGGGAATTATGTTTTGAATACTGCCCCAGATGCAGAAAATCTTTTCTTTGGAAATGTCTATGGCGCTTCCGAACATTTTTGGGCGGATATGATGATTTATGATGGTGAAACAGATCCTGATGTACTAAAACAAAAAATGGTAACCGGAGAATATGTCATCATTGGAGAACGGTTAGACCGACTGAGCGGTGGCCCGAAAGAAACGCCCCTGACAGAACAGTTACAGATTGGTGACAGCATTTCCTTTTATAAAGATGGTGCGTTGGTCAAAACCTGCACAATCCTTGCAAAAGCCTGTACGGTTGGAACTGAGGACGAAACGCCGACAACAACTACGGCTACGATGAATATTGGCGGCGATGCGCCTTTTGTGTATTTGCCGGACACCGTGTTCAAACAAATTTATACGACTCCGACTTTATTGAGTTATGGATTTAATATGGATACTTCCTTGCAGCCACAAATGGAGGAGTTTTTGAGAAGTTATGTTGAGAAAAACCCCTCTGTTACTTACACCTCCACAAAATTGCTGAAAGAACAATTAAATTCCATTGCAAGTATGATTTTGGTAGTAGGAGGGCTGATTGGCTGTATCATGGCTTTGGCTGGACTGATTAACTTTACCAACATGATCATCACCAACATCATCACTCGCCGCCATGAGTTTGCGACTATGCAAAGTATCGGTATGACAAATCGTCAGCTTCAAAGACTGATGGTTTATGAGGGTGTATACTATGCCGCTGGTGCAGACATCATTGGTGGAGTGGTTGCGCTGCTGCTTGCCGTGACGGTGCTGAAAAATGTCTTGAACTCGCCATCTATGTGGTTCTTTACCATGGATATTACGTTGGTTCCGGTTCTGGTCATCGGCGTGCTTTATCTGCTGCTCGCTGCGGTCATCCCACTGATTGTCCTCCACTTCTTCAATAAAGGAACTGTGGTAGAGCGTCTGCGGACTTCAGAGTAAATACTGCTGTAACAAACAAGTCACAAACCAATTACGTGTAAGCGAAGAACAGAGGGCGATGCCTGTTGAATGACAACCACCAGCTATGCTGGTGGTTGTCATTTTGATATTATCCTTGTAATTATTTGAATTTCAGTATTTGTAAATATAAACACAACAACGCAGACTGTCCAGTCACAAAATACAGCTAGTCTGCATTATGAACCTAAATTGTATAGATGTGCTGCAGTCCATAATACTCTGCAATCTTTGTAATAATCACATCAGTCAATAATCTTTTGACTTTTACCATTCGATTTCCTACAACCTAAAATTGATATCCATCTCTTTTGGTTTTTGCAGCAATCTTAGAAATCGGATTCTGAATAAATTAATACATCAGAGTCTGGCTTTGGCTTATCTTTACCTACATCAATAACGGTATATTCCTTTAGAACACTTGAAGAAAGAGAAACGATAACATCTTTATTTATATTTTCAACTTTCAAATATTGACCGATAGGTCTATTTACGCTATAATGTGCGTAACAAACCTTATCGGTTTCCCTGTATGAAAAACAATATATTGAGGAGGAACGTCCATGCAATATTCAGTAAAGCGAATCTCAACCCTGCTCGTGGCATCTTTGCTGACCGTAGTGCTGGCAGGCTGCGGCGGGACAGACGGAGATGCAGCTGCATTACTGCTCACGCCACAGACCTTAGAAAGCACTCCAACAAAACAGCCTGCTTTGGATGTGAGCACCCCGCTGACAATTACTTCATCTGAACAATTGCAGAAAGAAATTTATACTGCGATTTCAGAGGTGCGTCAGCCGCTGCCGATGGAAGTGTCCAAGATGACATGGAATCAGACTCCAGAGATTGATGTGAAAAACCTGTATTATGAGGTGATTGATCAGAGTCCCGAACTAAAATATGCCTATGACATCACCGCAGAGGCAAAAAACGGGATTTTGACCTGTCAAATCTCTTATATGCCATATAAAACAGGATATCCCAAAGACTGGGACGGAGCGCCGGTGGGGTCTTTGCAGGAACTCATAAAAATCGCTGACGCGCATCTGGGTACAGCGCCGGTCAATATCCGGCTGACTGACCTAACACTGACTCCGGACGAAATGAATCGTGCGCTTCAGCAGGTGGGCGGCGGTTATATCCTATGTTCACTCAGTAAAGATGGGACACAGCTCACATATGCTCCTGCTATGGGAATGACCATGGACAAGTGCCTTGTGTTGTTAAAGCAAGCGGAGAAATTAGCCGCAGATGCTGTTGATATGCTGGTCGATGAGACGATGACAGAACGGGAGAAAGCCGAGACTTTATACCGCTTTTTGACGGAAAAGGTCAAATACGACCATCGGTACTACTCCAATCGAACTAGTATGCCATTCGATTCACAGACAGCAATTGGCGCACTGCGAGATGGCGTTGCAATCTGCGGCGGGTATTCCCATGCACTCAAGCTGCTGTTTGAACAGGTTGGGATTCCCTGCTACAATGTCACTGGAACCGTAGGAGGAGAACACCATATGTGGAACATCGCTCAATTAGACGGGCAGTGGTTCTGGTTTGACTCCACGTCGGACAGAGGACTCTCTCCACGTTTTGAACTGCGCCATTTTGCTTTGGAAAATCTGGATAACCGGTATTCATGGGAAAGTATGCAGCTTGCTCAGCTTTTGGGTGAACAAAATTCGTAAAGAAGGCAGATGTCCCTCTTTTGGGACAGCCGGAAAATCTATAAGCTATAAGGACAAGCCGGAAAAGCCCTGTGAAGGCGGGGATTCCGGTTATAAGAAAGTATATTTTTTAATTAGACGGTATAACCCTGTTTCAGGGCGATACCGTCTTTTCCTGTTTATTGGCTTCTTTCTGCCCATATTCTGCGGACAGGTTCAAAAATTGCTCATGGATGACTTATCGTACATATCACCCTCCGAAATTCGCTTTGGTTAAGTCCTGCAATCTGTTATCCGAAAGAAGTATAGTCTGTTTTCAAATACGATACAATAAGTGGTGTCTATTCTATTTTAGGAGGATAACAAGATGAATAAGAATACCTACCCTTTCACCATACAATCTATAAAAGAATATCTGCTTGACCTTGCAGAACGGGAATGTGCTGCTGCAACGATTCACAAGTATTTTCATGATTTGAACTGTTTATTAGAATATTTAGCTGGAGAACCGCTTACAAAAGCTGCTCTGATAAACTGGAAAGAACATCTTACCAAAACGTATGCACCTGCTTCTGTCAATTCTATGCTGGCGGCAGCCAATGGTTTTCTGATGTTCATGGGATGGCGTGAACTGATGGTAAAGCCGCTTAAAATTCAAAAGACACTGTTTACAGAAGAAAGCAGGGAACTTTCACGTGCTGAATATATGCGTTTGGTGCAGGCTGCTGAAGCTGGAAAAAATGAACGCCTGTCGCTGGTAATCCAGACAATCTGCTCTACTGGTATCCGGGTAAGTGAGCTGAAATTTATCACTGCGAGTGCGGTAAAGTCTGGGCGTGCTGAGGTCAGCAATAAAGGTAAACTCCGTACTGTATTTTTACCTGAAAAGCTGTGTCGTCTGTTAAAAAACTATCTTCAAAAACAAAAAAGAACGACCGGGCCGGTGTTTGTAACAAAAACCGGAAATCCTCTTGATCGTTCCAATATCTGGCGCGATATGAAAGCACTTTGTAAAAGTGCGAATGTAGAACCTGACAAAGTATTTCCCCATAACCTGCGTCATTTATTCGCCCGCACCTTTTATTCCATCGAAAAGGACATTTCCAGATTGGCGGATATTTTAGGGCACTCTAATATCACTACCACTCGTATCTATACAATGGAAAGTGGATATATCCACCTCAGGCAGCTAAATCGAATGGGGTTAGTTACAACATAAGGATCATTAAGTTGTAACCCAAATAGATATATACATAAAATGATTATACTAGATTGTATGTACTATTTCAAGCATCCTGTAAAAAATGTCGATTTTTGTACTTCCAATTTGGAAAAGAGCATAAAAAGTAGACCGGAAGCAACCTTTTTTTTAACCGGTCTGTATTCTATACCCTTTTTCCTTTTTTATAGAAAAATTTTGTCTATGCCCGCATTTGGGGGAACTGCAAAGGGATGCTTTGCCGCCTGATTCAGAAGTTTTACAACTTAATGATCCTTATGTTGTACACCGAAAGGATTGCGATTTGTCCTATGCACCAATTGGATAACGGAAAGGAGTAGTGAGTATTCGTCAGAAAATGGTTTCCATCATTGCGCTGCGGCTTTGTCTTGGAAAGTTGGAAAACTAGACCTATATTCTATTCTGGACGCTGCGCTTTTACTAGTGCTGAAGGAATTGAGTGCTTTTTGGGGTGTCTCAAAAACCGCAGATAAAAATTTAGAAGGGAATTGAATGAGTGATGAAAAACTTAAAAGTTAAAAGTAAGCTGTTAATTGGATTTGGTTCTCAGATTCTTCTGATGCTGATTATAGTCTTGTTTTCTATTTTGGGATTAAGAACCCTTCATTTAGAAAATCATACTTTGATAAACAAAACGCTTGCCAATAACGAATTCATCTGGGAAATGCGGAGAAATCTGATGTCCGAACAGCGCTATGCGCTGATGGCTTTTGCAGAGCAAGACCTGCAGTCAACAAATAGTTATGTGGCCGCCGCTAAGAAAGAGGTTACAAAAAACGCAGAATTATTGGAAGAGTATAAGAAAAATGCTCGCGTGGAGCAGAGAAAAATTGATGAGCTGGAATCTTGTTTTACAGAGCAGGCTGCACCAAGGACGGAAATTATATCTCTGCTGGAAAATGGTACTGTTCAGAGCAAAAATGAAGCATATCAGATTCTGAAAAACGAGCTCAAGCCTTTACTGGATAAACAGGCGGAGATTTTAGCCGATATTGGTGATGACCAGACTGCGTTAGCGATGAAACAGGCGGAATCGGGGGAAAGGACCTACTGGGGTACAGTGATTTTTGTTTCATTCCTGATTGTTACTGCACTCGTAATCAGTTTTATTATAGTTAGTAAATTGATAAAGGCAATTACAATCCCACTTTTGGAAATCCAGAACGCTGCACATGCTTTGTCTCAGGGAGACTTCCGCACCAGCATCACGTATGAAAGTACAGATGAACTTGGAGAAACCTGCAAGAATATGCAGGAAAGCTTTGAGAAACTGAAGCGTGTCATCTCTAAAATATCATCGGTGATGGTCTCCTTGAGCAAGGGAGATTTGACAGCGAATGTTTCCATGGGATTTTCAGGAGAAATGAAAGCAATTGAAGAATCCATACAAAAATTAGTTTCCAATCTCAATGAATCTATGAGAGCAATTAAGGGTTCTGCCAATCAAATTGATTCTGGAGCCAATCAGGTTTCCGGCGGCGCGCAGGCATTGGCACAAGGCACAACGGAGCAGGCAAGCAGTGTGGAAGAACTGGCAGCTACAATTACAGAGATATCCCATCGGGTACATGAAAATTCGGAAAATGCAGAAAAAGCCAACGCTTTTGCGACGGATTCTGGAAATGTGGCGCAGTCTACACGTGAAGATATGGATAAGATGATTGCTGCTATGCGGGAGATTTCTGAGACAGCCCAGAACATCAAGAAAGTCATTAAAGTCATTGACGATATTGCGTTCCAAACAAATATCCTTGCGCTGAATGCAGCGGTGGAAGCTGCCCGAGCCGGCAGCGCCGGAAAAGGATTTGCTGTTGTAGCAGATGAGGTGCGCAATCTTGCCGGCAAATCTGCAGAAGCAGCTAAGAATACCACTGCTTTAATAGAAAGTGCAATTGCTGCGGTTTCTCAGGGAGAAAAAATTGCTGGAAAGACAAGTGAAACCTTTGAGGATTTGATGGATAAGGTTCACAAAATCGTGTCTACAATCGGAGAAATTTCCGCGGCATCTAAGGAACAAGCCAATGCGATTCAGGAAATCTCTATTGGAGTCGAACAAATTTCTACGGTTGTACAGACGAACTCTGCGACCAGTGAAGAAAGTGCAGCGGCCAGTGAGGAACTTTCTAGTCAGGCAAGTATACTCAATAGCATGGTAAAACAGTTTAAACTGCTGGATACCTATGATACTTATAACAGTCAGGATTGTTTTGTATTGTACCAGCCAGATGAGACGTGTGCATTTCCAGAAATGAAGTCCTAAAAATAACTTTAAGTCCACTTTTCACGCTTTTCATACACACAACAGTATCGAAATGAATGTCTCTTAGGTGCTGCTGTCCTTGTCGCGATTTTTCCGGCTGACAGAACGTATAACTTGTCTTTGGGACGCAAGTGATTCAACCATCGCTTGCGTCCTATTTTTATATAGATTGTTTCTATATAAAGCCAAAAAAATCACAAAAATGCCATGTCAGAAGGATAAAAAGAGACAAAAATCCACCTGCCAGACCTTTTTACACATAAAAATTCCTCTTTGTGTGCCTTGCAGTTCGGTGGTCGTTTTGATATACTCATGATGATATATCAATCTGACTTTAGAGCCAGTATTTTTGGAATATTTTGGAGGAACAATGTGAAATCTACGCAGGGAGTCTGTGGTGTACTCGGACTCGGTGTAGCAAATTACACATTGATACAGAGAACGAACAGGAGTGTGAGAGGATTATGAGTAAGCTGTCTGATGCGAAGCTTATTTTGGATACAAATGATGCAGCGCATCATTTGCAATACGATATTGCTGCTTTCGGGGAAATTTTAATTGATTTTACCGCTCAGGGGTGTAATGCAGAAGGGCAGGTGTTGTATGCGAGAAATGCGGGCGGTGCGCCGGCAAATGTTGCGGTTGCCGCGGCAAAGCTGGGGGCGCATACCACGTTTATCGGAAAAGCCGGAAAGGATATGCATGGAGAGTTTCTGCAAGAAATCCTAAAAAATGAAAGGGTAGATACCAAAGGATTGCTGTTAGATGAGCGGTATTTTACAACCTTGGCTTTTGTAAACATCAATCAAGCTGGCGAACGCACCTTTTCTTTTGCGAGAAAGCCGGGAGCAGATACAAAAATCCGGAGGGAAGAAATAGATACTGCGCTATTAGACAATGCGCGTATTTTCCATGTCGGTTCGCTGTCTCTCACTGACGAGCCGGCGAGAGATACCACTTTTTATGCGGTGAAACGGGCAAAAGACAGTGGAAGTCTGATTTCCTATGATCCAAACTATCGCGCGTCCTTGTGGGAAAACGAGCAAACCGCAAAAAAGCACATGAGGAGTATGCTCCCCTATGTTGACCTGATGAAAATTTCAGAGGAAGAAACTGGGCTTTTAACCGATTGCGGCGATGTACAGGAGGCAGCAAAGGCATTATATGTGCAGGGCGTTTCGGTCGTTGTTGTGACGCTGGGAGGGAAGGGGGCTTATGTGTACGGCAAAGCTGGCGGACGCATGGTTGCGGGATTTCCGGTCACGCACCTTGCAGATACAACCGGAGCAGGAGATTCTTTCTGGGGCGGATTTTTATACAAAATATGCACCGCAGAGAAACCGTTCGAGGAATTGACAATAGATGAGCTTGCTGCCTATACTCGTTTTGGCAATGCGGTCGCCAGCCTTTGTGTTGAGAAAAAGGGCGCAATTCCAGCGATGCCTGCGCTGTGCCAAGTAGAAGAAAGAATGAAAAACAGCAGACCAACCGATCCCGCTCGCAGTCACTCGTAGTCTGCACCTTTTCGGTCATAAAGCCGCAGAATGAAACCGCAAAAGCCCCCTGATGCAGGAAAAGCACTACATCAGGGGGTATTATGCTGGCATCAATGGACGCTAGAGCAAGGAGAGAAATAAAACGATGAGTAAAATATTATTGCTTGAGGACGATCTCAGCCTAATCAATGGCTTGACCTTTGCCTTTCAGAGGGAGAACCATGATTTGAAGGTTGCCCGCACGGTTCAACAGGCAGAAGAATCGTGGAGCACCGACGTATATGATTTATTGATTTTGGACGTATCACTTCCAGATGGCTCTGGATTTGCGTTTTGTAAAAAGGTGCGCCAGACATCCAAAGTGCCAATCATCTTTCTGACTGCCTCTGACGAAGAAATCAATATCATTATGGGTTTGGATATGGGAGGTGATGATTATATTACAAAGCCTTTCAAGCTTGCGGTGCTGATGTCGAGAATCCATGCCCTGCTGCGGCGCGTTCAGAATTTCAGTGGGAAACAAGAGGAATTATCTTCGAATGGAATTAAAATTTTGTTGTTAAAAAATCAGGTTTTTCAAGGTGGAAAGCTTTTGGATTTGACGGCAGGAGAATATAAATTGCTTAGTCTGTTTATGCAGAATCCAGATGTTGTCTTGTCCAAAGAGAAAATTTTAGAAAAATTATGGGACAGCGAAAACAACTATGCAGATGATAACACACTTACAGTATATGTCCGCAGGCTTCGTATGAAAATTGAGGAAAACCCCAGTGAGCCGCAGATGATCGTGACGGTTCGCCGTATGGGATATAAATGGAATGTGATTTGCTGAGGTGAAATCATGAAGCTATTAACGAACAAAGAAAATCGGAATTTGCTCCTGATGATTTCCGGTTTGTTTTTGTTTCATATTATTTGGGGACAGGTTGTTGTCTGGTTTGCCTTTCGGCAAGTGATGCCTGCGCTGCTGGCTGGCTCTGTCATGACCTTTGCAGCGTTGATTGCGGCTTGCTTTTTCTATTTTTACAAGCAGCACAAAATCATGGAGGGTGCAATTTCACAAATTCATGCCTATCTTGCCGGAAATGTAGATGTGCGGATTGCCTGCAACTATGAAGGAGAACTGTATCAGTTGTTTCATGCGGTCAATACACTGGCAGCTGTCCTGAATGCCCATGCCGAAAATGAACAGCGCAGCAAAGACTTTTTGAAGGATACGATATCTGACATATCACATCAATTAAAAACGCCCCTTGCAGCCTTGAATATCTATAATGGGCTATTGCAGCAGGAGGCAGAAGCGCTTCCGGCTGTAAAAGAATTTGTGTCGCTTTCCGAACAGGAATTGGACAGAATGGAAACCCTTGTCAAAAATTTGCTGAAAATCACAAGGCTGGACGCTGGTACCATGACAATGGAAAGAGGTTCTGTCAATATTGCGGATATGATGAGAGACATAGAGCTGCATTTTACATTCCGCGCAAAGCAGGAGCATAAGAGGATTGCTTTGTCTGGCTTAGACAGCATAACTCTCTTTTGCGACAGAGACTGGATGACAGAGGCATTGAGCAATCTTGTAAAAAATGCGCTGGACCACACTGCGGCGGGAGACCAAGTTACAATTCAGTGGAAAGAGTTTCCCTCTGGAGTCCGCATTTTCATACAGGACAACGGAGAAGGAATCCATGCCGAAGATATTTATCATATTTTTAAGCGCTTTTACCGCAGTCGCTTTTCCGCAGATACGCAGGGCATTGGTTTGGGGCTGCCGCTTGCAAAAGCGATTATAGAAGCGCATGGCGGTAATATCACAGTGGAAAGCACTCTGGGAGCGGGAAGCACCTTTACGATTCATTTTCTGAATCCTACAAAACTGTAAGGTTACATTCATATGGCAGTAGGAAATTTGTGCTATTCTTGGATTAGAAAAGGAGGCGCAGGTTTAAACATATTTGACTGGCTTTTGTATCAAGGCAGCGATGCCAAGCGTTGGGAGCCAATGAAACCTTTCAGAAGGAGAATGAGAAAATGAATTTATTGGAAGTGCAGAATATCAGCAAAACTTATGGAAAGGGAGAAATTGCCGTACATGCGTTGAAAAACGCTAGTTTTTCCGTTCCTAAGGGGGAATTTGTTGCCGTTGTGGGCGCATCTGGCTCGGGTAAGAGTACACTGCTGAATATGATTGGTGCATTGGATACACCGACCGCCGGAAAAGTTCTGATTGACGGCACAGATACCTTTCAGATGAATGACAGGGAACTGACGATTTTCAGACGGCGCAATATTGGGTTTATCTTTCAGGCATATAACCTTGTTCCAGAATTGAATGTGGAGCAGAATATCATATTTCCACTTTTACTGGATTATCAGAAGCCGGATCCGGCTTATCTGGAGGAACTGCTGACGGTTTTGCGTTTGCAGGAACGACGTCACCATTTGCCCTGTCAGCTTTCCGGCGGTCAGCAGCAGAGAGTGGCAATCGGCAGAGCATTGATTATGCACCCGATGCTGATTTTAGCAGATGAACCGACGGGTAATTTGGACACACAAAACAGCGATGAAGTCATTGCACTTTTAAAAAAGGCATCTCAGCTTTATGAGCAGACAATTTTGATGATTACCCACAATCAGAGCATTGCCAGTATGGCAGACCGGATATTGCAGGTTTCAGATGGAGTAGTGACCGATTTTGGGAGGTGTCGGGAATGAAAAGCTATTTAAGCCTGATTCCAATTTCGGCAAAGGTACGCAAGCGGCAAAACCGAATGACCATTTTGTGTATCACGATTTCCGTTCTGCTGGTGACTATGATTTTCAGCATGGCAGATATGGCGATTCGTATGGAAACGCTGCGAATGATTGAAAAACACGGCAGTTGGCATGTTATGCTCAAGGAACCATCAGAGCAGCAAATCGAGCAAATTGCCCAGAGAGCAGACGTGATGGCTTTTTCTCATTATGATGGACTGAATTTTGATTTATCCGAGGACTATACGATTGGTGGAAAAATCTGCGTCATTGCAGGTGGTGATGCTGTCATACTCACGGATATTTATGATGATTTGACCGAAGGACACTACCCTGAAAATGAGAACGAGATTTTACTTTCCAACCGTGCAAAAAAACTGCTTTCTGTGGAGGTTGGAGATGCGGTTACGCTGCACACATCGGTCGGAGCATTTACTTATACAATTTCAGGCTTTGGAGGGGATGTGACCATAACCTCAGATGCTGATGTTGTGGGAGCTTTTTTGAACTGGGACGCTTTTCGAGCGCTTGCGGAGGCGCAAGGCAGTGCGCTTGCGCCGGTCTGCTTTGTTCGTTTTGCAGAGAATACCAATATTCGCAGGGCAATTGCAGAACTGCGGCAGTCCTACGGGCTTGCTGAGGAAGCAGTTTCTGAAAACGCGGCTTTGCTGGGACTGACAGGATTCAGCAGTGATTCTTACATGATGGGAATGTATCTTGTTGCAATGATTCTGTTTGTGTTGGTATTGATGGCTGGGGTCTTTATGATTGCTGGAAGTCTAAACAGCAGGACTGCGGAACGGACGCAATTTTTTGGTATGCTTCGGTGCATTGGAGCAAGTCGGGCGCAAATTATGCGCATCGTCAGATGGGAAGCCTTGTATTGGTGTACAACAGCGGTCCCAATCGGCGTGATGATTGGAGTGGTGGGAACTTGGGTGCTTTGTGCGCTGCTCCGCTCTTATGCAGGCAGCGAATTTGTGCAGATCCCGTTGTTTGAAATCAGCGGTGTTGGAATCGTCAGCGGAATTGTTGTTGGTGTTTTGACCGTACTGTTATCTTCGATTTCTCCGGCAAGGCGGGCAGCGGCGGTTTCTCCGGTTACGGCAGTCAGTGGAAATTTTTCCCAAAACAGAAATCACTGTCACCCAATCAAAAAGAGTTTTTTGAAAATAGAGACCGTGTTGGGAATCCATCATGCCGTAGACTCTCCCAAAAACCTGCTGCTTATGACTGGCTCTTTTGCGCTGAGTATCGTGATGATTTTGAGTTTTTCTGTTTTGGTGCAATGGGTGAATATGGCGCTCAATCCTCTCAAACCATGGGCGACAGATGTATTTTACAGCAGTCCGAATCATCTTTGCAGCATCGAAAAAAGCTTTGCTGACAAAGTGGAAAGTCTCCCGTATGTAGAGCGGGCGTTTGGTCGGATGTATCAAAGGCTTCCGGCAGAATATGAGGGAAAATCGGGACAAATCGACTTGATTTCTTATGAAAATCAGCAATTTCGATGGGCAGAACAGGATTTACTTGCGGGAGATCTATCCACTGTCATGGAAGGAAGCGGCGTACTGACGGTGTTTGATAAGAGCAACTCTATGCAGGTTGGGGATACGATTTCGCTGGGACAGGCAGAGCTTACAGTGGCTGGCATCTTGCAAGACAGTCCATTTGACACATCAGATCAGCCAACCGTGATTTGCTCGGAGAAAACATTTAGAACACTTACTGGAAAGAATGGCTATGCGGTGCTTGATGTCCAGCTGTCCAATACCGCAACCGAGCGGGATATTGATACACTTCATGCACTGGCAGGCGGACAGTACGGATTTTACGATAGAGTAGAACAAAATAAAGATGCACAAAATACATACATGATGTTTTGCCTGTTTGTTTATGGATTTCTTGCTGTGATTACTTTGATTACCCTGATTCATTCGTTCAACAGCATTTCTATGAGCGTATCCGCAAGAACCAGACAATATGGAGCCATGCGTGCGGTGGGAATGGATTGTATGGGGATTCAAAAAATGATTTTGATGGAATCTGCCACCTATACCATACTGGGGTTGGTCGCAGGCTGTGCCTTTGGACTGCCGCTGCATTATTTCCTGTATACTCAAATGATTCACAATTATTGGGGAACTGCATGGCAAATCCCGTCCGCGGTGATTGGCGGAATCTTACTGCTGCTGGTTATCAACGCACTTGCTGTGGCACTTGCTCCGGCAAAGCGCCTTTGCAGCATACCAATCACAGAAACCATCAACGAATTATAATCAGGAGAAATCACTTCGTTTGCTTGCGTTTCTATTTTTCTGAAAAAGCGTATCAAAATTGGGCGCAGGTGACGAGTCACTTGCGCCCAAAATAGTTTGATTTGGTTAATATTTACTTTCATTCAGATAGGAATTTTGGTTATGTGCCTCGGGAAGTGATGGCTGCTCTTGCTGATGGGAAGCAGGCTGTCCCGCTAGCTGGAACTGTGCGACCAGATGATCCAGTGTATTAGCCTGTGCAGCGAGTTCCTCACTGGCAGCAGCACTTTCCTCGCTGGTGGCAGAATTGGTCTGTACAACAGCAGAAATCTGGTCAACACCAATTGTAATTTGCTGAATGTTTGTAGTCTGCTCTGTGGATGCGTTGGAAATCATATTGATTGTGGAAACAACTTCAATGATTTTCTTGCTCAGTGCTTCAAATGTAATATTGACCTTGTTGACAATGTCCGCACCATGAGAAACTGTATTCATGGAACTGTCAATCAGTGCGGTTGTATCCTTTGCTGCATTTGCAGATTTTCCTGCCAGATTCCGCAGCAAATCCCTTTCCGGCAGCACCTGCCCTTGCAGCTTCGACAGCTGCGTTCAGTGCTAGAATGTTGGTTTGGAACGCAATATCATCAATAACTTTGATAATTTTTCCGATGCTTTCGGACGCAGTGGAAATTTCATTCATTGCAGCGATCATTTCGTGCATATCCGTTAAGGCTGCCTGTGCCATTTCGCCTACGTCCACTGCAAGCAGATTCGCTTTTTGTGCGTTATCCGAATTCGACTGTACCTGATTGGAAATTTCTGAAATGGAGGCTGCCAGTTCTTCGATGCTGCTGGCTTGTTCGGTAGCACCCTGTGCCAGAGATTGTGCACCGTTCGAAACCAGTTCTGCTTCTGCATTGATTTGATATGCAGAGTCTTTGATTTCTTGAAAAGACAGATTCAACTTTTGAATCAGCTTTTGAATCGAGTCTTGGATCTCATGGATCTCTCCGGGGAAAACCACAGATGTTTCGACAGACAAATTTCCGTTACTCAGAGCTTCCAGAACGGATTTGATATCTCGGATGATCGTTTTTAGAGCAACAAAACTCTCCTGCATACTTTTAGAGGTATTACCCATTTCATCTTTGCTTTCATAGGTGATTTTGGCATCGAAATTGCCGATAGAAAGCGAGTGGGCAGCATTCTCAATTTCCAGCAATGGAACAGTCATCATTTTAGATTCCAAAGAATACTCCTGCATTATAATAAGGCAAGTGTTGTAGATGCAGGTGACTTCAGATCATCCGATGCGGAGACTTAGACCGACGATGGGGGTCGTCTTATTCCGCAGATAAATAGTGCCTTTTCAATAAGGAAAGGCATCCGGCAGCTCCGAGATATCAGAAACCAACCCAGCACATTTGAGAAACACAGTCGCCAAACCGTTGCATACTACACTGAACAGTCAGATGTTTTGCGTATTGGGTATTTTACAGTTTGGATCATTGCTGGATATATACTAATGGCTCACATCTGGTCATCGTACAATCCTCATGATTTGTGAAGCGGGATTGTTTTTTGTTTGCTATATTCATAAAAGTACTTCATGAATTTTTTTGTTGGTTCTGCATTGCTCGATGACCATGCGCTGCCGGCTATGATGGTTTCATTTGTAAAAATACCCCTCCCTGCTCAAGCTTTTTTGTTTTCAGAAAATTAAGACGGCAGTATGAGGTGAATGATGTTGCCGCTTAAGGAAAACACTGATTTTATGAAATACATATAGAGAACATAGGTTTATTATATTGACCATAACACAAAAAATCAAGAGTTTTTCAGGTGGTAGAATCATGTGCCAAGTGCAGATAAACCGATTTCGCAAACGCTTGGAGAAATTAAAAATAATCAATTATTTGTTATATTTTTAGAGGTTTCAATTTAAAATTTATGCACTCTATAAAAGCTAGAAATCTGCTGTATGCAGCTGGTATGGGATTCATAAATAACACAGTATAATTGGAAATTATGTGTTATTTTGGAAAAATAATGGGATTTTTTGTCAACTTCTGTTTTTTTAGATTTTAATCTTGCGAGTGATTTTGGTATGTGTAAATTATATGTTTTTCCAAAAATTGATTTTTGAGTGTTTCTTTTGTAACATACTGTCTTTTTGTAGGGAAATGATGAGTAGAATGAATGAAAAAATTTTTTATACAGGAAAGATATTTTGTACCAATCGGTTGACAGTGTGGGCAATCGGTTAAAGATGTAGGCTGCATCTAAAAGTTGCTGATTTTGATTTTTTTACAATTGCCGCACATGTGTCTTGTCATGTGTACAGATATATGCTATACTGTGCCAAGACGCAAGTTTCGCTTGCAGAAAAATAAGTGCGCGTTGTGCGGGAATCGAGGAAGATATGAAAAAGCAGGAGGAAATCGCAAAGCTGAAGGCAGAAAAGAATGCGGTTATTTTGGCGCATTACTATGTCGAACCAGAGGTGCAGGAGATTGCAGATTACGTAGGAGATTCCTTTTATCTCAGCAAGCTGGCACAGGGACTTTCTAACCCTGTGATTGTTTACTGTGGTGTCAATTTTATGGGAGAGAGCGGTAAACTGTTAAGTCCGAATAAGCAGATTTTAATGCCCGATCTTCATGCGGATTGTCCTATGGCACATATGGTGCAGAAAGAGGAGGTAGAGCGCTTTCGACGGGAATATCCGAACTTGGCTGTTGTTTGCTATATCAATTCGACGGCGGAAATCAAAACATGGTCGGACGTGTGCGTGACCTCTGCCAATGCAGTCAAGGTCATTCAGAATTTACCAAATCATGATATTTTGTTTATTCCTGACCAGAATTTAGGGTACTATGTTGCCGCTCAGGTGCCGGAAAAGAACATTATGGTTGTAGATGGCTGCTGTCCTATTCATGACCGAATTTCTGCCGATGAGCTGCGGGAACTGAAAACAGTGCATCCGGATGCAGCGCTTTTGGTGCATCCGGAATGTACGGCAGAAGTCTGTCAAATGGCTGATTTTATTGGCTCAACGACGGGCATTATCCAGTATGCCTCCTCGCAGGAGCAAACAGAATTTATCATTGCGACCGAGGTGGGCGTGCGCTATGCACTGGAAACAAAGAATCCAGAAAAGACCTTTTATTTCCCGAAAACAACGCCTGTTTGTCCGGATATGAAAACCATCACACTGGATAAAATCATACATGTGCTGAAAACAGGCGAGAATGCAGTCCATGTACACGATGCTGTGGCATCTGCGGCAGGGCGTCCGCTCGAGCGTATGCTGGAATTGGCAAAATAAGGGCAGAAGGCGAAGTAGGATGGAAAAAGAATGTTATTATGATACCGTCATTGCAGGCTGTGGTGTGAGCGGGCTATTTACAGCGCTTCACCTGCCCAAACGTCAGAAAATCCTGATGATTTGCAAGGAAGGCTTGGAGGACTGCAACTCCATGCTGGCACAGGGCGGAATCTGCGTTTTGCGTGATGATGCTGACTATGATGATTACTTTGAGGATACGATGCGGGCAGGACATTATGAGAATTGCAGAGAGAGCGTGGATATTATGCTTCGTTCCAGCCGCAGCGTCATCAACCAGCTGATTGGATGGGGTGTTGGGTTTGCCCGCAATCCAGATGGCTCTCTGGCGTATACCAGAGAGGGGGCACATTCCCGTCCGCGAATTTGTTACCATGAGGATATTACAGGCGAGGAAATCACTACAAAACTGCGCATAGCCGTGCAGAACCTTCCCAATGTGGAAATCATGGAGTACACAACGATGCAGGATATCCTTGAGCAAAATGGAAGCTGCACAGGAATGACTGCAAAGACAAGGGATGGAGATATCTTGCGTATCTACGCAAAGGACACAGTGCTGGCAACTGGTGGTATCGGTGGACGGTATACACACTCTACCAATTTTCGATGTCTGACGGGGGACGCACTGGAGGTTGCAAAAAAGCATGGGGTTGCGCTTGAGCATTTGGATTATGTGCAGATTCACCCAACTGCGCTTTACAGTGAACACGCGGGACGCCGTTTCCTCATTTCTGAGTCTGCACGCGGCGAAGGCGCGGTTTTGCTCAATAGCCGCGGAGAGCGGTTTGTAGATGAACTGCTGCCGCGAGATGTGGTTGCACAGGCAATTTTTCAGGAGATGGAAAGGGAGGGGACAAAGCATGTATGGCTTTCCTTTGATGCTGTTCCGGACGAACAAATTCATTTCCATTTCCCGCATATTTTTGAAACCTGCAAAAAGGCGGGCTATGATATCACAAAGGAGCCGATTCCCGTTGTCCCTGCACAGCATTATTTTATGGGTGGTGTCCATGTAGACAGCAATTCGCAGACAACTATGAATCATCTTTATGCCGTGGGAGAGACCAGCTGCAACGGCGTCCACGGGAAAAATCGTTTGGCGAGCAACAGTCTGCTTGAAAGCATGGTCTTTGCCGAGCGGGCAGCAAATCATATTGCAAAAGCAGCGAAAGGATGAAAGAACGATGAACCCTATTACAATGCAGCTTGTGGCAGATAAATATATTCGTCTGGCATTAGAAGAGGATATTAACAGTGAGGATGTGACAACCAATGCGGTTATGCCTGAGGCGAAGTGCGGTGAGGTGGAACTGATTTGCAAACAGGACGGGATTGTGGCAGGACTGCCTGTCTTTGAACGGGTGTTCCAGCTTCTAGACCCAAAAACCGAGGTGGTATACTTGGTAAAGGAGGGGGCACAGGTCACAGCAGGTCAGCATCTGGCAACGGTAAAGGGCGATGTCCGTGTGCTGCTTTCTGGTGAGCGGACTGCCCTCAATTACTTACAGCGAATGAGCGGTATCGCAACCTATACCCGTTCGGTACTCAAGCTGCTGGAGGGCAGCCGGACAACCCTGCTGGATACCAGAAAGACAACACCTTGTATGCGTATCTTTGAAAAATATGCAGTGAGACTGGGCGGCGGCGGTAATCACCGTTACAATCTTTCAGACGGTGTGCTGCTCAAGGATAACCATATCGATGCGGCAGGCGGTGTCAAGGAGGCTGTTTTGGCAGCAAAGTCCTATGCACCTTTTGTCCGAAAAATCGAAGTGGAGACCGAAACCCTTGATATGGTGCGGGAGGCTGTGGAGGCAGGCGCAGATATCATCATGCTCGATAATATGAAACCAGAGGATATGGCAGAGGCAATCCGTGTGATTGACGGAAGGGCAAAGACCGAGTGCTCAGGTAATATAACACGCGAGAATATCCAAAAAATCGTGGATTTGGGCGTTGACTATGTTTCAAGTGGTGCGCTGACCTATGCCGCACCGATTTTGGATCTCAGTCTCAAGCATCTGCGCGTGTTGGAAGGATAAACCAAATTTTTGTATTCATATAGTGGCAGAAAAGCATAGCAAAAGGACACGCTGCAAAACGTGTCCTGAGTTTGTCGAAAAACGATTTTTCGAGGTGTCTGCCGCGAAAAGTGTTCTAGACGAAGAATGCCCGAAATCGCGCATCAATGAGCGGTTTCGGGCATTTTTCTGTGTAAAAAGTCACGGACATGTCGCATCTTTTTACAGGATTTTATGCGCGCCATGGGCGCGCAATACTTTTTCGACAGCTTGTATCTGTTTAGAAATAAGTATAATTGCAGGGACGGATATCCCAGCCAATCGCGTTTTGGATATCGCGGGCATAGCTTGGGCAATCCAGCTGCATGCGTCCGAGCCGCAGAAGCTCCGAAAGCGGAAGCGCACCGATGACAAACGACGAAAAGTCGGAAATGTCAGACGAAAGCACGGCATCAGGCACACCACTCTCTGTAAGAGAAACATGGCTGCCCTCGATGTACAGCAGGAAAGTGCGGTTGTTTTGCTCGAGGAAGGTATCGGTCAGCTTGACGGCAAGTGTAAACGGACGGGATACTGGATTGCAGCAATGTGTCTGCACGGCGAAATAATCTGCAACGCTGAACAGCCGAATCATATTGCCCATTGTACGTCGGCCAATTTCATGAATACAGCCATCATGGGCGCGGTTCTCGCCGCTGTCTGGATTGGTAAACATGGTATGCAGATAGTCATCGGGAGAATAGATGCGTATCCGGTCAATTTGGTCGGTCTGAGAGGCGAAGAAAGTCATAAATTGCTCGAGTGTGTCAAGGTCATCATAAATCATTTCCCGAACGCACAAATCATGATACATGTCGGTGTAATGATCGACTTCGACAAATTCAAAGGTGAGATAACCTGTAATGCGACCCTCTTTTCGGCAGAGAACCACATAAGGCATATCAAAAATACGGTGTGGGTCCATGTAGTGGTGTATGGTGGAACCGTTTGTGCGCTTGGCAAACGCATGGTAATAGTCCAGAACGGCGTCCATGTCCTTTTCTTTTTCGGCAAAGCAAAGATTTTCCTTGTGCCCAAATGAACGGACTGCGCTTGCCTTCGGCATATAGAAATTTGCCTGCATACAGTGTCCGTATCCCATTTTGCGATAGAACGCAGGGTTGAACGGGTGCAGGCAGCCTACGGCGGTTCCAAGCTTTGTGTAGTATCCCATCAGAACCCGCAGGAGATTGCGTGCGATATGTTCCTTTTTGTGTAAAAAATTTGTGGATACATAGGCGGCAGCCCCCATGGGCATCATCACGCCTCTGACGTTGAGGGTGAAATCCATCATTAGGATGGAGCCAATTAGTGTTCCGTCATCGTCGAAACAGCCGAGGTAACGTCCCTCGTTTGGCTCGTACAGTTCGCTTTTCATGTTGGAAAGGAGCTCGTCAGGCGTTTTGGAGGGGAATGCTGTCAGCACATTCCGCCTGAGCTGCGCGACCTCCTCGGGAAGAACGAATCTGATTTCCATTATTTCACTCCTTTGCAAGTTTGGACAGACCGGCTGGAAAACGGTCTGTACGCGCACCAGCTAACCCTATTATGACAGCGGTATCCGGTAAAAGTCAAGAGCCAAAAACGGTCAAAGCGCTGTGAAAATTAGAAAAAATCCTTGACAATTTGGCAAAAATGGTGTATGATAACACCATTGAATGGACAAGTGCGATGAAGCATGGCGTTCATTTACAGTTAGCGGATAAGGTGCGACGAAGCGTCTTGACTCACAAGTCAGTAGGGTTCAAGGCGCTTTTTTGCGCATTTGAGCCTTCTGAAAAGAGCTTTGCACAAGGAGGCGGTTTTGCATGGACAAATTTGACCTGCATACAAAAATATTGATTGGCGGCGACGCAATTCGGAAAATGCTTGCCGGTATGCAGAGGGTTTTTATCGTCACCGATCGGTTTATGCACGAAAGCGGTGCGGTCAGCTATCTGACAGACCAGATGGGCGACCATGCACAGTATCAGATTTTTTCAGAGGTTACCCCAGACCCCGATATTGATATCGTAACCGAGGGGGTTTCCAATATCCTCTATTTTCAGCCAGATGCGGTGATTGCGCTGGGCGGCGGCTCCTCCATTGATGCCGCAAAAGCCATTATGTATTTTGCCGCCCGTCAGTTTGACCTGCGCGATGTGCCCTTTATCGCAATCCCAACCACAAGCGGCACAGGCAGTGAGGTCAGTAAGTTCGCTGTCATCACCGACCAGACAAAGGGGGTCAAATACCCGCTCATTGATGACGCGCTCCTGCCTGATTATGCGGTGCTCGATGCAGCGCTCACCAAAACCGTTCCGCCCAAAATTACCGCGGACACTGGATTGGACGTACTGACCCATGCAATCGAAGCATACGTTTGTACAGAAGCCAATGACTTTACCGATGCCCTCGCAGAAAAGGCTGTCAAACTGGTAGACCAGCATCTGCTCCATGCGTATCAGGAGCCGGACAACCTCAAGGCACGGCAGGGTATGCACAATGCCTCCTGTTTGGCGGGTGCCGCGTTCTCAAACGCCGGTCTGGGTCTGTGCCACAGCATGGCACACGCGCTCGGCGCACGGGCACACATTCCGCATGGACGGGCAAATGCAATTTTACTGCCCTATGTCATGAGCTTCAATGCAGGCTGTGAGACCACGCTGACTGATACTGCGTCACGCTATGCACAGCTCTCCGCAGAGCTTGGCATCGGCTCCTCCAGCATCCGACAGAGCGCCTTGAACCTCATTCATCTGGTGCGCCGGCTGGAGGCACGCATGGAAATCCCGCAATGTCTCAAAGATGCAGGCGTGACTGAGGAGCAGCTGGAGGAAATGCTGGAACCCATGGCAGATGCTGCGCTCGCAGACCGCTGTACGGCAACCAATCCGAAAACCGTCACCCGAGAGGATATCATTGGGCTGTATCGGCAGGCATTCGTCAAAGGAACCCGTATCAGCAATTTGAATCTATAATGCGTCGATGAGGAGGAACCGGATATTATGATAGAACTCGATGAAAAAGCGCGCATTATACAGGAATTTGTGCCGGGCAAGCAGGTAACCCTCGCCCATGTCATTGCCAGTCCCGTGGAGCAGCTCTACGGAAAGCTCGGGCTGATTGATGCCCGCGGTGCAATCGGTATCTTTACCATTACGCCGAGTGAAGCTGCCATGATTGCAGCCGATGTGGCAAGCAAGGCGGCAGATATTTCCATTGGCTTTGTAGACCGCTTTAATGGCTCGCTGGTCATTACCGGAGATGTTGCGGCGGTTGAGGCTTCGCTTCACGATGTCATGTCGGTGCTCTGTGATAAAATGGGCTTTGCGTCCGCACCAATTACCAAAACCTGAGGCAGCGTATGGAAGAAAAAAAGACAAAACGAATCATTTTGATTGGACGCTCAGGGGCGGGAAAGACAACACTCTGCCAATACTTAAATCATGAGGCAATCAAATATTATAAGACGCAAACTGTACAGGTTATCAATCAGACCATGATTGATACACCGGGCGAATACCTTGAGCGCACCTATATGCGCGGCGCTCTGATGGTCACCTCGACAGATGCCGACCTCATTGTGCTGGTGCAGGACGCGACGGAGAATGGAACCATGTTCCCGCCGGCATACACCAGTATGTTTGCTAAGCCTGCCATTGGGGTTGTGACCAAGGCAGACTGTGCCAGCGAACATCAGATTGCAGATGCAAAAAAATATCTGGAGATGGCGGGCGCACAGCGGCTGTTCGTGACAAGCAGTGTTTGCGGAACGGGCTTTGAAGCGCTTACCGAGCTGCTGGGATATGACTAAACGGCTGTCAATTACCACGGGGGGACATTTATGAAAAAGGCATCGCTTCGGGTTGCGATTGCAGACGATGAACCAATTACAAGAATGGATTTGCGTGAAATCCTGACGGAAAAGGGGTATGAGGTGGTCGGTGAGGCAACCGATGGCTTCGATGCCGTGGAACTTTGCAAAACGCAAAGCCCTGACCTGATTCTCATGGATATCAAAATGCCGCTGCTGGACGGTCTATCCGCAGCGCGTATCATGTTTGAAGAAAAGCTTGGCGCGGCGGTCGTGCTGCTGACGGCATACAGCGAACGTGAGTTTATCGACAGCGCAAAGGAAGTCGGTGTGAGCGGGTATCTGGTGAAGCCCATTGATGAAAAATCACTGATTCCCAGCATTGAACTTGCGGTTGCACGCAACAAAGAAATGCAGAAGCTGCAAAAGGATATGGCAAAGGTGGAGGAACGGCTGGAAAGCCGCAGCATCATCGAAAAGGCAAAGGGTAAAATCATGGTGCGCAATGGGCTGTGCGAACAGGAAGCCTATGAGTTTATTCGCAAGCTGAGCTTGACCAAAAATCTCTCCATGCGCCGTGTCGCAGAAATCATTCTGCAAGCTGGAGGATAACATGAATCGCATTGTCGAGCTGTGTAAGCAATATACCAGTTTAACCGATGAGGAAATCAAAATCATCACAAGCATGGCAGTCTCCTTGCAGCCCATCGCCAACTTAGAGGAGGCAGATGTTTTTGTAGACTGCCCAACGTCAGATGGTGATGCCATTGTTGTGGCAGAAGCCAAGCCGCAGGGGGTTCCCTCATCTTATAAAAAAACCGTGGTGGGGCTGCTCGCCAAGCCGGAAAATGAACCAGCAGTCGCAAGAACCATGAAGCTGGGTGTGACCACCAAGCAAATGAAAGCAGTCACGCAGGAAAGCACACATGTGATTCAGTCGGTTGAGCCGATTTCACATGCGAGCAAGGTCATCGGTGTACTGATTATCGAAAAACACGCAGATGAACAGCAAAGAGTGCGCGAACGGCTGCATTTCTCGGAACAGAGCTTTGAACGCATGGCACAGGCCATCACCCACATGACGGACGAAAATCACTGGCTGCCGGAGTGCATTGATGAAGCGCTGCTCATCGTCAACCGTGCAGGCGTTGTGACGTTTCGCAATTCACTGGCACATGAGCTTTACACAAAACTCGGATATGTTGATGATATTTTAGGACAAAAATATGAAAATATTCGCTTGACAGGAAGTATTTATGCAGAATGTGACCCGCCGGAGGGGTATTCGGCGGTTGAAACAATCGTCGGACAATATTCTCTGTCCATCAAGCGGATTCAAATTCAATCGGGCGATATCGCCTTTGCAATCATCATGCGGGATATCACCTTTATGCGTGAGCAGGAAAAACAGCTGATTTTGAAATCCGTTGCCATCAAGGAGATGCACCACAGGGTCAAGAACAACCTGCAAACCATTGCAAGCCTTCTGCGTCTGCAAATCCGACGCAGCGGAAATGAAATCACACGGCGCGTGCTGACGGAAAGCATGAACCGTATCCTTTCGATTGCGGCAACGCATGAGCTGCTTGCACAGAGCGGTGTAGACCAAGTCATGATTGGTGAGGTCATTGTCAACATCAAAAACAATGCCGTCCGATACTTCGCGCCGCAGCACTTGGAATTGTCCATCTCGCTGGAGGGCGATGACTTTAAGGTGGATTCCGACATTGCAACTTCGGTTGCACTGGTCATCAATGAACTGCTGCAAAACTCGCTCAAATACGCATTTGTTGGACGAAAAAAAGGTCGAATCCGGATTCTGGTGACCGGCGGGGAGCTGTATTCCTGCATTGAAGTGACCGATGACGGCTGCGGCTTCGATATAAACAAAATCAACAATGACCGCTTGGGCTTATCCATTGTACAAACGCTGGTAAAGGATAAGCTGCGCGGCAAGCTCGCCATGGATTCCAACAGCAATGGCACCCATGTCAGCTTTGACTTCAAAAATCAAATTATGGATTTGACCGGTGTGACGTAGCATCGGAATCAAAATAGAAAGAACCGTGCGGCGCAGCTCGGGAGGCAGGAATTTTCCTGCGCCCTGAGCTGCGCTTTTACGTTACATGGAGAAAGGTTGGTGATATGATGCACGAGGTCGTTCAAAGTGTTGGAATTGATATCGGGACTTCCACCACACAGCTGGTATTCAGTCGCCTCATCGTGGAAAACCTTGCTGGAAATTATGCGGTGCCGCGCGTCAGCATCGTAGAAAAAGAGGTCGTTTATCGGAGCGATATCTATTTTACACCGCTTGTTTCTGCAAACGAAATCAATGCCGATGCGGTCAAGAAAATCGTTCAGGACGAATATGCAAAGGCTGGCATGAAGCCCGCAGACCTGCAAACCGGTGCGGTCATCATCACAGGAGAAACGGCACGCAAGCAGAATGCCAATCAGGTTTTGGAGGCGCTGTCTGATTTTGCAGGTGATTTTGTGGTTGCAACTGCCGGACCGGACCTCGAAAGTGTGCTCTCTGCGCGCGGCGCGGGGACAGATAAAATTTCGGAGGAACACCGTACCACAGTTGCCAACATTGATGTCGGTGGCGGTACCTCAAATATCGCCGTGTTCCAAAAGGGAACGCTCAAGGGAGTCAGCTGTTTGGATATCGGCGGCAGACTCATTCAGATACAAGATGATAAGATTACTTATATTTATTCCAAAACACAGGAAATGGCACGGAAACACGGCATTTCGATTGCAGTCGGAGATAAGGCTGATGTTTCAAAGCTCACTGCCGTGTGCGAATTGATGGCAGACCATCTGGCGCAGGCGCTGTTCCTCAAGCCACAGGACGAGGAGCATGCAGGGCTTTATACCAATGATGGCACGCCCATTCCGTCCGAACCCGCCGTTTGCGGCGTGACATTCTCGGGCGGTGTGGCTGATTATATTTACAAACCCGCGGCGGACGATGTATTCCGCTATGGGGATATCGGCGTATTGCTTGGGCGAGCCATACGCAAGAATCCGTCATTCGGCAAGGTCACGCTGTATGAGGCCGCCGAAACGATTCGGGCTACCGTTGTCGGTGCGGGCACACACACGACAGAGGTCAGCGGCAGTACGATTACCTACGTGCGCGAAAAACTGCCGCTCAAAAATGTGCCCATTCTCAAAGTGCCCGAGGAAGATGAGACGACGCTGGAAACGCTCTCAGCTTCTATCAAAAACCAACTGCCTCTGTACAGACCGGAAGGAAAGCCGGAACAAATTGCAATTGCATTTACCGGCAGCGGGCGCACCAGCTTTGCGGACATTCAGGCGCTGGCAGATGCAGTGATTCAAGGGGCAAAGGAGGCGATTGATACCCCATATCCGTTTATTATCATTGTGGAAAACGACATCGGCAAGGTACTCGGCAATGCAGTCAAGGTCAAGCTGGAACATAAAAAGGACGTGATTTGCATTGACGGAATCCGCACATTAAGCGGGGATTACATTGATATCGGGGAACCGCTTGCAAATGGTCATGTCGTTCCTGTGGTAATCAAGACATTGATTTTCAATTCGTAAAACATAACGTGAGGTGAGTGAATGTGATACTGAAAACAAAGCTGTTTGGTCATACTTATGAATTTAAGTCGCTGCGAGAGGTTATGGCTAAGGCAAATGAGGAAAAATCAGGCGACAAGCTGGCAGGTATCGCGGCTGAAGATGCGCAGGAGCGCGTTGCGGCAAAGGTAGTGCTGTCCCATATTACACTCAATGACATTCGAAATTGTCCGGCAGTGCCGTATGAGGAGGACGAGGTAACCCGCATCATTCAGGATTCTGTCAACGAAACCATCTTTGGTGAGTTTAAGAACATGACCGTTGCAGAGTTTCGGGAATGGCTGCTCGATGAAAGAACTGACGGCGCGATGATTCGCCGTGCATCACGCGGCATTACCGCAGAAATCGTTGCAGCGGTATGTAAGCTGATGAGTAACCTGGACCTCATCTATGCAGCAAAGAAAATGCGTGTTTCCGCGCACTGTAATACGACCATCGGTCTGCCGGGCACGTTCTCGTCCCGCTTGCAGCCGAACCATACAACAGATGACCCAAAGGGTATCATGGCATCGGTCATGGAAGGCTTGTCCTTGGGCTGCGGCGATGCAGTTATTGGACTCAATCCGGTAGATGATTCGGTTGAGAGTGTTGCACGTATCCTCAAGAGCTTTGATGAATTTAAGAATAAATGGGAGGTTCCGACCCAAATCTGTGTGCTGGCACACGTGAGCACACAGACTGAGGCAGCGGACAAATTCGATGCTCCAATTGATTTGATGTTCCAGTCGATTGCCGGCTCCCAGAAGGGCAATGAGGCATTTGGTCTGACCGCGAAGATGCTGGACGAAGGCCGTGATATGATGCTCCGCAAGGGTACCTGCACCGGTCCGAATGTCATGTACTTTGAGACCGGTCAAGGCTCGGAGCTGTCCTCTGAGGCACACAATGGCTGGGACCAGGTGACGATGGAAGCACGCTGCTATGGTTTTGCAAAGCGCTATCAGCCGTTCCTTGTTAATACCGTAGTCGGCTTTATCGGACCGGAATATCTGTATGATTCCAAGCAGGTTATCCGTGCAGGACTAGAAGACCACTTTATGGGCAAGCTGACCGGTGTTCCCATGGGTTGTGACGCATGCTACACCAACCATATGAAGGCTGACCAGAATGATATCGAAAATCTGGCAACGCTGTTGGTTGCGGCAGGCTGTAACTATATTATGGGCGTGCCGGAGGGCGACGACTGTATGCTCATGTATCAGTGCACCGGCTTCCACGAGGCTGCGGCGCTGCGCGAGGTATTTGGTCTGCGGCCAATCAAGGAATTTGATATGTGGCTCGAAAAAATGGGCTTCTCTGAAAACGGCAAGCTGACACCAAAGGCTGGCGATGCGTCCGTTTTCATGACTAAGTAAGGAGGTGCAGACAGTATGGACCAGAAGGATTTGAAGGCGATTATTGAGCAGGTACTGACTGAAATGAATATTTCGGGAGAAGGAGCAGCCGCTGCTGCACCCGCTGTGCAGGCAGCTGTCAGCCAGATGACGGGCGCAGCTGTGGAGGAAGGCTGTATTCCAGATGTCACAGAGGTAGATATCCGGAAGCAGTATCTCGTAAAAAATCCGGAGCACGGCGAAGAATATGCAGAGCTCAAGGCAAATGCACCTTGCCGGTTGGGAATTGGCAAGGCAGGGGCACGCTATAAGACAGATCCGCAGCTCCAGTTCCGTGCAGCACATTCGGCTGCGCAAGATGCGGTGTTCAATGACGTTGACCATGACTTCATTGAAAAGGAATTGGGACTCTTTATTGTACAGACCCAGTGCGACAGCAAGGACACCTATCTGACCCGTCCGGACCTTGGACGTAAGCTCAGCCCAGAGGCAGTTGCAGAGCTGAAGGAAAAGTGCAAGAAGAATCCAACCGTACAAATTTATGTGGCAGATGGCTTGTCTGGGGCAGCCGTTGCAGCCAATATCCCTGATTTGCTGCCCTCTATTTTGCAGGGTCTGCAAGGCTATCACATTGAGACCGGCACACCGTTCTTTGTCAAGTACGGCCGCGTTGGTGTCATGGACGAGATTTCTGAGCTGCTGGGCGCAGATATCACCTGCACCCTCATCGGGGAACGCCCGGGTCTTATCACAGCAGAATCGATGTCTGCCTATATTGCGTACAAGGCAACTGTTGGAATGCCGGAGGCACGCCGTACCGTTGTTTCGAATATTCACAGAAACGGCACGATTCCATCTGAGGCAGGCGCGCATATCGCAGAAATTATCAAGATTATGCTGGAAAAGAAGGCCAGCGGCACAGACCTGAAACTGTAATAGGGAGGAAACGAACATGAAAAGAGATCCCGTAAAGGCAAGCGTGCTGTCATCTAAGATTATTCCAAACGTTTCGCCGGATCTTGCAAAGCAGCTGGGGCTGGCACCTGACCAGAAGTCACTCGCACTGCTGACCACGGACTGCGATGATGTCGGCTATACAGCAGTTGATGAAGCGACCAAGAAAGCAGATGTAAAGGTTGTTTATGCAAAGAGCTTTTATGCAGGCGCAGCCAATGCAAATACCAAGCTCGCAGGTGAGTTCATTGGTATTTTGGCAGGTCCCAATCCGGCTGAGGTCAAGGCTGGCTTACAGGCAGCTGTTGATATGGTGGAGAATGTCGCACACTTCATTTCCGCAAATGAGGACGACAGCATTGTTTACTATGCACAGTGCATTTCCCGTACCGGCTCCTATCTGTCCGAGGGTGCAGGGATTGCAGAGGGAGAGGCGCTCGCTTACCTCATTGCACCACCGCTGGAGGCAATGTACGGTGTCGATGCAGCGCTCAAGGCAGCAGATGTCAGCATGTGTGTTCTGTACGCTCCGCCGTCGGAAACCAACTTTGGCGGCGCACTGCTGACCGGCAGTCAGTCTGCTTGCAAGTCGGCTTGTGAAGCCTTTGCTTCCGCGGTTGAATTTGTTGCAGATAATCCAAGAGCAGAGTAATCTCTGATTTTCGTGTGAGAATGAGCATCTCACACAGGGAAATGGAGGGATTCTCATGAATGCTCTGGGTATGATTGAAACCCGTGGTTTGATTGGCTCGATTGAAGCAGCCGATGCCATGCTCAAAGCAGCGAATGTAACCCTTATGAATAAAACGCAGGTCGGCGGCGGTCTTGTTACAGTCATGGTGTGCGGCGATGTCGGCGCAGTCAAGGCGGCAGTCGACGCGGGCGCAGCGGCGGCAGAGCGCGTGGGTGAATTGCTCTCGGTTCATGTAATCCCGCGTCCGGCGGCGGACGTGGAAAGCATGTTAGACCCGCGAAAGCCTGAGCCGACTGCGGCAAAGCTTCCCCTATCTCAGCAAGCGCCAGCCGAAGAAGAGCAGTCTGTGGATACGGCAGCTTCGGAAAAGCTGCCGACAGACGCACAGGAGTTGGCGGAGATGGAGTCTGAGGAGCTTGAGGAGCCTGAGGAGTCTGAGGAGGGAGCCGGTGAGGAGGAAACATTCCCTCTTGACCTGTCCTCACTCACATCTGACGACCTGCGGAAAATGACCGTTTCCAAGCTGCGTGCGGTTGCACGCAAGCTGGAAACCGGAATGTCGCGTAAGGAAATTCGTTTTGCGAAGAAAGAAGAACTGATCGCGCGGATCGAAGCGGTACGCGAACAGGAGGAATAATCTATGCAGCTTTATGATAAAGACCTGCTCTCCATGCAGGAGGTTCGCGAGCTGGTTGGTGCGGCAAAAAAAGCCCAGCAGGAGCTTGCGGAGAAATCGCAGGAGGAGGTTGATCGCATCGTTCGCTCGATTGCGAACGCTGGCGTGCGCAATGCGCGCAGATTGGCACAGATGGCAAACGAAGATACCGGATTTGGTATCGTAGATGATAAGGTCATCAAGAATGTATTTGCCAGCCGCGGCGTATATGAATACATCAAGGATATGAAAACCATCGGAGAGATTGGACGCGATGAGGAAAAGAAGCTCCGTATCATTGCAGTTCCGGTTGGCGTGATTGCGGGTCTGATTCCTTCGACCAATCCAACCTCTACGGCATTGTTTAAGGCTGAAATTGCCATCAAAGCCGGAAATGCAATCGTATTTTCTCCGCACCCAAGTGCTTTGCGCTGTATCTTGGAAACGGTTAAGGTCATTCGGCAGGCAATTGCTGAGGCAGGCGGAAACGAAGATTTGGTATCCTGCATCACCATTCCAACCATGCAGGCAACCGACAATTTGATGAAGCACCCAGATACTGCCATGATTTTGGCAACGGGCGGCAGCGCAATGGTACGCGCAGCCTACTCGTCCGGCACGCCGGCAATTGGTGTAGGACCGGGCAATGGACCGGCATATATCGAGCGCACAGCGGATATTCCGCTTGCGGTCAAGCGCATTATGGATTCCAAAACCTTTGACAATGGTACGATTTGCGCTTCTGAGCAGTCTGTGATTTGTGATGCGGATATGCGCTCGGCAATTCAGGCAGAGATGGAAAAGCAGGGGGCGTACTTCTTAAATCCGGAAGAACGTGCAAAGCTTGGCAAATTTATCCTGCGTGCAAACGGAACCATGAATCCTGAAATCGTGGGACGCAGCGTACAAACCATTGCACAGCTTGCCGGACTGGACGTTCCGCAGAGCGCACGTGTTCTCGTTGCCGACGAAGATGGCGTAGGACGCGGACACCCGTACTCAAACGAGAAATTGGGTCCCATTCTGGCGTTCTATACAGGCACGGACTATAAAGATGTATGTGATATCTGCTGCACCATCTTACATTATGAAGGCAAGGGACATTCGTTCTCTATGCACACCAAAGATGACAAAATCGTTGATTATTTTGCAAAGCGGATTCCGGCTTCTCGCTTTATGGTCAATACCCCATCGGCGTTGGGCGGCATCGGTGCCAGCTCGGGCTTGATGCCCTCTCTCACACTGGGCTGCGGCGCAGTCGGCGGCAGCGCAACCAGCGAGAATGTAGGTCCGATGAATTTGCTCGACCGCCGCTATGTGGCGTATGGACTGCGTGAAATCGAGGAAATCCGCGCCGGTGTACCGGATTGCTCCGGTGGTATCTGTGAAACGACAAGCGCCGCAGAAACCATGATGGACGCAAAGATGGTCGATGAAATCGTTGCAAAAATCATCGAACGCATGCAGGCAGTAAAATAATATACTTTTAAGCAAATGTGTGGCAAAAGCACCACATAAAGGAGGAAATAACTATGGCAACAATGCAGGCACTGGGTATGATTGAAACAAAGGGTCTCATTGCTTCTATTGAGGCAGCCGATGCAATGGTAAAGGCTGCAAATGTAACCCTCATTGGTAAGGTACATGTTGGCGGCGGTCTGGTGACCGTTATGGTGCGCGGCGATGTCGGTGCGGTCAAGGCGGCAACCGATGCGGGTGCAGCAGCGGCAGAGCGTGTCGGCGAGCTGCTGTCTGTACATGTAATCCCGCGTCCGCACGAGGAGGTAGAATTTATTCTGCCGACACTGAACTAAGCGGATATCAGAAAGGAGCGAACTACAATGGCAGTAATGCAAGCACTGGGTATGATTGAAACAAAGGGTCTCATTGGCTCGATTGAAGCAGCCGACGCAATGGTAAAGGCTGCAAATGTAACCCTCATTGGTAAGGTACATGTTGGCGGCGGTCTGGTGACCGTCATGGTGCGCGGCGATGTTGGTGCGGTCAAGGCGGCAACCGATGCGGGTGCAGCAGCGGCAGAGCGCGTAGGCGAGTTGTTATCTGTGCATGTTATCCCGCGTCCGCATGACGAGGTGGAAGCAATCCTGCCTTCTCTGGACGGAAAGGGCAGCGTAACTCCGCTATAAAAAAACCGTCGAAGCGACCTTTTAGGGGGTGAATCGTTTGAAGGTCATCACAGAAGCAATCCTGCGCGATGAGCTGCGTGCGTCAGAGCCGGAGATTTATTATATTCCAGAAGGAAAAATTCTTTCTCCGGCAGCGCGTGAGTATTTGCAGCAGCGCAAGATTAAAATCGCTAAGCCCGGTGAAAAGCCGCCTGTTGTCGTTGCGACAGAAGTGCCCCCAATGCCTGAGGTAAATGTACAGATGGCCGCTGAGGTGCCAAAGCCCAAGTTCATTGACTATGAAACAGGTGCATTCTTTCTGGAAAAGCCTGAACATATGACACATTTATATGGAAACGTGCTGGTGCAGAAAAATCACCCGCGGATTTTGTTCCGTGGAAAGCTGGACAGCTTACAGGCACAAATCGTATTGGCACAGGCTTGTATCCATGAGGCAGGCGGCAGCGTGAGACTCATCGACGACCTTGGCGATGTGCTCCGTGTCCTGCGCGAAATGATGCGCTGTGACGTGCTGGAGGAGCCATTTACAAATGATTTGATTATTGGGCTGACCCATGCAGAGCTGCGTGAGCGCTCCCATGACCCAATGAAATTTTTCAAAATCAAACAGATGGTGCTGCCGGATTATACCATGGGCAAGGATTATGCGCTGCTCAACCAGACACGGACGCTCATAAGAGAAGCCGAGGTTGCAGGCAATATCGCCTTTCGTGAGGGCAAAAAATGCACCCGTCCGGACATCATCGAGGAACTCAATCGCCTGTCGAGCGCACTGCACATTATGATGTGCATGTATCTGGCGGGTGTGTATAAGTAAAAGGGGACCACGCCATGGAACAAATTATCAAAGCAGTTCTGGACGCAATTCCCCGTGCCGGTCTGGTCGAGGTTGAGGTGTCGGCGCGTCATGTCCATTTGACGCAAAAGCATCTGGAGGTATTGTTTGGGAAGGGCGCGGCGCTCACACCAAAGCGCCCGCTGTCCCAACCCGGCCAGTTCCTGTCAGAGGAACGTGTCACAATCATTGGAACGAAGGGACGCAAGGAGCGCACGGCAATCCTGGGTCCGGTTCGTCCGGAAACACAGGTCGAACTTTCAAAGAGCGACTGCGTGGAGTTGGGTGTTCAGGCACCGGTGCGGGAATCGGGCGATGTGAAAGGCTCTGGGTCAATTACCATTGAAGGTCCATGCGGCTCGATTATGATTCACGAGGGTGCAATCATTGCACATAGTCATGTGCATCTGACACCAGAGGTGGCAGAAATCATGGGTGTTCAGGACAAACAACATGTCAGTGTTGAGGTTTTGACCGAGCGCCCTATCACATTCCGAGATGTGATTGTTCGCGTAAGCGACAAATTCAGCTGTCGTATGCACATTGACTTTGATGAGGCAAATGCGGCAATGGTCAGCGGCTTCACGCTGGGAAAAATCGTAAAATAACAGACCCCGTTTCAATTAGAGCAAAGGAAGGCATGGACTATGATGGATTTGGAGCGTGTAAACGCTTATATGGAGCGCGTCAAGCAGTCCGAGACGCAGACCTTTCAGCCGGTCAGCAACAAGCTGAAGGTTGGACTGGATCTCGGTACTGCCTATATTGTGATTGTTGTGCTCGATGAAGAGAACAATCCGATTGCCTGTGAAAAGCAGGCAGCAAGCGTACTGAAGGACGGTGTTGTGGTGGACTATCCGGGCGCCTCCCGTATTGTACGCACACTCAAAGCCAAGCTGGAAGAGCGGCTGGGTACAGAGCTTGTAAATTGCGCGATTGCAATGCCGGCTGGTACAGAATCCAGTATTCGCACCCATCAGTATGTAGCAGAGGGTGCTGGCTTTGAGGTGACGAATGTGCTTGATGAGCCAAGCGCTGCAAACTCCATTTATCAAATCGAGGACGGTGTCGTTGTGGACATTGGCGGCGGTACCACGGGTCTTGCCATTCTCAAGGACGGGAAGGTGGTTCAAATCGAGGACGAACCCACGGGCGGCACGCATGTTACGCTGGTCTTGGCAGGAAACTATCATATTTCTACCGAGGAGGCAGAGCAAATCAAGCTCGATTATGCACGCCATCGTGAAATTCTTCCGGTCGTGAAGGCGGTGCTCGAAAAGATGTCTACCATCGTCAGCCGCTATGTGAGCAAGGACGCAGCCGATACCATTTATCTGTGCGGCGGGACTTGCTGTCTGACGGGAATCGAGGAGATTTTTGAAAAGGTAACGGGAATTCGGACGGTCAAGCCCGCCGACCCGTTCCTTGTCACGCCAACCGGCATTGCCATGAACTGTATTGTTTGACAACTACTATATCATTTTTACAAATGAAAAAAGCGAAAGGAGGGGAAAGAATGGACTTTAATGCTTTGGTTGATGAAATCGTGAAGCGAGTTGCGCAAAAAATAGAAGCAGATACACAGGAAACACCAGCGGTGCAGGAGCCTGCCTTATGCTCCAAGCCCGGGCTTCTCATCTTGACGCAGGAACACGGTACCATCTGCCATACCGTACTGGAAAGTGAACAGCTTTTGGAGTATTACCGTACAGACTGTGCGCTGCTCAAGGAGTATCAGGTCGAAATCGGTGATTATGAGGCGGTCATTCTCTTTGACTTGACCAATGATGTGCTTGCACGTCTTGCCGGTGGTCTGTGTGATACGCCGTTTACCGCGCTGGCACAAAAGGCAATCCTGCGGGGCAAGAAAATTTTTGTTCCGCAAGAGGCAGTCGAACTGTTCCGGTATGCCGAAACTGCCCCGTCCGCCTATTATCAGATGATGCTCGAAAAGCTGAGACTGCTCCAGCAGTGCGGAATCATGATTTGTCCGAGCGATACCTTGGAGGACGCAATCCTTTCCGGCGAGGTGTCCGCTCCGGTGGCGCAGACCCCAGAGACTGCGGCTGTGCAGGAGACACCCTGCTGCCCGGCTCCGTCCAAAAGTACGGGCTGTGAGGTCACGATTTCCAAGCGTGTCATCACCGAGCGGGATCTGAGTCTGGTCTATGACAGAACCGTGTGTGCAGTACACATTGGTGCAAAGTCCATTTTAACTGACCTTGCACGCGACTATGCACAGGCGCGAGAGGTTGCGATTATTCGCGACGAACAATAGATAGGTGAGTTGAAATGAGAATTGCAAAAGTAATTGGAAATATCTGGTCCACCCGAAAGGAAGAGAGCCTGAACGGATTGAAGCTGCTTGTGGTACAGCCTATCAACATCGTGGACGGGAAAAATGATAAAGTGCCCATGATTGCCGCCGATACTATCGGCGCCGGCGTTGGGGAACGTGTCATTATCGTAAACGGAAGTTCGGCGCGCAGTGCCGTAGGGGATATGAACACACCAGTAGACGCCACCGTGGTTGGAATTGTGGACGATCAGGAAATTCATCCGGAGTTGTTGGAATAAGGGGGTGAAAACGCCATGAATTTGGTAGAGACGGTCAAAAATGCCGGCATTGTTGGTGCGGGCGGTGCGGGCTTTCCGACCCATGTAAAGCTGAACGCCAAGGCGGAATGGTTTATCATCAATGCTGCGGAATGTGAGCCGCTCATTGAGACAGACAAATATCTCTGCCGTACCTTTGCAGACCGCATCGTAGCGGCGGCGGTTGCAGTCGCTGCTCACTTGGAGGCAAAGCATACAGTGATTGCGCTCAAGCATAAATACCATGCGGAAATTGAAGCTTTGCGTGCTGCAATCACAAAATCCGGCGCGTCTGTTGAAATTTGTGAAATGGGCGTTTTCTATCCGGCGGGAGACGAGCAAACTATGGTGGAGTTTGTCACCGGAAAATCTGTGCCGGAACGCGGGCTGCCGCTTGATGTGGGCGCGGTGGTAGATAATGTTGGTACACTGCTCAATATCTACGGCGCACTGGTGGAGCAGCAAACCGTGTGCGACAAATATTTATCGGTTGTAGGCGAGGTCAAGGAACCCATTATGCTGCATGTTCCAATTGGCACAGCCATTTCTGCCTGCATTGCGGCGGCGGAGCCTAATATTCAAGAATATGCAATCATTTTGGGTGGTCCCATGATGGGCAAGGTGATTTCGAATCCGGAGGAGATTGCCAAAGCGGTCGTTACCAAGACAACAGGAAATATCATAGTGCTGCCCCGTGACCATTATTTGATTCGGCGTGCAGGGCAGTCCATTGAACGGATTCGGATACAGACACATACTGCATGTATCCAGTGCCGCATGTGTACCGATTTGTGTCCGCGCTTTCGCATTGGACATCAGATTCGCCCGCACCTTGTCATGCGCAATTTGTATCGGGAAAACACCATTGCAGACAATGATGAGTTTTTACGGGCGTTTGGTGATGCGGCAAACTGCTGTTCGTGTGGTGTGTGTGAAATGTTTGCCTGCCCGATGGGGCTTTCTCCGCGTAAGGTGAATGATTACATGAAGGGCAAGCTGCGTGAAAAGGGGATTCAGGTGCCGCGCAATTTGGAGCCGACAGCGCTGCCAAATATCGACACACACCGTATCCCAACTGAGCGCCTGATTGCAAGATTGGGTTTAAGTGCATACAGTTCTTTACATGCGCACACTTGCAAGGAACTGACACCGGACGAAATCTTTGTTCCATTTGCACAGCATATCGGAAAACCTGCCGCGCCGGTCAAACAGGTCGGCGACACTGTGGAAAAGGGCGAGCTGATTGCAGCTGCGGCGGAAGGTGCGCTCTCTGCAAATATCCATGCCGGAATATCCGGAATCATTACTGAAATCAGTGCGGCTGGAGCACAAATCTCCAGCAAGAAGGAGGGGTAAACGGTGGCAACTGCAATTGGAATGGTCGAACTGTCCAGTATTGCCCGCGGCATCGAGACCTGTGATTATATGGTCAAGGCTGCAACGGTAGAGCTGCTTCGTGCGTCCACTGTCTGCCCGGGCAAATATATGATTATCATTGCCGGAGATACCGGTGATGTCAGAGCGTCTATGGCAGAGGGCTGCAAGCGCGGCGGTGAAATGGTTGTCGATACGCTGATGCTGCCCAATGCACATGAACAACTCATTCCGGCAATCAGTATGACCAATCAGGTAGAAGTCGGCGGTGCGGTTGGCGTTTTGGAATTTTATTCGATTGCTTCTGCAATCGTTGCAGCGGACGTGGCGGTTAAGGCGGCCAGCGTCACACTCATTGAAGTCCGTACAGGCTATGCCATCGGCGGAAAAGGTTTTGTAACCTTGACTGGTGATGTCGGTGCAGTCCGTGCGGCAGTGGAAGCGGCGCGGAAGGAGGCGGAGCTTCTTGTCGAGACAACGGTGATCCCGCGTCCAGACAAAAAGTTGTTTGATGCGCTGCTGTAAACATTGTATTATCACAAATAAAAGGAGGTCATCACATGAGCGTATTTACAGAGAGTCTGTCTGCGTGGATATCCAACCTGTCGATTAACTCCGTCATCATGATGATTATGATGATTTTCATGCTTGTTGGCGCAGTTGACAAGATTATGGGAAACAAGTTTGGATATGGTGAGCAGTTTGAAGAAGGCTTTAATGCAATTGGTCCGCTTGCGCTTTCCATGGCTGGTGTCGTTGCAGCGGCTCCAGTGCTTGCTGAGATTTTGGGTCCTGTGATTCAGCCAATCTACACAGCAATCGGCGCTGACCCATCCATGTTTGCAACTACATTGCTTGCGTGCGATATGGGTGGTTATCCGCTTGCAATGGAGCTTGCCTCAAATGATGCGATTGGCAACTTCGCAGGCTTGATTCTTGGCACAATGATGGGACCAACCATTGTATTTACGATTCCGGTTGCGTTGGGCATTATCGCAAAGGAAGACCGATCTTACTTAGGTGCTGGTGTTCTGGCTGGTCTGATTACCGTCCCGATTGGCTGTATCGTTGGCGGTCTGGTCATGAACATGACGCCATACAAAATCAGCATGGGCACTGTTCTCATTAACCTCGTTCCGGTTATTGTAATCGCTGCGCTGATCGTTTTGGGTCTGTGGTTTGCACCGGCAAAAATGATTTCTGGCTTTAATGTATTTGGTACGGGTGTTACCATTGTCATTACATTCTTTACCGCAATCGCAGTATTCCAGCAGATTACTGGTATTATGTTCCCACTGTTCGATGTGATGTCTATTAAGGACCCGGTAACAGGCATTTCTCCGCTGGATTCTGGTCTTTTGACCTGTGGACAAATTGGTATTGTACTGATTGGTGCATTCCCAATGGTAAAGTGGATCACAAATACCTTTGGCAGCGTGCTCAATAAGATGGGCTCTGCACTTGGTATGAACGACAAGGGTTCTGCCGGTCTGGTGGCAACACTTGCAAATAACATTGCCATGTTTAACATCATGGGGGAAATGAACCCGAAGGGCAAGCTGCTCAACGTTGCATTTGCAGTTTCTGCGGCATTCGTATTTGGTGATCACCTCGGATTTACCGCAGGTGTCAATCAGGATATGGTATTCCCTGTAATCGCTGGTAAGCTGGTTGCCGGTGTTACCGCATTGATCCTTGCAAATGCACTTGCACCGAAGCTGCTCAGCAAGATTGAGACTGCAAATAAGAAGTAAAACAAGGAAAGGTTTGAAATCTTATGAATATTAGTGAATCTTTGATTCGTGAGATTGTGGAGAAAGTCATTCGGGAAACCATGACAGGGCAGTCTGCACCTTTCGAAAAACAGGTCGATCCCAGTGGCATCATTGGTATTAAGACCAGCACCGTGGAACTTGAGCCTTTTGAGGGCAGGAATGACGTAAGGCTGAAGGACGTGACAACCTTGGAAGAAGCGCCGCGCATGGGCTGTGGTATCATGGAGCTGCTTGATGGCGCAAGCTTTGAATGGACACTGACCTATGATGAATATGATGTGGTTCTTGAAGGTACACTGGAAATTGAAATCGACGGCCGCATTATAAAGGGCGGTGTGGGCGATATCATTTATATCCCAAAGGGAAGTCATATCCATTTTCAGACTCCAGATCATACCAAATATGTGTACACGGTATTTCCTGCGGATTGGCAGTAAAAGCGTGAAGGAAGCCGCTGTTTTGCTTTGCAAAATGGCGGCTTTTGCCGTGAAAAGGCTTGACAATACTAAGGGAGAATGCTATACTATATTTAACAACTGAATGAGGATTGGTACGTTGGTGTCCCTCCCACCATGGCGAGGGGTGAAAAGGGAAGTCGGGTGAGAGTCCCGCACAATGCCGTTGCTGTATTGGTGTAGCAGTTTCAAAAAAATCACTGAGCAATGCTTGGGAAGATAGAAGCTGTGTATGATGCCTAAGTCAGAAGACCTGCCTGCGTATAACGCACAAAAAGCCTTTCCGGTTTTGAAAGGGTGCATCATACACTTTCAATAGTGTTGTTTGCTGTACCTGTTTTACGGTACAGCATTTTTTGTTCTCAGGCAAAATGGAGACAGATGTACCTGCTCTCACTAGACCATGACTGTTCGGATAGAGGAATATCCGAAGCAGGTGTCCTAGTGGCAGATAGGGAGCTTATATACCGATGTAGGTAGGCACTCTGTCTGCGCAGGAGAGATTGGAAAGGGGGAAATGGAGCATGGATACAAAAACTGCTGTTAAAATCATGCAGATACAGGACTTTTTGAAGCGCTATTATCAGCCGGAACAGCTGGCGCAAAGCTGTGAGGCGTGTCCAAGCTTTGGAAAGGTCTGGTCTTGTCCCTCGGGAGTTCCAGATACAGAAAGATTTTTTGCTCCGTTTTCTAAAATCGTGCTCATCGGCGTTCAGGTGTGTTATGATGAGGCGCAGCTTGCAGCTGCGGCTGATGGAAATGCAGATGCAGTGCGTGCACAAAGCTATGAGCCGGCGAAGCGCAGCCTTTTGGAAGCCCTGTTCCATTTGGAGCGGCATTTCAAAGGTGCTATCGCAATTGCTGCCGGACGCTGCGAGCAATGCGAACAGTGTACCCGTGTGCAGGGTAAGCCTTGCTGCACGCCTGCACGTATGCGATACTCATTTTCTGCTTTTCGAATGGACTTAATGGGCATTGCCGAGCAACAGCTCGGCATGCCGCTCATTTGGAGCAAGGAAGTATTACCGCCTTATCAGGTGGCAATTGGTGCCCTGCTCATGCGATAGCTTTGCTCACCTATTATGTTATGTTTTTATAAATTTTCCGCATGGTTTCCAGCCCATGCCTGCTCCTTTGGAGCAGCAAAGAAGCACCCGAAAAGGGTGCTTTTTTGTTGGTTGTTAGAAGATATGCGAAAGTATGATGTGTGCATTTCAAATTACTAAACATAAAGGATTGTAACTATAAATAGCTTGTATGAGATATATTTTTTTGCTATACTGAAAACAAGAATTGCATGGAGAGAGGGAAACACAATGGCAACCAGCAAAGAGTACCAAATGTTCGTACAAGAGCAGCTTGCGCCCATGGGAGATATCTCTATGCGTACCATGATGGGCGAATACATTATATACTATAAAAATAAAGTGATTGGTGGCTTATATGATAATCGTTTTCTGGTCAAGCCGGTCAATGCAGCGCGTAATCTGATGCCGGACGCGCCCATGGAGCAGCCTTATTCAGGGGCGAAGGAGATGCTGCTTGTCGAGAGATTGGAGGACTCTGTATTTTTATCGGAACTGTTTTCGGCGATATATGCCGAGCTTCCAGCGCCAAGGAAGAAACATAAGGGATAAAGCTAATCTGGAGGTACTGAGAGAAAGGGAAGATGTTTATGGAAAGCCTGACATTGCCTGCGTATGCAAAAATCAATTTGACCTTAGATGTGACAGGAAAATTACCAAATGGGTATCATACGGTGCGAATGGTGATGGATTCTGTGGATTTACACGATGATGTAACCATAACAAAAAACACCTGCAATCAAATTACATTATCCTGTAATCGTCCGTATGTTCCGACCGATGACAGAAATCTTGCAGTACGTGCCGCACACTTGTTCTTTGAACAGACAGGAATTTCATGCAGCGGCTTACAAATCGATCTCGTCAAGCGGATTCCCGTCGCGGCGGGACTTGCGGGCGGCAGTACCGATGCTGCGGCAGTGCTCAAAGGACTGAATACGCTGTATCAAACAGGGTATACACTGGAGAAATTATGTGAGATGGGTGTCAGGCTTGGGGCAGATGTACCCTATTGTCTGTGCGGCGGCACCATGCTGGCTGAGGGGATTGGACAAGAGCTGACACCCATTCCGGCACCACCGCGCTGTCACATTGTACTCTGTAAACCGGATTTCTCGGTCTCGACTGCCGAAGTCTACGCCAAAATGAATGGTGGTGACCTTCCTGTACACCCAGATACTAATGGCTTGATTCAGGCAATTCGTACGCGGGATTATGAGGGCATGTGCCACCGTCTTTATAATGTCATGGAGAGTGTGACGGCAGCAAAGCATGAGGAAATTGGGAAAATTAAGGATATCCTTTTATCCTGCGGTGCAGAGGGTGCTGTCATGAGCGGCAGTGGTCCCACTACCTTTGGACTGTTTCAAAACAAGGAGTGCGCAAAAAAAGCGTATGAGATTTTGCACAAGATATTTCCAGAGACCTATTTGACACAGTTCCAAATGTGATTTCATAAAAGATAAAAAATTTTCCAGATGTTTTGGTTTAAGTTGTTCTTTCCCTGTCCATACTGCTTTTAGACAAGCAGGACGGAGGACAGCAAAATGATAAATTATAAGCGGATTGAACTTACTTTATGTGTACTCATGGCAGTTTTATTTGCCTATGCCGCAGGGGTTTCTGTGGAACAGCAGCATCTGGCAGATGGTTTGCTGCGTCTGCATGTGATTGCAAATTCAGACAGCGTACAGGATCAGACCTTGAAAATCAAGGTGCGTGATGAAGTTTTGGAAATTGTGCAGCCTTTAACAGCACATGCGAGTGGACAGCAGGAGGTACGCGAAATCCTGTATGCACATTTGCAGGAAATTACCGATTGTGCCAATGCTGTTTTGGAGCGGAATCAGGCGCCTTATAGTTTATCCGCCCAGATTGCGGAAGAATATTACCCCACGCGAAATTATGAGACCTTTTCTTTGCCGGCAGGCGACTATGTAGGACTCAAGCTGCGTCTCGGACAGGCGAGCGGGCGCAACTGGTGGTGTGTAGTCTTTCCGCCGCTTTGTACCAGCGCGGCGCAGATGCCGAACAGTCGGCTTTGCAAGGAAACAACCTTTCGATTTAAGACAGCAGAACTTATAGGAGAGGTACGTGATTTCTTTATGCGGTGATGGATCCGGTTTACGGTCACAGACGTAAACCGGATTTTTTATATGCACGTCGATGTCGGCAAGAATGACTTGTAAAAATGGAAAAAATGTGGTAATATGTAACGGAAATAAATCAAAAAGGAAGTGAAAGGATGCAGAAATCCTTACGCGGATTGGAGCATTTTTTTTGGATCTATTTATTGCTCAATCCGATTCTGGATATTGTCAATGGTCTCTATATCTGGATGCTGACACGCGGCTATGCTGGAATGGATGCGCTCAATTACCGTGAGTTGACAAATGCAGGTGGTCTTACGGCAACGCCGGCGCTCATGATTCGTATGGTGGTTTTGCTCATTATGGTTGCGTACATTCTCATGCTGAGGGATAAAAGAGCAATTTTAACGGCGCTGCCAATGGGAGTTACTTGGGGCATGTCGGTTTTGTCTGAGTTTCTCTGGACAGGTGCGGTCAATCTGTCGTTAGATGTTACATTTTTTGCCCGATTTGCCTATAATATTGCGGTCATCTTGGTTTATCGAAATGTTTTCATGCGTTCGGAGCTTGATAAGGAGCAGTTGATTCATAAAATCCATACTTATGTCAACGGCATGACCATTGTATTTTCACTGGGTATTTTGATTCCTTATGTACTGCGGATTGGTTACAGCACATATTATGACAGATTTGGTGCGCGTGGTGTGCGTGGCTTCTATTATTCTGGAAATGATATCACAGGTGCACTCATGATCCTGCTCCCGCTCGCACTGGCATATTTCTTTTTTATCCCCCGAGAAAAGTTTACCAAAAGCAAAGCACTGTTCTATGGTTTGGGCCCTGCAATGAGCATTATCTGTCTCATGCTGATTGGTACGAAAACTGCACTCATTGCTATGGTGGGTGAAGTTGCAGTGATGCTGGTTTATGTGCTGGTAATTGCTTTCCGTGGGAATAAAGAACTGCTTCGACGCGCTGCGATTCTTGCAGTGATTACGGTTGCGGTAGGACTCATCTTTAACGGATTATCCCTGCTGCTCAATGGCGCGGGACGTGGTCTTATGGATATGCTTCAGCAATCCATTGGCGGCATCATAGATGCAGGCAATGAGGAGGGCGGCAGCATTATTTCCGGGCGCTGGAACAAGCTGTCTGAGACGTTCAGCGATTTCAAGAGCGCTGGCTTGATGGCTTGGCTGTTCGGTGTAGGCCGCGGCTCACAGGGGCATATTATAGAGATGGATTTGTGTGATGCAGGTCTGCTCTATGGTGTGTTTGGGTTTGTTGCCATGCTGTGGCTGTATGTAAAATATGGGATTGAATTCCTGATGCGTGTCGTTAAGAATTTTAATGTTCTGGTATTGGGCGCATTTGTATCGCTTGGCATTACGGTTGCATATTTGACCGTTGCCGGACATATCCTCTTTACAGTAACCTCTGGTTTCTTCTTCGCATTCGTACTCATTTATGCACGGTTGTTGACAAAAGATAAAGAGAAGCTATAAAAATAGGCTGTATGCAAAAACGCATACAGCCGTTTTCCTTATCGTCACAGGATATGTGATAGAATAATGATTGATACAAGCCTATCATACGATGCATGGCTGGGTTAATGTCAATTATTTGCGGAACAAAGAATTTATTGTTGGTAAAAATAAACATATCGCGTACACGCACACTTTTCGAAAAAGATTCCCAATACACTGTGATATACAAGAGACTTCTGCCATAGATTGAAGCAGGAGGACAGATGTATGAACAGGATTGCAGAATATTTCAAACAAAGGTGGTTTTATTGGCTTGCAATTGGTTTGCTTGTCTTTTTGCTTTTTGACCAGTTTTATACAGCGCCGCGTATGCGTGTATTTGGTACACACCATGAAGTAGAAACGCTGGTTTTAGATGCCGGACATGGTGGATTTGATGGTGGTGCTGTGAGTCCCAATGGCGTAACAGAGCAAGAAATCAATTTGCATGTGACCAAAAAGGTGGAAAGCCTTGCGGGATTATTTGGAATCCCGACGGAGCTTACACGAAAGGACGGGAATGCGCTGGACTATGAGGCGGGACGTTCGGTGCGTGAAAATAAAGTTGCGGATATCAAAGCCAGACAGCATATCTGTGAGCAGATACAAAATCCGGTTTTTATCAGTATTCACTTAAATAAGTTTGAACAGTCACGTTATTTTGGGGCGCAGGTCTTTTATGGAGAAAAAAATGCACAGAGCAAAGCAATTGCAGAGTCTATTCAGGCGGCGCTCAAAAGCGGGATTGCAAATGGAAATCATCGCGTAGCAAAGCCCGCGGGGGACAGCATTTACTTAATGCGTACCTTGACTTGTCCGGCACTCATTGTGGAATGTGGGTTCTTATCCAACCCAGATGACGAAACGGCGCTTATGCAGGACGCCTATCAGACTCAGCTTGCAGTGTGTATTCTGGCGGGGTACTTACAGACATAGAAAAGAGATATCTTGAGTTTTCGGAGGAACAAATGAAACAGAAAACAGTTTATTTATGCAGTGATTGTGGATATGAAAGTCCAAAATGGTATGGAAAGTGTCCATCTTGTGGGGCGTGGAATACACTCAGCGAGTACAAGGTAAAGCCGGAAACGGCAACACGCGGGGTATTGGCTGTCCCCGAGCGGGGGCAAAATAAGCCTGTACTTTTAACCGAAATCGACTCTGCTACAGAGTCACGCTTTCAATCGGGAATTGGAGAGTTGGACCGTGTGCTGGGCGGCGGTGCGGTACACGGCTCCTTTGTGCTTGTCGGCGGAGAGCCGGGAATCGGAAAATCTACCCTGCTTTTACAGATGTGTCAGGAGATGTGCCGGACTGCGAAAGTATTGTATGTATCGGGGGAGGAATCGCTCAAGCAGATTAAGATGCGCGCCAGCCGATTGGGGATCCGTTCGGCGCAGCTTTTTGTTCTTGCTGAAACTGACATGGACGAAATCGTTCACGAAACCGATTTGTTGGAGCCGGATATTTTAATCATTGACTCTATCCAGACGGTTTATCGTCGGGATTTAACTGCCGCACCGGGTGGTACGACCCAAATCAAGGAATGTGCGATGAGCCTGATGCAATATGCAAAGCGGCATAGCGTGACAATCTTTATTGTGGGTCATGTGAATAAAGAAGGTACGCTTGCAGGCCCGAAGATTTTGGAGCATATGGTAGACTGTGTGCTGTATTTTGAGGGCGAGCAGACCGGTCCGTTCCGCTGTCTGCGTGCGGCGAAAAATCGCTTTGGTTCAACAAATGAGATCGGTGTATTTGAAATGAGTGACCGTGGGCTGATGGAGGTACAGAATCCATCGGCTGCCATGCTGGCAGGACATCCCACAGATGCGTCAGGTAATTGCATTGCCTGCGTGATGGAGGGCAGCCGCCCATTGCTTGCGGAGGTTCAGGCGCTTGTCGCAAAGACACAGTTCGGTGTACCGCGCCGGACGGCGGCTGGCGTGGACTATAATCGCATGGTGCTATTACTTGCGATTTTGGAAAAACGTGCAGGGCTGTTTTTGTCTAGTAGTGATGCCTATGTAAATGTGGTGGGAGGAATGCGGCTTGATGAGCCGGCAGCCGATTTGCCAATGGTGCTGGCAATCACTTCAAGCTTTCGGGATAAGCCCTTGCCAGAGGGGGTTATGAGTTTTGGAGAGGTCGGGCTGACCGGAGAACTGCGTGCGGTAAGCTGTGCTGCACAGCGTATTTGGGAGGGGTATCGTCTGGGATTCCACACCTGCATTATGCCGGTGCAGGAGATTGGCGATGTGCCAAAGCAAATGAATGTGGTACAGGTAAAGACTGTGCAGGAGGCGCTCAAAGCAGTTTTATAACTTGGTCTCTGCCACGTATAAAAAATTCATTTTGTTCGCAAACTGATTCTGAGATTGTTTGCGGAGGGAATGATATGTATGAAGCGTTATCGCTGGATACTGGCTGCAACAGCAGGAATTTTACTTGTAATGCTTGGGATATCTGTTCTGAACACACCAAAGCCGCTCGAAACCGTACACATTGTACAAGCAGTGCGAGAGAATGTTTATAACAGCATTTCGGTCAAAGGAACCGTTCAGGCAAAGCGGGAAGCGCAGGAATTTGTCTATGCACCAGCACGCGCGGAAGAGTGTTATGTGGCACCGGGGGATACGGTCAGGGCAGGGCAGCCTCTATTGCGCGTCAGCTATCCTGATGTGGTAGGAGAGGAAGCCAGACAGGCAATGGCAGATCTCGTGGAGGATGCAGCGAATATTTCGATTTCTGCTGAGAGTGCCATGATAGAAGGGACTGTCGTCCATGCCTCAATGGACGGAACAGTCGCACAGATGCCAGAGGTGGGGACATTATTGCTTCCGGGCGTTCCTGTTGTGCGGATTGGCGATTTTTCTGACCTTTCTATTGATGCAAGGGTTCCGGAGCTGTATGCCGGAGACTTGAAAGTGGGACAGCGTGCTAATGTAACACCAATCACACCACAGGCAAAGACCATCTCTGCCACCCTGCATGAGATTGCACCGTATGCAGTACAAACTTTCAGCTTGACAGGCGGAAAGCAGTCAGCAGTAGTCAAGTGCAGTTTGAAAATAGAGGATCAAACACTGATGCCCGGGACAACGGTAGATGTCAAGGTGTTTACAGATACTGTTCCCAATGCCGTTACTGTGCCTTATGCCGCGGTTAGACAAGACGGGCAGCAGCAATATGTCTATGTATGCGGTGCGGATGGGACGCTGATGCGCCGGAATATTGAGACAGGATATCAGCTAAGCCGTGGTGTTCAGGTCAAAAAGGGACTGAAAGCTGGAGAATGGATCGTCTGCGACAGCAATCCAGCATTATCTGATGGACAGCAGGTGATTTTTGATGCGGCTGACTGATTTGCTGTGCTTGTCATGGGGACAGGTCAGACGCGGGCGGGTACGCAGCCTGCTATGCGGCTGTACCGTGGCAGTTGGTGTGTGTGCAATGGCGGTGATTGGTGCTATCGGCACACTGGCGCAGACTGAAATGCACGCGGCAGTGCGGGCAATTGGATTGCGTGGAATGACCTGCTATCTGGAAAACCCGCAAAATGGAGAAGTTTTGACTCCGGCTTTTGCAGAGGCAGTACGCAATATCTGTCCGGAGGTTACTTCTGCTATGCCGGTCAAATATCAGAACGGGCGTTATCAAAATGGGCATCACAACGGAAATGCAATGCTGTTTGGCGTCGGTGCAGAGATGCAGAAGGTGCTGGATGTAGAATTGTTGAATGGGCGATTATTTACAGCCGGAGAAGCTGCGCAAATGGTGCGCAAAGCGGTCATCAGTGAGTCCTTTGCACACAAGCTTTTTGGACGTACAGAGGTTTCTGGACAGAGTTTTTATTTGCAGGTCGGTGGACAAGAACAGATTTTTGAAATTATTGGTGTGATCGCCGATCAGACACAATTATTCAGTGGAATTGCAGGTGGGGCGATTCCAACGATTATTTATCTGCCATACGCATTCCTTGCTGATGCGGAACAGTCCGCTGATCAGGTGCTGCTTGCCTGTGCAGGCGATACGGAAACGCTCAAAATAAGGCTCAATACTATGGTGCGTGGTGCGGTTGGTCTGAAAAGTACCATTGGTGTTCAAAATTTAACCGGATATTTAGATATGATTGATGCACTGGCACAAAAAGCCGTATGGGTTTTTCTGATGGTTGCCAGCGTGTCTATGATTGTGGCGCTGGGTGCAGTTGCTGGCGGTATGTTATCTGCCGCACATGAAATGCGTGAGGAAATTGGTATTTATCGGGCGATTGGAAGCAGACAAAGTGATATCTTTCTGCTGTTTCTTCTGCAAGCGTCAATCATTTGTATATTGGGTGCAGGGATAGGGCTGGTCATTGCACAGGTGCTTTGTCAGGCTGCATCTCATGTTACAGGCTATGTGCTTACCATTCCGATTGGACTGATTGTGGTCTGTGCGCTGCTTGCGGTTGGGTGTGGCATTTTGTCTGGGCTTGCACCTGCCATTCATGCGGCACACTTAGATCCCGTAAAGGCAATGAAATGATAAGATCCCCCTGATGTAGGATAATAAAGATATCACATCAGGGGGATTTTTCTTATGGATTTGACGGGTCAGCATTTTTCCATAAATTTGTTTTTGGGTAAACATATAGAAGAAATCATAAACACAGGAACTGACAAAACTTTTTGCAGTGGCTTCATCAGACTATGTAAATGTGTGGTCATCTACATCATCAGCCATACAAACACTTTGGCGACAAATAGATATGTCCACTTTATCCCCTTTTTTTCAGATATCGCTCCATTAAATTCCGATTTCTCATTCTCTACCTAAGCAGTTTGTTTCTGGAATTGGAAATCGAAAGGTACGTTTATCTCAAGATGAGATTAAAGATGCTCTGTATTTTATTTACTTGCTCCTTGACGATTATAATACAACGTCAGCACACGATTTCCGCTTACATTCCTGATAGAAGTTGACATCGGTAAGGCTTAGATTTTTTGCTTTATTCGAGAGGTGTATGTTTTTTTCGCGTTTTGTGAGCAAGCGGGCTGCGCTCGGCGGCATCTTTTACATTTTGGTCGGCAATATGTGTATAAATCATGGTTGTATCCACCTGAGAGTGCCCAAGTACCGTCTGCAAGGTTCGGATATCGACTCCGTTCTGATACATCAGGGTCGCCGCTGTATGGCGCAGTTTATGCGCAGAGTACTTGCTGGGATCCAGTCCGGCGGCAGTAATATATTTTTTGACCAGCCATTTAATCGTCTGTGTACTGATGCGGTTGCGGTTGCGGCTGGTAAAAAGGGCATTGCGGTCGGTCTCATGCGGGGCAACACGGTGGGGAAGATACTGTTCGAGGGCATCTGTACAGGCTTCGTTGAGGTAAAGCATACGCTCTTTGTTGCCTTTGCCGCGCACGCGCAGAGTGTTTTCCCGTACATCGGTCAGGTTTAATCCAACAAGCTCAGAAACTCGAAGCCCACAGTTTAGAAACAGGGTCAAAATACAGTAATCCCGCTCGGCATACTTGCCCTCAATGCTGTCAAGCAGCTGCATGGAATCCTCTGCCGTCAGATAACGCGGCAGATTGCGGGGCTTTGCGGGGACTTCGAGCCCGCTGGCAGGATTGCTTTCCAATACGTGCACCTTATCAGTCAAATAACGGAAGAAGGAACGCAGAGAAGAAACTTTGCGTGCACGGGAAACGGCGGACAAGCCGTAATCAGTAGAGGGGCTGTTTGCCTGTGTGGGGCGTTCTTCCCCGATATACGTTAGAAAGTCGTAGATATCTGTGAGTCGGATTGTTTTTAATAGTTCAACGTCCACGTCATCAATCGGAATTTCTTCAAATGGACAATCATGAGGGGAAAGCTTACGGTTGATTTTGATAAACCGCAAAAACAGGCGCAAATCCAAAAAATATTCAAATGCTGTCTTGGGAGATTTTCCTCGAATGGTTGTCATGTAGACCAGAAAATCCCGCAAGAGCGGCGGCGCATCATGTGCATACTCTGAAATAATATATCGCATAGAAAATCCCTCCATTACAGCTTATTGTACTACGTTTTTGCGTCTGCGTCAAAGCAGCTTTACAGTGCAGGTATGAAATTGCTTCCTTTTACCCTTTAGACTGATTCGGGATATCAACAATCTCCCCTGTCAAAATGACGGAGGGAGATATATTTGATAACTGCTCGATAAACTGAGATTTTTATTTTACATATGAGTTTTTGCTTACCGGATATAATTCAGTTTCCCAATACGCAAATGCCGGAACAACAACATAATCTTTATCGAAATAGGATCTTATATATTGTGCCGCACGAAATTCTGCCTGTTTGTAGTTTGTAACATTTCCATTTTTATCTATTTCCAGAGTATTCATAAATATAGCAAATGTCTGTTCCGCAAAACTGCTTTCCTCTTTCAAAATTTCTCCAACGTAATCGATTCCCTCCAACAAAGGGTATCCTATCGTGCCATGTGCAAACCAGTACGAAAATTGCCTAACGGCTCCGCAGACATACTTGCTCACTTTCATCTATTTACTTCCTCCAATTCAAATTCATCGTTCAATTTTACTTTATCATATCTTTATGTGTTATTCAATGATAGAGTGAAGTCGATGGAGTTGAAACCCAGCAGTCTAAAAGTAAGAAGGGATTGAAATGGAGCTGTCTTGTATAAAGGCGAAAAATATCGTATAATGAAAATAACTATATGAGAAAGGGAGAAACAGGTTATGGAAGTGTTTGAACATTGTACGTTGTGTCCTCGTGCCTGCGGTGTTGACCGCACCCGAGGGGAAAGAGGTTTTTGTGGTGCTTCGGATGCAGTGTTTGTAGCAAGAGCTGCCCTGCATGAGTGGGAAGAACCGCCATTGTCTGGTGAAAACGGTTCAGGCACTGTATTTTTTGCGCATTGTACGCTGGGTTGTGTGTTTTGTCAAAATCGAACCATCAGTCGCCGTACCGATGCAGGGCGGTGCGTAGATGCGGGGCGTTTGGCAGAAATCTTTTTGGAACTTGCAGACAAGGGTGCTCACAATATCAATCTGGTAACGGCTACCCATTATGTGCCTGTGGTCTGTGCTGCATTGCAAAGCGCAAGGGATCAAGGCTTGCAGATTCCGGTGGTATATAATAATGGCGGATATGAAATGGTGGACACACTGAAAATGCTGGAGGGGTATGTCGATATTTACCTGCCGGATTTTAAGTATTACAGCCCCTATTATGCAAAGCTGTATTCAGGAGCAGAGAATTATCCCGATATTGCCAAAGATGCGATTGCAGAAATGGTGCGGCAAACGGGAAAGCCGCAGTTCGATCAGAAGCATATACTGATACGCGGTACCATCATTCGGCATTTGATGCTGCCAAGCCTGCACACAGATACTGCACAAGTGCTGCGTTATATTGCAGAACACTGGGGAGACAAGGTGCTCGTTAGCTTGATGCGGCAGTACACACCATTTGGAATGGAAAAATATCCAGAACTTAACCGCAAATTAACCGAGCAAGAATATGCAGACGCGGTGGAACAATTTCATTCCTTGGGGCTTTCCGGCTTTTTACAAGATGGGGAGTCAATTGGCGAAAGCTTCATTCCAGATTTTAATATGACAGAATAAACAAACAAAACCAAGAGAACGGATTGGAAAGAGCGGCAGGTGAACCGTATAGAACTGGATAGGAGTGGATATGATGACACTTCGCATGTATAATATTCTTGCTTTGCTGATGATTGCCTTTTTGCTGTATGTGATTTTTAGGGTGCATAACAGCCAAGTGAGCCGGTTCACAAAGCTTTTGACACAAACAATGGCAGGTATTTTATTGATCGCTGTCATATTGATGATCCTTTTTCTGGACGCAATCGCAGTGGGAATCATTGGTCTTGTGCCAAGCTAATTTTTTGAGAAATGCAGAAAAGGAGAGAGGGCAATCGCATATTTATTTTTACATGGTCTGGGGCAAACTGCAAAAGACTGGGACAGAGTTTTGCATGAACTGCATTTGGCAGAACCGATTCTTTGTCCAGAGTTATCTGCATTTTTGACGGACAATACATATATGGCGTTATATGAGCACGTTTGTGCATACAGTAAGACGCATACAGATTTACATATCTGTGGATTATCGCTGGGAGCCGTGCTTGCGCTCCAATATGCACTTGAGCACGAGGTAAGGTCTCTGATTTTGATTGCCCCACAATATAAAATGCCAAAGCAGCTGCTGAAAATACAGAATATCGTCTTCCGTTTTTTACCCAAGCATATGTTTTCTCAGATGGGACTGACAAGAGAACAGATGATTGCGCTCACCCGCTCAATGGAGTCGATCGACTGGACTGCCCAGTTGTCCAAACTCCGGTGTCCAGTATATATTCTCTGCGGAGAAAAAGATGCTGTGAATCGAAAAAGTGCCAAGCAAATGGCAAATTCGATTCCACAGGCACATTTTGATGAAATAAGCGGAGCGGGACATGCGGTCAATATAGATGCGCCAAGGGTACTTGCAGAACGGATACAGCAGTTTTATGAGGCATTATGATATTTCAGTTTTTACCAAATGAAATAGGCAGTATTTTGCGCAGAAAAACGGTGTGACCAAAGGTCACACCGTTTTTTGATTTGTATGGACTTATTCAGCTGTCTGCGCTGCAATCACATGGCTCATATTATATAGCCCTGGCTGTGTCTGTGCAGCAAGGAATGCTGCTGCATTGACAGCGCCGGTTGCAAAGACCTCGCGGGAATGTGCAGAGTGCTTGATTTCAATGACTTCATCGCGTCCGCAGAACAGGACGCTGTGTTCGCCAACAATGGTGCCGCCGCGAATCGAATGGATACCGATTTCCTCCGCAGGACGCTTGGCTCTGCGCGCATGACGGTCATAAATGTATTCTGCATCGTAAGGCAATGCCTCAGAAACTGCATCTGCCAGCATCAGTGCCGTGCCGCTCGGCGCGTCCAGCTTTTGATTGTGGTGTGCCTCGATAATTTCTACATTATAGTCGGAACCCAAAACAGATGCACATTTTTGAAGCAATTCCATCATGAGATTGATGCCGATAGACATATTACCCGAACGAAATACCGGAATTTTGGCGGAAGCTTCGTCGATGGCTGCAAGCTGTTCAGCAGAGTGTCCAGTCGTACAAATGACCACAGGCAGCTTATGTGAAACGCAGTAGGTGAGCAGTTCTTCGGTGACAGAAGCGTTGGAAAAGTCGATTACAACATCAGCATCGCCTGTAAATTCTGCGATATGGGAAAAAACCGGATAACCAGACAGCTGTGCCGTGTTGACATCCAGCCCTGCAACGATTTGCAGCTCTGGCTTTGCAGCACAGATTTCTGTAATGACACGTCCCATGCGGCCGTTGCAGCCGGAAAGAATGATTTTTGGCATAGGGAGGACTCTCTTTCTATTAGATGTGGCAGCCCATACGGGTCAACTCAGACTGAATGTATGCAGCATGCTCGTCTGTGACTTCTACGAGCGGGAGACGCAGACCGCCTACTTTCCAGCCAAGCTGTTCCATTGCTTTTTTGACAGGAATCGGGTTGACTTCACAAAATAGGGCGTTCATAAGTGGTAAGTATGCAAGCTGAAGCTTGGAAGCCTCTTCATAGTTGCCCTCCAGACACAGCTGGGTCAGACGATGTGTTTCTGTTGGTGCCACATTCGAAAGTACAGAAATGACACCCTTTCCTCCCATCGCCATGAGCGGAACGATTTGGTCATCATTGCCGGACCAGAAATACAGGTCATCACCGCAAAGGTGCATGGCTTCAGCCAGCAGAGAGAAGTTGCCGCTGGCTTCCTTGCTGCCATTGATATTTGGGTGCTTAGACAGTTCCAGATAGGTTTCCGCCGTAAAGGATATGCCTGTACGGCTGGGAACGTTATACAGGATAATGGGGCAGTCACTGCAATCTGCAATGGCATTAAAATGTGCAATGAGTCCGCGCTGAGAGGTTTTGTTATAATAGGGAGTAACAGACAGAACTGCGTCTGCACCGGACTTTGCGGCTTCACGGGTCAACTCGATTGCGGCTGCGGTGTCATTGGAGCCTGCACCTGCAATAAGAGGAACTCGACCAGCAACATAAGAACAGCCAAAGTCCACTACCTTAGCGTGTTCTGCCAAGGTCATGGTTGCAGATTCACCGGTTGTGCCTGCGATGATAATGGCATCTGTACCATGTGCGATCTGGTGGTCTATGATCTCCTTAAATACTTCGTAATCGACCTCTCCGGTAGATGTAAATGGTGTGACAATTGCAACGCCGGCACCAGTGAAAATAGGCTTCTTCATAGTCATTCCTCCAATTAGTCAATATAGCCTTCTGCGCACAAAAGTTCAGCCATCAGTACAGCACCGCCTGCTGCACCGCGTAGTGTGTTATGCGACAGGCTGACAAATTTATAATCAAAAACGGTATCCTCACGCAGACGACCTACGGACACGCCCATGCCATTTTCCAAATCGCGGTCGAGCTTGGTCTGCGGACGGTTATCTTCCTCAAAGTAGGTCAGGAAATGCTTGGGGGCAGAGGGCAGTGCCAACTCCTGTGCGCGGCCGGAAAATGCTCTCCACTTTGCAATGATTTCTTCCTTGCTGGCTTTGTTCTTGAGTTTTACAAAAACGGCTGCCATATGTCCGTCTGCGACCGGAACGCGCAGACATTGTGCAGTGATTTTGGGAGAGACTGCGGGAACGATCGCATCGCCCTCGATATGCCCCCAGACTTTCATCGGCTCCACTTCAGATTTTTCTTCCTCACCGCCAATGTAGGGAATTACATTATCAAGCATCTCCGGCCAAGTATCAAAGGTTTTTCCGGCGCCGGAAATCGCCTGATAGGTGCATACCGCGACATCTTCAATGCCAAAATCCCAGATGGCACTGAGCGCTGGCACATAGCTTTGAATGGAGCAGTTTGACTTGACCGCGATAAAACCGCGTTTTGTGCCCAGACGCTTTTTCTGCGATTGGATAATTTTTGCATGGTCTGCATTGATTTCCGGAATGATCATGGGAACATCGGGCGTCAAGCGGTTTGCGCTGTTATTGGAAATGACAGGGCACTCGAGTTTTGCGTAACGCTCCTCCAGTGCTCGAATTTCGTCCTTTTTCATATCAACAGCACAGAAGATGAAATCTACTTGAGAAGCCAATGCCTCTGCATCTTCGGTTGCGTCTAAGAGTACAAGGTTTTTCATGGATTCCGGAATGGGCTTTGTCATTTTCCAGCGACCTTCTACCGCCTCAGCATAGGTTTTCCCCCGATTGCGTCCGCTGGCTGCAAGTGCGGTGACATGAAACCATGGATGGTTTTCCAAAAGGAGCGAAAAGCGCTGGCCAACCATGCCGGTGGCGCCCACAATGCCTACTTGATATTGCTTCATAATGACAGATCCTCCTACGTTGGTCATCACCATGAAAAGGAAACCTCAGATAGAAAAAAAACCGGTTGAAAAACCGGTATAGACTAACTATAATGGAAAGACAGGGGTGCTTTCCATCAAAGATAGCGCTCCACCGGCATACAGGGTATGCAGTGACAGACAATGGGATATTTTCCACATCATCCAGGACTGCCGCACCGTAATGCTGGGCTGACCTTCGGCAGTGGTCCCTTTTTCGTGTGGTCGTTGGGGTTACGGCCCCTCACAGACGATACTGATGAACACCGCGCCTCTATCTGAAGGATTTTCTTTTGTTAGGTAAAGTATATATATGTCTTTATTCTATTGCAAGGGATACCGTTTGTCAAGATAGGATATGATGAAAAAATAAAGGAGAGGAGATTCTGTGAAACGACATTTTTTTGCCGCTGCCCTCACATTTTCGCTGCTTGCTCTGCCGCACACATTTGCGCAGGCGGCAGATGACCGCGTTCGCGTGGGGCTTGCCTATGGGAGTACGGCGCTTTCTGCAGCACAGCTGCAAAATACAGAGGGCTATGACCTTGGAACAATTGGCGCAAATGGATTTTCTGCGGCAAAGCATGTATCAAACACCAAGCTTACCATTGTGCCATCGGGCAGTGGGTTGGCCGTCAAGGATACACAGACCGGCGCAGTGCTGTATGAAACCAATGCACCAACACTTGCCATTTCTCCGTCTGGTGACCTTGCATGGTTCCAAAAGTATCAATACCGAGGAGATTTCATGTGTCAGGCGGCAAATGGAAAGGTTACAGTGGTTAATGATGTGGCATTGGAGGACTATATCAAGGGTGTTGTACCCTACGAAATGTCTCCAAGCTGGCATAAGGAAGCGCTCAAAGCGCAGGCCGTCTGTGCGCGTTCTTATGTAGATGGGCAAAAGGGACGACACAAAAACAACGGATTTGATGTGTGCAGCACGACGCACTGTCAGGTATATCACGGCATAGGTCGCGCAACTGCAAATTCCAATGCGGCAGTAGAGGAAACCCGTGGGCAATACCTCTATGAAAAAAATAAAAAAGTGGTTGGATACTTTTTTTCCTCCGATGGCGGTGCAACGGAATCGGCTGTCAATGTCTGGGGTGGAAATTATGCGTACTTAACCGGAAAGAAAGACCCTTATGAAAAAACAGAAAGCATTTCCAATGGGGTGTGGAACAAGACGCTGACGGCAGCGGAAATCCGGAATAAGTTGGTTGCTTCTGGACGCAGCATAGGGGAGATACAGTCTGTGCAGGTCACAAAACGCACCGAGATGGGCAATGTCAATGCACTTACGATTACAGATACGAGTGGTAAGGCGGTTACGCTGACCAAGGAAGCCTGCCGCACGGTGCTGGGGCTCAACAGTATTCGTTATACCGTGGGCGGACAAGGTTCTTTGGAAGGGACACAGACAAGTATGGTATCTGTCAATGACCAGCTGGTGAAGGACGGTGTATTTCATACCATACAGGGAGATGGTACAAAAACGAACATAGGTTCTGTACATGGAAAAACGGCACTTACAGCGGTCGGAAAGGAAACGCTCACAACAGCAGCACAGCAGACATTCGGCAGTGACCCTGCCGTAACCGGAAAAAGCTATACGTTTTCTGGGCGCGGCTGGGGACATCATGTTGGTATGAGTCAGTATGGTGCAAAGGCTATGGCAGAGCAGGGGATGAATTATCAACAAATTTTACAGTTTTACTATACGGGCGTAACTGTAAAGTGATACCAAAATATATAGAGGGAGGACGCTGGATATTCCATATTTGGCAGAAAACATGAAAAAAAGTGATTTTTATTTTGATTTACCGGAGCGCTTGATTGCGCAGCATCCTATGGAGCAGCGTGACCAATCACGAATGCTTGTGATGGATCGAACAACAGGGGGCTTGTCCCACCGCCATTTTTACGATTTACTCGACTACTTAAAACCCGGGGACTGTCTTGTGATGAACAATTCCCGCGTGATCCCAGCGCGTCTTATGGGACTGGCTGAAGGGCGCACAACGCCAATTGAGGTTGTGCTGCTTACAGATCATGGGGACGGTGTGTGGGAGTGCCTGACCCGTCCCGGAAAGAAAACAAGAGAGGGAGTCAAGCTATCCTTTGGCGACGGATTGCTGACAGGTGTCGTAGAGTCTGTTAATCCGACAGATGGGAACCGTATGATTCGTTTTCAATATGAGGGCGTATTCTTAGAGCTGTTGGATAAGCTGGGCACTATGCCGCTGCCTCCGTATATCAAGGAAAAGCTGGACGATCCGGAGCGCTATCAAACGGTATATTCCAAAACGCCCGGCTCGGCGGCAGCCCCAACAGCAGGCTTGCATTTCACACCAGAGTTGCTGGAGCGGATTCGACAAAAGGGGGTCAGGACTGCATTTGTAACACTGCATGTGGGATTGGGCACCTTCCGTCCGGTCAAGGAGGAGGAAATCACAGACCATATTATGCACACAGAGTTTTATACAATGGACGAGCAGACCGCAGCCGTGATAAATGAAACCCGTGCGGCGGGACATGATGTATTTGCGGTTGGTACCACTGCATGCCGTACATTGGAAACCATTGCAGCGCCGGACGGTACGGTTTCGGCGAAGTCCGGCTGGACGGATATCTTTATTTATCCGGGCTATACCTTTAAGTGTGTAGACCATCTGATTACCAATTTCCATTTGCCGGAGAGTACACTCATGATGTTGATTTCTGCATTTGCCGGACGCGAGCGGGTACTGGATATGTATAAGACTGCGGTTGAAAATGAATATCGCTTTTTCTCCTTTGGAGACAGCACACTATTTTTGTAAATATCAGATATGGAAAGGAACCATTATGGAAGTAGGTACATTTGAACTCAAAAAAACAGAGGGGCTTGCTCGCCGTGGTGCATTTATGACAGCGCATGGTCTGGTACAGACCCCTGTGTTTATGAATGTTGGCACAGCAGGCGCAATTAAGGGCGCGGTAGATGCCTTTGATTTGAAGGAATTGGGCTGTCAGGTGGAGTTGTCTAATACCTATCATCTGCATGTGAGACCGGGCGATGCGATTGTAAAGCAGATGGGTGGGCTGCATAAGTTTATGCGCTGGGACGGACCAATGCTGACAGACAGCGGCGGATTTCAGGTATTTTCGCTTTCGTCCCTGCGTAAAATCCGTGAGGAAGGCGTTACATTCAATTCTCACGTAGATGGACGCAAAATTTTCATGGGTCCGGAGGAGAGTATGCGGATCCAGTCCAATTTGGGCTCTGATATTGCAATGGCATTTGATGAATGTATAGAGAATCCAGCACCTTGGGATTATGTGAAGGCATCCTGTGACCGTACTGTGCGCTGGTTGGTGCGCTGCAAAGATGAACTTGACCGCTTGAATACGCTGCCGGATACCGTCAATCCAAAGCAGATGCTGTTCGGAATCAATCAGGGCGGTACTTATGATGACTTACGTGTGGCGCACATGGAAGAAATTGCAAAGCTCGATTTGCCGGGATACGCGATTGGTGGCTTGGCGGTTGGCGAGAGCACAGAGGTTATGTATCATATTCTAGATGTGGTGCTGCCACATGCACCTGCGAACAAGCCGCGTTATCTCATGGGTGTTGGCACGCCATCTAATATTATTGAAGGTGTTGCGCGCGGTATTGACTTTTTTGACTGTGTGATGCCGACTCGCAATGCTCGTCATGGACATCTCTTCACTTGGAATGGCATTATGAATATTCACAATGCAAAGTATCAGACGGATGACCGACCGATTGAGGAAGGCTGTCAGTGTCCAACCTGCCGACGCTTTTCCCGTGCTTATGTAAGGCATTTGCTTAAGGCAGGGGAAATGCTGTCTCAGCGGCTTCTGGTACAACACAATCTGTGGTTCTACAATCAGCTGGCTGCAAAAATCCGTGAAGCTTTAGATGAGGGCACATTCGCGCAGTTTCGTGAGACATACAGTGAAAGGCTGGCAAAGAGAATATAAGATTTTTCGACATGCTAAGAGGGGAAATACCCCTCTTTTCTTTTTGTTCTTTTTTTAGCAGCTGTTCCATACACTGAGAACGAGATGAATAGGGAGGCGTGTCCATGCGGAAGTATGATAATTTTATGAATCGTCTGCTGCTCTTGTGCTTTTCCAATATCGGCTTGCAGCTTTTAGGATTTGTTTATCGCATTTTTTTAAGCCGATTTGCAGGTGCAGAGGGATTGGGTGTTTATCGGCTGGCATACTCTGCCTATGTAGTCATTCATGCTGCTGCGCTTTCCGGTGTCACAATGGCATGTACCCGTTTATCTGCTGAGTGGAGTGCACAGGGGAAAAGTGGTGCGGTCAGGCTTTTGGTACGCCGAGCTTTTCGTACGTTTTTTTGTTTCTTTCTCTGTGCAGCCTCTATATTGACTTTATTTCGTGATTGGATTGGAACCAATATCCTTGGAGACCATCGCACGGTTGCAGCCATACCAATCATGCTTGTTTGTATTGCACTTACAGGTATTGAGAATGTACTCAAATCTACAATGGTGGGGCTAAATCGTGTAGACAATGCAGCGGTGAGCGAATTGACCGAGCAGCTTGTCCGTATTGGAGCAACCATTTTGCTTTTGTCCTTTGAGCAGACACAGGATCTCGGACGCATTGCGGTTTTGATTTTCCTTGGAATGTCACTGAGTGAATGTGTCAGTGCGTTTATTATGATACAGATGTATCGCAAAATGCACTTGCCTAAGACTTGTCAGCCACCTTCTGGAACAGACCCGTTTTGGAAGATTGTACTGCCTGTCTCCTTTTCGGCGCTTTTGGCAAATGGAATTGCTTCTGCGGGTGCGGTAATTTTGCCGTCTCGTCTGGTCGCCTCCGGACTTTCTCGCACGGACGCAGTTGCTGAACTGGGCATTGTATCAGGTATTGCATCGCCAATCATGCTTCTCCCCATTGCACTCTTATCCTCACTCTGTACCGTAGCAATGCCTCAGGCAAGTCGGTATGCTTCGGGGCATGATAAAGGGCTCTTACAGCATTTTACCTCGCAGAGCTTATTTGCAACTGGGATTGTAGGGATCCCTGCAACAGCACTGTTATTGCCGCTGGCACCGGTGATTGCACGACTGTTTTTCTATCGTGCGGTTCCAGTCGGCTATTTTTGGCTGATTGGGATTTCTGCGGTTATATGCTACTATCAGATGATAACGGCCTGTTTGCTCAATGGCATTGGAAAGCAGCAGTTTGCCGTTATGACAGCACTTTCCGGCGAAGTCTTACAGCTTGTTTTGGTCTATATCCTTGCAGGAAATCCTCAATTTCGGGTATACGGATTTTTGATTGCAGAATGTATTGCACCGTTGTGGGTGGCACTTTGTAATTTGGGAGAGCTGGTGCATTGTGGAGCGCTTGCCGTTTGCTTGAGACGGTTTGTTGGTGCACCAATGCTTTGCGGTTTTGCCGTATTTCTCTGGACACGCGTCTTTTATACATTTTTTGTTGGGTGGCTTGGAAGTCAGTGGCCGGCACTTGTCTGTGCGGCAATGAGTGCAGGGATGCTCTATCTTTGCTTGTTGCGCTTGTTTGATATTAAGATTGAGAGATATCTGTCTGTACAGAGTCACACGCGGCATGACTTTATGCTGTTCTATTAGCAAATGCCTTGACTTTATAGACCGTGCACGGTATCATAAAAAAGAAGTTGGCTCTTGTCTGGTGACCGGACAGGAGCCTTTATTGTAGCGATAAGATCGAGGTGGATATATGAATTTAGAATTTTGCTGTCCGACATTGTTCGGGCTGGAGGGCATTGTTGCCGATGAACTGCGTTTTGGCGGTAAGCTGACCGACGTGCGTGCGGAAAATGGACGGGTGCTGTTTACGGGGAATGAACAGACTCTGATTTGGGCAAATATGCATTTGCGCTGTGCCGAGCGGGTGCTGATTCGGTTGGCATCTTTTCCGGCAGATTGCTTTGATGCGCTTTTTGAGGGGACAAAGGCAATTCCGTGGGAGGCATTTCTGCCTGTCCATGCTGCATTTCCGGTAAAGGGATATTCGCTGGACTCCAAATTGTTCAGTGTGCCAGACTGTCAGAAGATTATCAAGAAAGCCATTGTGGATCGGTTCGGTGCACACTATGGCATCAGCTGGTTTGAGGAAGATGGGGAGCGCTATCAGATTCAGTTTTCGATTATGCGTGATGAGGTAGAAATCTTTTTGGATACTTCGGGTGCAGGGCTGCATAAACGCGGCTACCGTGCCAATGCCAATGCAGCCCCCCTGCGTGAAACGCTGGCGGCAGCGATGGTAAAGTTGGCACGTTGGCGCGGCAAAGATGCTCTCATCGACCCATTTTGCGGCTCAGGTACCATTCCCATCGAGGCTGCTATGATTGCGCTCAACCGTGCACCGGGACTGATGCGTACCTATGATGCGGAAAAATGGGACTGGATCGAACACGCAGAATGGAAAGCTGCAAGGGAGCAGGCGATTGCCGCGGTACGTACAGGCATGGAATTGGATATTCTGGCAAGTGATATAGATGGTGCATCGGTGTTGCTTGCGCGTGACAATGCTGGAAAAGCCGGCGTTGAGCGGTTTATTCGATTTGAAACAGCAGATGCAACGATTAGAAGCTATCCGGAAAGCGGAGTTTTGTTTGCAAATCCGCCCTATGGAGAGCGGCTGCTCGACCATGAGCATGCGCAAAAGCTTTATCGTGATATGGGCAGAGTTGTTGGCAAGCGCGAACTGCGCCAATATTACCTAACTTCTGATTCGGAATTTGAGCGATTTTATGGATATCAGGCGGATAAGAGACGTAAGTTGTATAACGGTATGATCCGCTGCGATCTTTATATGTATTTTAAACCGCAGACATCTCGGCGCGTAATCGAGAGAGGGCAGAAGAAGGCGCCGGAGCACAGAACAATAAAGCCGGTACGTACCAAAGAAAAGCGCACGGAACAGACAAAACTGAACGGAAAGTAGGTCACCCGCAGCAAACTGTTAGCAGAGGGGACAAGAAAGCGCCAAACACCTTAGAAACAAGGTAAAACCAGTTGTTACAAATTTTTCAAAAATTTTTGTAAGTTTCTTTGAAAAAGCACTTGCGTTTCCAGAATAGTTGATGTATCATAATAACCGAGGTTAGCACTCATACACTACGAGTGCTAAACTGTGAAATGGTATTCTAATCTTTTAGGAGGAATAGATTATGACTTTGAAGCCCCTTTCTGATCGCGTTGTGATCAAGATGGTAGAAGCAGAGGAAACCACTGTAAGCGGTATTATCCTGACCGGTTCTGCAAAGGAAAAGCCGCAGGTTGCGGAGGTTCTGGCCGTAGGTCCCGGCGGCGTTGTAGATGGCAAGGAAGTTGTCATGCAGGTCAAGGTCGGTGATAAGGTAATCACCAGCAAGTATTCCGGAAACGAAGTGAAGATCGATGGAGAGGACTTAATCATCGTTCGTCAGAACGATATTCTGGCTGTTGTAGAGTAAAATCATGGGCTTTGCTGAAAATCAAATATTTCAGAAAAGTTCAAAATGAACGCATATATTGGAGGAGAATTCATTATGGCGAAGCAGATTCAATTTGGTGAAGAAGCCCGTAAGTCTCTCATGAAGGGCATTGACCAGCTGGCAAACACTGTTAAAATCACAATGGGACCAAAGGGTCGCAATGTAGTTCTGGATAAGAAGTTTGGCGCACCGCTCATCACAAATGATGGTGTAACCATTGCAAAGGATATCGAGTTGGAAGATCCATTTGAGAACATGGGCGCACAGCTGGTAAAGGAAGTTGCAACCAAGACCAATGATGTTGCAGGTGATGGCACCACCACCGCAACCATGCTGGCACAGGCGTTTATTCAGGAGGGTCTGAAGAACCTTGCAGCAGGCGCAAACCCGATGGTTATGCGTAAGGGTATGAATAAGGCAGTAGAGACCGCTGTAAGTGCAATTGCAGAGCATTCCAAGAAGGTTGACGGTGCTGCTGATATCGCACGTGTTGCGGCAGTATCCTCTGGCAACGACGAAATCGGCAAGCTGATTTCTGAGGCAATGGAGAAGGTTTCTACAGATGGCGTTATCACAGTTGAGGAGTCCAAGACTGCGGAGACCTATTCTGAGGTTGTAGAGGGTATGCAGTTTGACCGCGGTTATGTTACTCCATATATGGTAACTGATACCGAGAAGATGGAAGCGGTTCTGGACGATGCTCTGGTACTCATTACAGATAAGAAGATTTCTGTCATCGCTGACCTTCTGCCGATCCTTGAGCAGATTGTGAAGATGGGTCGCAAGCTGCTCATTATTGCAGAAGACATTGAGGGCGAAGCACTGTCCACCCTGATTGTAAACCGTCTGCGCGGAACTTTCACCTGCGTAGCTGTTAAGGCACCGGGCTTTGGCGATCGCCGCAAGGAAATGCTCCAAGATATTGCAATCCTAACTGGCGGTACCGTAATTTCTGATGATATTGGTATTGATCTGAAGGATGCAACTCTGGAGATGCTGGGTCAGGCTCGTCAGGTCAAGGTAAATAAGGAAACCACCACGATTGTTGATGGTGCTGGCGATTCTGAGGCAATTCACGCACGTGTTGCAACCATTCGCAATGCAATCGAAAATACAACCTCTGAGTTCGACCGTGAGAAGCTTCAGGAGCGTCTTGCAAAGCTGGCTGGCGGTGTTGCTGTTATCAAGGTTGGCGCTGCAACCGAGGTGGAAATGAAGGAAATGAAGCTGCGTATTGAGGATGCACTCAACGCAACTCGCGCTGCTGTTGAGGAAGGTATCGTTGCAGGCGGCGGTACTTCTTATGTCAATGCCATTCCGGCAGTTGAAAAGCTTCTGCATGAGGTGGAAGGCGATGAAAAGACTGGCGTACAGATCATCATGCGTGGTCTGGAAGCTCCGGTTAAGCAGATTGCAGCAAATGCTGGTGTAGATGGTTCTGTTGTACTTGACCGCATCAAGGCTTCTGGTAAGGCTGGTTATGGATTTGACGCATACAAGGAAGAATTCTGTGATATGATTCCTGCGGGTATCGTTGATCCGACAAAGGTAAATCGTTCTGCTTTGCAGAATGCAGCCTCTGTTGCAGCCATGGTTCTGACTACAGAGAGCATCGTGGCAGACAAGAAGGAGCCAGCAGCTCCGATGCCGGCAGCTCCGGATATGGGCGGCATGTATTGATTCAAAGCGTTTTCTGAAATTGAAAAGGTCAGTCATCTTTTGTGGTGGCTGACCTTTTTTCTGTTTTTGAATGATTTGATGGACTTTTGGAATCGCATGCAGTATAATAACCACACAGGGTTACACACATTGTCTTTATGTGAGAGATGACAGGATAACTGTGGTATAAGAAGCATAAAGATATGGGTATGATAACATACAGAAACGGAGGGAGGCATATGTTTACATGGTCAGATAGTGCCTGCTGGATACTGGTGATTGTTCTGGCACTGACTATCGAAGCATTTACATTAAATCTCAGTGCGATTTGGTTTGCGGTTGGTGGCGTTGGCAGCTTGATTGCCACCACACTGCAATGTTCGATCCCAGTACAGTGGATGGTGTTTCTTGTGGTATCCAGTGTTTCTCTCGTCTTAGCTCGCCCTATGGCGGTTAAAATGATTGGAACAAAACGGACAGCGACCAATGCGGATCGAATACTTGGTGAGCAGGCGGTTGTTACCCAGACAATTTCCAACACGTCTGCGCAAGGAGAAATTAAAATTATGGGACAGTACTGGACAGCGCGCTCGGCAGATGGCAGTGAGATCCCAGAGGGAGCGCTGGTCAGAGTGCTCGAGATTGTTGGCGTAAAAGCAATTGTAGAGCCGATTCAGACAGCAGTGCGAAAGGAAGGTTGAGATTATGTTTACTATTATCTGGTGGATTGCGCTTGGACTTATTTTCTTGTTCATTGCATCTCGTATTTTTGTAATTGTACCACAGGCACATGCGTATATTATCGAACGTCTGGGCAGTTATCGCGTGACTTGGAGAAATGGTGTGCATTTTAAGCTGCCAATTTTTGAGCATGTGAGACGCAAGGTTACGCTCAAAGAGCAGGTAGTTGATTTTGAACCACAGCCAGTTATCACAAAGGATAATGTTACCATGCAAATCGATACTGTGGTTTATTTTCAAATCACCGATCCGAAGCTTTATACCTACGGTATTGAAAATCCTATGGCTGCAATTGAAAATCTGACCGCAACCACATTGCGTAATATCATTGGTGATTTGGAGCTTGACCAGACATTGACAAGCCGTGATATCATCAACACCAAGATGCGCGCTATTCTGGACGAAGCGACTGACCCATGGGGAATCAAAATCAACCGTGTAGAACTTAAAAATATTATTCCACCAACTGCTATCCGTGAATCCATGGAAAAGCAAATGAAGGCGGAGCGTGACCGCCGTGAAGCGATTCTGACCGCAGAAGGAGAAAAGCAGTCTAAGATTCTGGTTGCAGAAGGAGAGAAGGAGTCTATGGTGCTTCGTGCAGAGGCAACCAGACTGGCAAAAATCAAGGAAGCTGAGGGTGAGGCGGAAGCACTTTTGACTGTACAGAAGGCGTTTGCAGACTCTATCCGAATGTTGAATGAAGCCGCTCCGACAGATCCGATTATTCGTCTGAAAGCACTTGAAGCTTTTGCAAAGGCAGCAGACGGAAAGGCGACCAAAATTATCATTCCATCTGAAATTCAGGGAATGGCAGGGCTTGCAGCAGGGTTGAAGGAGATTATGGTAGACAATCCACTTAACGACAAAAAGTAAAATACAGGCAAGGGCGCCATCGCAGATTTTTGCGGAGGCGCTCTTTTTTAGCGTTATTTTACGCAGAGATATATTTTTCGAATCTATGAATTATACAAAACCTAGGTTATATTTATATAAAAATAAAAATTCTCTACAAAGAACAATGTTCAGAACAAATGTTCTGAATCTTCCCAAAATTTATTTTAAGTCATCTAAGCTGACGAAAACCGCCTTGATGAAAAATAGTATGGAATGTTTTCGATACGCCTTACAGAAACATTTTGGAAAATTCACAAAAATCGTGTATAATAAAAATACGAGTCTATTTGAACCAACAGTGTGAGGTGAGGTGCATGGTCAAAGATACTCTCGTTTGCTGTGAAGAAAATTGTGTGCATTGCAACACTGTACAGAATGTACAATGCCAGATGCCCGATGAACAGGTAACTCGATTGGCATCGGATTTTTTCAAAGCATTCTCTGATAAGACACGGCTGCGGATTTTATCTGCACTGGCAATCCATGAATTGTGTGTCTGTGATATCGCAGAGCTTTTAGGGATGACACAATCTGCAATTTCGCATCAGCTGCGTTTTTTGAAGCAGGTGCGTCTGGTCTCTAACCGAAAGGAAGGCAAAACCGTATACTACAAATTATCGGATTCCCATATTGGAACCATTCTGGAACAGGGATTCGAACATGTTCAGGAACCATCTGCTATGCCTTAAAATCTTTGCTGGGATATTTCAAAATCACTGGGGAAATGCACTCCGGTGATTTTGCGCTTTTAGCCGATGTTTTCACACAAATATAACCATATTTCTTGCCGAAAACCGTGAAAAACACTTCTTTATTACAAATGTTGATTGCAAAAATCAAAAAAACAGTATATAATAATCTCTGTATATGAAATGGAGGGCTATCATGCTGCATTCTGCTCTGGAACAGATTCTGCCGCGCGTGCAAAAGCCTGCGCGTTATGTTGGCGGCGAATGGGGATCTGTCACCAAAGATAAAAATAACATTGACTTACATTTTGCATTCTGCTTCCCAGATGTCTATGAAGTTGGAATGTCTCATTTAGGTTCTCGTATCCTGTATGGTTTGCTCAATGACCAGAAAAATATCTGGTGTGAGCGCGTATTCGCACCATGGATTGATATGGAAGCTGAGATGCGCAAGGCTGACATACCGCTTTATGGACTGGAAAGCGGAACCCCCTTATCTGAATTTGATATTGTCGCTTTCACGCTGCAATATGAATTGTCCTTTACCAACATTCTCAATATGTTGGATTTAGGCGGTATTCCTGTATACACAAAAGACCGGCAAGGACTTCAAAACTTAGTCATTGCAGGCGGGCCCTGTGCGTATAACCCTGAACCGCTCTGCGATTTTATTGACCTCTTTCTGATTGGCGATGGAGAAGAAATCATGCTGGACTTGACCAATCTTTATCTCCGTGCCAAAAAGAATGGTCTTACCAAGCAGGAATTTTTGATGGAAGCGGCACAAATCCCGGGGATGTATGTGCCATCGCTCTATGAGATTTCCTATCATACAGATGGAACCATTGCTGGCTGTACGCCCAAATCTGGCGCACCTGCCTTTGTACAAAAGCGTATTGTAAAAGATCTGGATACCATGTATTATCCGGATTATTTTGTTGTGCCGTCTACGGATATTGTGTTTGACCGCGCTATGATCGAGTTGTTCCGCGGCTGTCCGCGTGGGTGCCGGTTCTGTCAGGCAGGGCATACCTATCGTCCGCTGCGCCGGAAATCCAAAGAAACCCTAATGCGGCAGGCGGAGGCTGTTCTCAAAAATTCCGGTTATGAGGAAATTTCGCTTTCCTCGCTGTCTACCAGCGACTATGGTGAACTTGGAGAATTGACTGAATGTATGCTTGATTACTGTGAGCCGCGACATATTAGTCTGTCTCTGCCATCTCTGCGTGCGGACAGCTTCAGTTCAGAACTGATGCAGCGTGTGCAGAAAGTTCGCAAAAGCGGTTTGACCTTTGCTTGTGAAGCTGGCACCCAGCGTCTGCGTGATGTAATCAATAAGAATATTACCGAAGATGATGTGCTGCACGCCTGCGAAATCGCATTCAAGGGTGGCTGGAACAATGTCAAGCTCTATTTTATGATAGGGCTTCCAACCGAAACCTCAGAAGATCTAGATGGTATTTCAGACATTTGCAAAAAGGTCGCTTACTGTTGGCGTATGCATACAGACAATCGTCAGCGTGGTGTAAAAATTACTGCCTCGGCATCTTGCTTTGTTCCAAAGCCGCAGACCCCATTCCAATGGGATGCACAGAATTCATTGGAAATGCTGCGCGGCAAGCAGGACTACATGAAGAAAATCATGAAAACCAAGAACGTTACCTACAACTGGCATGATGCAGAAACCTCTGTCATGGAGGGTGTGATTGCTCGTGGTGACCGCCGGCAGGGGCAGGCAATCTATACAGCATGGAAAAATGGCTGTAAGTTTGATGGCTGGGATCAGTGTTTCTCTTATGAGAAATGGCAGCAGGCATTTGCTGACTGTGGGCTGGATCCGACATTCTATTCCTGCCGCCAGCGTCCGATGGACGAAATCTTCCCATGGGATCATATTGGCTGCGGTACGACCAAAGAATATCTGAAACGTGAATGGGCGCTTTCGCGTGAGGCTGCTATCACAGCAGACTGTATGAAGAAATGTACAGGATGCGGTTCCAACCGACTGCTGGAAGGAGGGAAGTGCTGTGTTTAAGGCTCGCATGAAATTTGCCAAGGAAGGTCGCGCAAAATACATTTCCCATCTGGATCTGATGCACACCATGCAGCGTGCTATGGCGCGCTGTGAAATGCCGCTCTGGTTTACAGAGGGATTTAACCAGCATGCTTATGTATCTGTCGCACTCCCGCTCTCGACCGGCTATTCAGGAGAATGGGAACTGTTGGATTTTAACCTGCTGACTGAGTCGGTTCCAGTCCATGCAGTAGAAGCGCTGAATTCTGTATTTCCAGAGGGATTGCGGGCAATCGAGATTTATCCGCTGTCCGACGGTGGTATGCCGCTGCGTGAAATTGCGTGGTCAAAATACCGGATCACATGGAACTTTACAAAAGATGTTCCGAAAGATTTTGTAAAAAATGTGTCGGAGCTGTTTGCACGCGATACAATTGAAATCATAAAGCGTTCCAAGCGTGGGGAAAAGCTTATCAATATGCGCGATTTCTTTGCAGAAATACAGATTTCAGAGGAAAACGGGCAGGTTATCGCCGAGGTAGTCACAGCGGCTGGAAACAACAACATGAGTCCGGAATATTTGACCCGTGCCATAGAACAGTATTTGCCGCAGTATACGGACATTCATGCAGGCTATCATCGGCTGTGCGTATACAACGAAAAGATGCAGGCATTTCGATGAATTTTTAGAAAGGGAATCCCATGTCCAAAAATAAAACTGTTGTCACACAAGAACAGATTGCTCATCAATATGAGTATATGCAGTTCATTGCAAAGATGAATGCAGAAAAGGCACAGGTTTGCGGGCAGCCTCTGCGCGCATTTACACAGACCTTTGGCTGTCAGCAAAATGAGGCAGATACACAACAGATTGCCGGTATGCTGGAGGAAATGGGCTATGAACGCGCCGAATGTGCAGAAGATGCTGATGTCATTGTAATCAACACCTGTGCGGTGCGTGAGCATGCAGAAAGCCGTGCACTTGGCAATGTTGGGGCACTGTCTCATCTCAAAAAGGCACGTCCTGATGTAACCATCTGTCTTTGCGGCTGCATGGTACAGCAGAATCATATTCCGGAAAAAATCAAAAAAAGCTATCCGCAGGTCGATTTGGTATTTGGAACCCATGCGCTCTGGCGTTTTCCTGAACTGCTTTATCGCTCTCTTACGGGAGACAAGCGTATTTTTGATACTAGCGGAGATGCAGCCGGTTATATTGCAGAGGGCTTACCCGTTCTGCGTGATGGAGGAGTCAAGGCGTGGTTATCCATCATGTATGGCTGTAATAACTTTTGTACCTACTGCATCGTACCTTATGTACGCGGACGAGAGAGGAGCCGCGCTCCACAGGATATCGTACAAGAACTTACGCAATTGGTTGCGGACGGCTACAAGGATATCACCCTGCTTGGTCAAAATGTCAATTCTTACGGCAAGGATCTGGACGAACAAATCGATTTTGCTGATCTGCTTGAAAAGTTAAATGCAGTTTCTGGTGATTTTCTGCTCCGCTTCATGACAAGTCACCCGAAAGATGCCTCCCATAAGCTGTTTGATACCATGGCGCGTTGCGACAAGGTAGCAAAACAGCTGCATCTGCCGTTCCAGTCGGGCAGTGATACCGTTCTGCGCCGTATGAATCGCGGCTATACCGCAGCGCATTACCGTGAACTCATCTCCTATGCACGCATCAGAATGCCGGAAATCACGCTTTCCAGCGATATCATTGTTGGATTTCCGGGAGAAACCGAGGAGGACTTTGAAAAGACCCGCAAAATGGTTTCGGAGATTGGATTTGATATGCTGTTTACCTTCCTGTATTCCAAACGCAGCGGCACTCCAGCTGCCGAAATGCAGGACGATACGCCCCATGCAGTCAAGCAGGCGCGATTTGAACGGCTGCTCCAAACGCAGGATGCTTGTGTTGAGGCACGTCAAAATGCCTATATGGGCAAGCGTCTGCGTGTTCTGGTCGATGGGCACAGCAAAGGAAAGGACTACCCGCTCACCGCACGTACAGAAGGTGGTTTATTGGTCTGCTGTGCCGGAGATGCTCTTGAAATTGGAAAATTTGCAGACGTTGTGATTGAAAAAACCTCTCTGCGCTGTCTGTTTGGCAGAGCATAAGGCAGCAATAGCTGCTGATTTTATATTTAGAAAAGAAGGAAATCCCATGGCACAATTAACACCTATGATGCAGCAGTACTTCGAAATCAAGGAGAAGTGCCGCGATTATATCTTGTTCTATCGTCTCGGTGATTTTTATGAGATGTTTTTTGATGATGCTGTCTTGGTGTCCAAAGAGTTGGAGCTTACATTGACCGGCAGAGAATGTGGTCAGGAAAAACGTGCGCCCATGTGCGGCGTGCCCTATCATGCGAGTGAAACATATATTGGCAGACTGGTACGCAAGGGATATAAGGTTGCAATCTGTGAACAAGTGGAGGATCCGAAGTCTACCAAGGGATTGGTGAAGCGTGAGATTGTGCGCATGGTCACTCCCGGGACGGTCATTGAAGCCTCCATGCTTGATGAGCACAAAAATAATTTTTTATGCTGTCTATATGCAGAGGGACAAAATACCGGCGTTTGCTTTGCAGATATCTCAACTGGGGAGATGTATGGCGTTCTGACGCAAAGTACAGGGGAACTCTTTAGTGAAATTTCTCGTTTTATGCCGCGGGAATCCCTTCTCGGCGGCACAGCGGCAGAGGATACGGTTCTGCATGCATTTCTCAAAGAGCGTATGGAATCTATTTTTTCTCCCTTACCCGCCGAAGTGTTTGCCGAGGAACCCGCGTTGCAGGCGGTGTCCCAATGTTTCGGGATGGAGGTCATCGAAAAGAACGCTCTGAATGAGAATGTGCTTTTATGTAAGGCTTTGGGAGGACTGCTGCATTATTTGGAGGAAACCCAAAAGAGCAGCCTTGGCAGTCTCAATACACTCTACATCTATCAGCATGGACAGTATATGGAGTTAAATCTCACTGCAAGACGAAATTTGGAACTGTCTGAAACCATGCGCACCAAGGAGAAAAAGGGTTCTCTGCTCTCTGTCATTGACCGCACAAAAACGGCAATGGGTTCGCGTATGATTCGCCAGTGGCTGGAAAAGCCGCTCTTGAATCCAATCCATATTCAAAAACGACAGGCAGTGATTACAGAACTTGTCGATGATGCGTTATTGCGCGCAGAAATTGGTGACAACCTCAAACAAATGTTTGATATGGAGCGTCTGATTTCTCGAATTGTCTATGGTACAGCAAACTGTCGAGACTTGCGTGCCATGCACATGTCCCTTTCTTATCTGCCGGCACTAAAGGAACAGCTTTCACAGATCGATGTCCCGCTCATGAATGAACTCAATGCCCGCATTGACCCGCTCGAAGATGCCTGCGCGCTGATTGGCGCGGCAATCGTGGAAGAACCTCCAGTATCAGTACGCGAAGGCGGACTGATTCAAGCAGGCTTCCGTCCAGAAATCGACGAACTTCGGGAACTTGCTTCCGGCGGCAAAGGAAAGATTGCGGAAATCGAACAGCGTGAACGCGATGCAACAGGTATCAAAACACTGAAGGTTGGGTATAACCGCGTATTTGGCTATTATTTAGAAGTCACAAAAACCAATCTGGACGCTGTCCCTGCCCATTATATTCGCAAGCAGACTCTTGCAAACTGTGAGCGCTATATCACAGATGAACTCAAGCAACTCGAAGGGCAAGTGCTTAGCGCACAAGAGCGTCTGGTTTCGCTGGAATATGACTTGTTCTGCAGTGTGAGGGAAGAAATCGCTCGTCAGGTACACCGTATCCAGCGTACAGCACATGCACTGTCCAATATAGATGTGCTGCTTGCCCTGAGCGATCTTGCGGCAGAAGAACACTATGTCTGCCCAGAGGTCGATCTCTCCGGTCGAATCGAAATTCGAGACGGACGGCATCCTGTCGTAGAAAAGATGCTCAAAGGGACGATGTTCATTCCCAATGACACCTTGCTGGATCAGGCAGATAACCGGACTGCCATCATCACTGGTCCCAATATGGCGGGCAAATCTACCTATATGCGGCAGGTGGCACTCATCACCATTTTGGCACAGATGGGCTCCTTTGTTCCGGCCTCCGCAGCCCGCATTGGTGTGGTAGACCGAGTCTTTACCCGTGTGGGTGCTTCAGATGATTTGGCAAGCGGTCAATCTACTTTTATGGTGGAAATGAGTGAGGTTGCCGAAATCCTGCGTGGTGCAACCCATAACAGCCTTTTGATTTTAGATGAAATTGGGCGTGGTACCTCTACATACGATGGCATGTCCATCGCGCGGGCAGTCGTTGAATATATCGCAGACAAAAAGCGTATTGGTGCACGAACCTTATTTGCAACACACTACCATGAGTTGACTGCACTTGAGCAGCTGCTTCCCGGTGTCAAGAACTATAATATTGCAGTCAAAAAGCGCGGCGATGACATCACGTTTTTACGCAAAATCATTCGCGGCGGTGCAGATGACAGCTATGGAATTGAGGTCGCAAAGCTTGCAGGTATCCCCACACAGGTCATTAAGCGTGCAAAACAAATCCTTGCTGAGTTAGAGTCACATACCTCAGTGTTGCCTGTTACACAGGAGACACCACCAGATGACCAAATTTCCATGGTGGATTTGAGCCTGAATGCGTTGGCTGACCGCCTGCGTGTGATGCGGCTTGACACCATGACCCCCATCGAAGCCCTGACTGCTCTGCATGAACTGCAGCGAATGTTGGATTAACAGAGAAAGGAGACAGATGCTTCATGCCGATTATTCAAGAACTATCCAGCCATCTTGCTGACTTGATTGCAGCCGGTGAGGTGGTAGAGCGCCCAGCCTCAGTTGCGAAAGAACTTGTAGAAAACGCAATCGACGCGGGGGCGACACAGATCACCGTAGAAATCGAGCATGGTGGGATTTCGTATCTGCGTATTGCGGATAATGGATGCGGGATGACTCCAGAAGATGCACCCATCGCATTCCGCCGTCATGCAACCAGTAAACTACGTACAGAGCAAGATCTTGCTTCCATCGGAACCCTTGGATTTCGTGGAGAAGCACTTGCTGCCATTGCATCGGTCTCACGGATTGACTTATTTACAAAGCAAGTCAATATGCTTGCAGGTACACACATTCATTTGGAAGCTGGTACGATCACAGAACAGGATGATGCCGGATGTCCGGAGGGGACAACAATCATTGTCCGTGACTTGTTTTTTAACACCCCCGCACGAATGAAATTCCTGCGCAAGGACTTCACTGAGGCAGGCTATGTGGTTTCGGTCGTGCAGCATGCCGCCATGTCCCATCCCGAAATCGCATTTACTATGATTCGAGATGGCAGGCAGACTTTTGCAACCCCGGGAAAAGGGAAGCTGATTGCGCCTGTGTTTTCCGTCTTTGGAAAAGAAATGACGGCAAATCTGATTGAAGTTCCCAAATTTTCAAGAGATGCGCTTGCGGCATGGGGGTATATTACAAAGCCACATGCTGGACGCCCCAATCGCTCCATGCAGCATTTCTTTGTAAACGGACGTTATATCAAGTCGCGTGTCATGCAGGCAGCCTTTGAAGAAGCCTATCGCAATCAAATCATCACCGGAAAATATCCGTCGGGTGCAATATTTCTAACCATCCCTTTACATCTTGTCGATGTCAATGTGCATCCGGCAAAAACAGAAGTCAAGTTTGCACAGGAAAAAGCAGTCTTTGATACCATCTATATTGCCTGTAAGAATGCCTTGGAGCAGAATGACAATATTCCGGAGATTCGGGCTTCTGACAACAAAAAGCCGGCCCGTGAGGATCATATCAGCAGAGAGCAACTTTCCGTCACAACTGCTTTGCAGGCAGAGGAACTGCAAACGCCAGCTGTATCTGTATCACAAGAAAAGTCAGATATCTCCACGACACATACAGAAAAAACAGCCCCAGCATCAAGCAGCATATCCACCAAAGAAGCTCCCAAGCAGCGTTATCCTGTGGTAGATACCTATGAAATGCTGGGACGTACCATCAAGATACATACCTTACAGCAAACAGAAGTCGCGCAGGAGCCTCCCATGAAGCTGCACCAGAGACAGGTTAAAAAACCGTATATCGATGCAGATGATTTTGACGAGGAGCTTGGCTGGGACTATCTGCCGCAGGTTGCAGACGTTGTCCCTGAAAAGAATGTCGTTCCACAAGAGAACGTACCAGAAATACCCGCAGCCCGTGTTTTAGGCGAAGCCTTTCATACCTACATTGTGGCAGAAGACCAAAAGGGAATCGTGCTTATTGACAAACATGCTGCCCATGAACGCATGATTTTTAACCGTCTGCGCACACAAGCGGAAATCCCACGACAGACACTTCTAACCCCTGTCATTGCTGAGGTGAATGCCGCAGAATATGCAGCACTGTCCGAACAGTTAGACGAAATCCGAAAAATTGGATTCGCAATCGAATCCTTTGGACAAAACAGCTTTGCAATTCGTGAAATCCCTGCATATCTGGACTGCGCAGAGATTTCAGAAACCTTGTGTGAAATGGCAGATAAGCTGATGAGCAGCCGCACACCGGTGCCCGACCGATTGGACGACTTGATTCATACGGTTGCCTGTAAATCTGCCATCAAGGCTGGTATGGATACTTCCCTTACAGAAATGCAGGATTTTTGCAACCGCGTACTGGCAGATCCGGCAATTACAAGCTGTCCACATGGACGTCCTGTCACTGTGCGGCTCAGTCGATATGAACTTGATAAAATGTTTAAGCGGGTGAATCAATAGTATGAAAAACCTCATCTGTATTACAGGCCCTACTGCCAGCGGAAAAACCGCACTTTCCATTGCGCTTGCACAGAAGCTTAACACAGAAATCATATCTTCGGATTCCATGCAAATTTATCGGGGAATGGATATCGGAACCGCAAAACCAACAAGAGTCGAGCAAAAAGGGGTTCCGCACCACATGATTGATATCGTAGACCCCAGCGAGCCATTTTCGGTTGCGCGCTATACAGCCCTTGCAGATGCCTGTGCACAAACGCTTTTGGCTGCCGGTAAAATTCCGATTGTTGTCGGCGGTACCGGTCTATATCTGGATGCGTTGATTGAGGGCAATGCCTTTACAGGAGATGAAACCGATCATAGTATTCGGCAGAAATATGAAAAAATGGCAGATGAACAGGGAAGTCTTGCTGTACATGCCTGTCTTGCCGCAGTCGACCCGCAGGCAGCAGAGCGACTGCACCCCAATAACCGAAAACGGGTCATTCGTGCGCTCGAAGTATTTGAGCAGACTGGTATGACGCTCGATGCATGGAATATGAAGAATAAACGTGCCGCACCAAAATATGATGCAGTTAAAATCGGTCTTTGTCCCACAGAGCGAGAAACCCTCTATCAGCGCATTAACCAGCGAGTCGATCAGATGATGGAAAATGGACTATTGGCGGAAGCACAGCGGTTATTGGAATCTGGTCAGCTGACGGGAACCGCTGCACAGGCAATTGGATACAAGGAACTTGTGGATTTTTTAGAAGGGAAGTGTTCGCTGGAGGACTGTGTCGAAACATTGAAATGCCGAACCCGAAATTACGCCAAACGACAGCTGACATGGTTAAGACGTGACCCAACTGTACACTGGATCACATACGACACACATTCGGATTTTGCCGAAGTGCTTCAGCGTTCGACAGATTATCTTGCAGGGCAGGGTATACAATAAATCCAGAATTTTACAAATAGATGGAGGGTATTCTTGTGAAAAACGATATCAATTTACAGGATGCATTTTTGAATGTAGTGCGTCAACAGGGTCAGGTGATCACTGTTATTTTAATGAACGGTTATCAAATGCGTGGTGTCATTCGTGGATTTGACAGCTTTATTGTCATGCTGGAAAGCGATGGCAGACAGCAAATGATTTATAAACATGCGATTTCGACTATGATCCCAACGCAGAGGGTCGAGTTTTATACCCGACGGGAGGAACGCATGGTAGGCGAATAAGGAGACCTTCATGTTCCAAAAAAAGCAAATCTGGAAATATATTACACCCCAGCGTGTCCTGATTTCCGGTCTTATCGTCATGAGCAGTATTTACCTTGTGGTGCAGTCGGTCAAGGCAATGTCCATGGGGGTTGTATCAACCCCCGCCAGTTATGTCACAATAGATGATTCCATTCCGGCAGACGGCTGGTTTGTACGCAGCGAAACCGTAACAGAGGGTACCTCCAGCAGCACGGTCAAGCATATTGTGAGCAATGGAGAAAAAGTACAGGCACAGTCAGCACTCGCTATCGTATATGCTGATGAAACCATCATGGACGCAAGCCGACGGCTGGAGGAAATCAACGCAGAGTTGGAGCTGTTAAATACTGCGCTGCAATCTGCGGGAAATTATACAAACGACAACACAAAAACAGAACAGCAGATGATTGTTCAAATGCAGCATCTATCTGCTCTAGTAGAGGACGGCATGCCAACAGGAGCCGCAGACACAGCCACACAGCTTCGGAAGTTATCTCTGCGGCGCAATGCCTCAGACCTCAATATTGGAGAGTTGCGCTCACAAATCGTTGCACTAGAAAATGAGAAAAATGGACTGATCGGCAGAGTATCCGGAAAAAGTACAACCATCAGTGCACCTGCTTCCGGGTATTTTTCAGAAGTTGTAGATGGATATGAGACCATCTTAACCCCTGAAAAATTACAGTCCATGACGCCAGAGGCATTTCGTACTTTAACCCAACAAAAGGTAAGCCCACCTGATGGAAAGCTTGGCAAGATCATGAACGGGTTCACGTGGGAATTTGCTACGATACTGGACAAGACATCCGCAGATCGTCTTAAAGTCGGACAAGATGTAACGCTCAAATTTTCACAGATTTTTGCAAACGTGACAGCAAAGGTTGTGTCTATTACTCCGGATGCAGAAAGCAAAGAGGCTCTGGTTGTATTCTCCAGCACCACAGTCAACGGAGAGCTCGTCTCTATCCGTCAGCAAAAGGTAGATATTGTATTTTCCAGTTATACGGGACTAAAGGTTCCGGTCTCTGCAATTACTATGAATGAAAAATCGCAGATCGGCGTCTATATTCTAACTGGAAATACGGTGCGATTCAAAAATATCACCCCAATTTATAAAGGTTCCGAATATTATATTGTGGAAAAAGGTATGACAAATTCCGATCTGGTAATCGGTGATGCAATCATCACACAGGCGACTGGATTAAGTGATTTGAAGGTGATGAAATAATGATAGAGACAGAATACAAAGTGCTTCTGGAACGTCTGCAATCGGTAAAAGCAAGGATTGCGGCTGCGGCACAGAAGGCAGGACGGGATCCGTCAGAAATCTTGCTCGTTGCAGCAACCAAAATGAATGATGCAGAGCGTGTGCAGGCTGCGATCCAGCTGGGGCTGACTGCCTGCGGAGAAAATCGTGTGCAGGAACTACTGGAAAAATATGACAAGCATGCCTATGATGGTGCAGAGCTTCAGTTCATCGGAACACTGCAAACAAACAAGGTAAAATACCTCATCGGAAAGGTGTCGCTCATTCAATCTGTCGGTTCAATAAAACTCGCAGAATGTATTGCAAAAGAGGCAAAAAAGCATGAAATCTGTCAAAATATCCTGCTAGAAGTTAATATTGGACGCGAGCAGGCAAAAAGCGGATTTCTTCCGGAGGAGCTTTCGGAAGCATTGGAAATACTTCCGAAATTGCCGAACATCCATATCTGCGGTCTCATGGCAATCCCGCCATTTTCGGCGGAGCAAGGGGAAAGCCACAGGTATTTTGCAGAAATGCAACAACTATTTGTTGACATATCCACAAAAAAATACGATAATGTATCTATGGACTATTTGTCTATGGGTATGACAGCTGACTTTGAACAGGCCATTGCTTGTGGTGCAAACATTGTACGTGTCGGCACTGGTATCTTTGGCCGTCGTCCATATGCACAAACCAATGTGGTTATGGGCAACCTAGAATAAGAAAAATTATTAAGTTTATCCACACAAAGGAGTTTTGGAATATGGCATCGATCAAAGGTTTTCTCGACTGGGTAAAGGGCGAGGACATGGAAGAAGATTTCGATGATTTCGCACCAGTACAGCGGGAAGAGGATCTGGAAGACGCTTCGCCAGCACGAAACACTTACACACAAACATCTTCCTCGGATGCCAGCCGCAAGGGAAATGTTGTAAACATTAACGCAACGGCTCAGCTGGCTGTCGTTCTGGTCAAGCCTGACCGCTTTGAAAATGCAGCCGAAATTGCAGATCATCTCAAAGAAAAGCGTACTGTCGTCTTGAATCTCGAACAGACCAATAAAGATGTTGCGCGGCGCCTTGTTGACTTTCTCAGCGGTGTGGCGTATGCACAGGAAGGAAAAATCAAAAAAGTTGCAAACAGCACTTTCATTATCACCCCATACAATGTAGACATTCTGGGGGATCTCATTGATGAGCTGGAAAGCAACGGACTTTACATTTGATTGAAGGATTAGCGTGTTTTCTTATTATTTTATTTATTTAGTCGCCCAGCTTATCAGACTGTTACAGTTCTTTATGCTGGCTCGTGCGATTTTTTCCTGGTTTCCACAGGCGCGCGGTAGTAAAATTGGCGAGCTGCTTTATCTTGCAACCGAGCCTGTTATCATGCCATTTCGTGCGCTGCTGGATCGCATAGGTGCGTTTCGCGGCTTCATGCTGGATATTCCTTTCCTTTGTGCCTTTTTGGCACTGACAATTGTGGAGAATATCCTATACAGTCTGGTATAACAGCGTGCGGCGGCCGGAGAAACTCCGGCCATTTTGCCTTGCAGGAAAAGAGAATCACTTCATTTATTTCGGAGGATAAAAACTATGCTGACGGTTCAGGAAATTCAGGCATTGACCTTTGAAAAGGCAATGTTCAACGGATATGATCCAAAGTCGGTGGATGAGGTCATCGAACAGATTACCGAGGATTATGCCGCAATGCAGAAAGAAAATGCTGCACTGAAAGCGAAAATGAAGGTGCTTGTTGACAAAATCGATGAGTATCGTTCGGTGGAAGACGGTATGCGCCGCGCACTTGTCTCTGCACAGGGAATTGCGCAGGAGACACTGGATAAAGCCAAGCTCGAATCTCAACAAATCATAGATGAGGCGAAGGTCAAGTATGAAATGCGTGTTAAGGAGCTGAAAGCCGAAATTGCAGCCGAGGAACAGCGTCTAGAGCTTGCAAAGAAAAACAATGCAGATTTTCTGAGCAAGATGACAGCGGTCTATGACGCGCAAAAAAAGATTTTGGTCAAGCTTGCAGCAGCCCCAGAACTGCAGCCAACTGAGCCGAGTGACGAAGACTATACCGAAATGTCGATTCCACCTTTGCCAGCAGATATGCAGGAAGCTGCTGCACCGCAGACAGCTGCACAAGCAGAGGATAAGATGCCGCATGTTCCTCGCAACGAGGAGCTTCCAGCAGATGCGAAGCAGTATGTAGAGGTGCAAAAGGAAAAGAAATTTACCATTTCGGAAATCAACCTTGCCTCCAGCAAACAGCAGCAGCAAGCACTCGCAACGGATACCCAGCGTCTGCACGAGCAGGCAACGGCGCGGTTCGATTTTGGCGAATTAAAGTTCGGTGCAGACTACAAGCCCGAAAATGATTGACCTATGATGGGACTCCATTCCGGTTCGCAAAAAAACCGATAAAGAGAGATAGAAACGAAAGGACGGAAACGGTACAATGCCGCAGGATTATAACGCAACAATCAATCTACCGAAAACAGATTTCCCAATGCGCGGAAACTTGCCCAAGAGAGAGCCGGATTTTCTAGCTGGCTGGGAGCAGGATAGTAATGCACTTTATCATGCAATGATGAACAAAAATAAGGACAAGCCCCTTTTTATTCTGCATGACGGTCCTCCATATGCAAATGGCAATTTGCACATGGGGCATGCACTCAATAAGGTGTTAAAGGACTTTATTATCCGCTATAAAAACATGGCTGGCTTTTGTGCGCCTTATGTCCCCGGCTGGGATACGCATGGTCTGCCAATTGAACGTCAGGCAATTCAGGCGTATGGCATGGATCGGGATAAAGTTTCTGTTTCCGAATTCCGTCACAAATGTGAAGAATTTGCCCGTCAGCATGTTGATACACAGCGCGAACAGTTTAAGCGTTTGGGTGTTGTAGGTGACTGGGAACATCCTTACCTTACGCTAACCCATGATTTCGAAGCAAAACAAATCGAAATTTTTGGAGAAATGGCAAAAAAGGGTTATATCTATAAGGGATTAAAACCTGTTTACTGGTGTCCACATGATGAAACTGCATTGGCTGAGGCAGAAATTGAGTACCAAGATGAGCCCTGTTCGTCCATCTATGTGAAGTTTGCTGTCACCGATGACAAGGGCGTGATTACCAAGGCAATTGGTACAACAGAAAATGTATACTTCGTGATTTGGACAACCACAACATGGACGCTGCCCGGCAACCTTGCAATTTCTGTCAACCCATTCTTTGAGTATGACCTTGTTCGCGTACCAAATGGTGAAATCTATGTGCTGGCTAAGGAACTTGTAAAAAGCGTTATGGACGCTGCGGGTATTGACTCATGGGAGGTTTTGGCAACCCTTCTTGGCTCCGATCTTGAAATGATGAAGACACAGCACCCACTCATGGATCGGGATTCTCTTGTAATTACTGGTGAGCATGTTACGCTGGATGCTGGTACCGGCTGTGTTCATACCGCCCCCGGCTTCGGTGCAGATGACTTTATCGTTTGCCAGAAATATACTATTCCAATCATTGTGCCGGTAGACGGAAAGGGAATGGCAACCGAGGATGCTGGTAAATACGCTGGTATGTATTACGAAAAAACCACACCTATTATTCTCGATGATCTGCGTGCAGGCAATGCACTTCTTGCTATGGAAGACATTGTGCATAGCTATCCGCACTGCTGGCGCTGCAAAAATCCAATCATCTTCCGTGCAACCGAGCAATGGTTCTGCTCTGTTGACGCACTCAAGGAAGATGCTGTCAAAGCTTGTCGTGAAATCAACTGGATCCCCGGATGGGGTGAGGAGCGCATGACCTCCATGATTATGGAGCGCTCTGACTGGTGCATTTCTCGTCAGCGTATTTGGGGTGTTCCAATTCCGATCTTTTTCTGTAAGGATTGCGGAAAGCCGCTCATCAACGAAAAGACAATCAAGCTGGTTGCAGACTTGTTCCGCGAGAAGGGGTCGAATGCATGGTTTGATATGGATGCGAGTGAAATCCTCACAGACGATATGCAGTGTGAATGTGGCTGTCACTCCTTTGATAAGGAAACCGATACCATGGACGTTTGGTTTGATTCTGGTTCCAGCTGGGCTGCCGTAATCGATGCACGCGAGGAACAGCCGATTCCTGTGGACGTCTATCTGGAAGGCAACGATCAGTATCGTGGATGGTTCCAGTCCTCTATGTTAACTGCAATTGCAACCAAGGGGATCGCTCCTTATAAAACCGTTATCACACATGGCATGATCGTAGACGAGGAGCGTCAGAAGATGTCCAAGTCTCTGGGTAACGGTATTAGTCCGCAAGAGCTGCTCAAGGATTATGGTGCGGATATTCTGCGTTTGTGGGTTTCCTCCGCAGATTATCGTCAGGATATGCGTATTTCCAAGGAAATGTTTAAGCATCTCTCACAGAATTACCTGAAAATCCGTAACACTGCACGTTATATTCTGGGCAATCTGGACGGCTTTGATCCGGCAACCGATATGGTAGCTTACGATCAGCTATGTGAGTTTGACCGCTGGGCGCTGATGAAACGCAATGAACTGGTGCAAAAAGTAATCAATGGCTATAATAACTATGAGTTCCACGTCGTACTGCACGCAATTCATAATTTCTGTGTTGTGGATATGTCCAATTTCTATTTAGATGTCATCAAGGATCGTCTATACTGTGAAGATAAGGCAAGTCTGCTGCGCCGTTCGGCTCAGACGGTTATGTACGAAATTTTGGATGCACTGGTGCGTATGATTTCTCCAATCCTATGCTTTACCGCAGATGAGATTTGGAAGGCAATGCCGCACCGTGAGGGTGATGACCCGACAAATGTTGCACTCAATACCATGCCGGAGGTCAATCCTACTTGGGCATTTGATGACTCTGCAACAGAAAAGTGGAACAAGCTTTCTGCACTCCATGACGATGTCAACAAGGCTATGGAAGAGCCACGTAAAAATAAGGTAATTGGCAAACCGCTTGAGGCTTGGGTCACTGTATACGCTGAAGGCGAAATTGCAGAATTCCTGCGTTCGATTCCAGCTGATGAGTTGGCTGCACTTTGTATCGTCTCCAAGTTCCGTGTGATTGAGGGAACAGGAGAGGGTATGTCCGGCGAAAATTTGGAGGGCATCAAAATCGCTGTCGAGCGCGCTTCTGGTGATAAGTGCGAACGCTGCTGGATGTATGTTGATTCCATTGGTCAAAACAGCAAGCACCCAACCCTGTGTGCACGTTGTGCCGAAGTTGTTGGATAATCAAAAAAATAAGTGTAAGGAAAGGCAGGCAGCTAATGCCTGCCTTTTTTGAAGGAGCTTTTATGAGTATCATCATTTTGACTCTTGTTCTGGTCGCACTGGATCAGCTGGTAAAATATTGGGCATTTACTAAACTCTCTGTTCTTGGTACAATCCCAATCATTGATTCCGTATTTCACTTTACCTATGTAGAAAATCGTGGCGCTGCATTCAGCATCCTGCAAAATCAGCGTTGGCTGTTTCTGATTTTGACACCAATTATTATAGCTGTAATCATCTTTGTATTATATAAGAAACTCATCTATTCGAAAACCGGACGAATTGGTTTGTATCTTATCCTTGCAGGTGCACTGGGTAATCTGATTGACCGTATCTGGCATGGATTTGTTGTCGATTTATTTGACTTCCGCCTGATTCATTTTCCGGTCTTTAATGTAGCTGATATCTATGTGGTGTGTGGTGTTATCTTGTTTTTCTACTATTATTTGATTCAGCACGAAAAACTGGAAAAGGCGGCAAAAAGCAATGAATGAACAAATCTTTTTGATTGATGCCGCAGATGCAGGCAAGCGCATTGACAGCTATCTATCTGAACAGTTGGACGGTGTGACACGCAGCATGGTACAAAACTGGATCGAGCGCAAGCTGGTCATGCAGCAGGGAAGTGCACTAAAAAAAAATTATAAGCTATGTACTGGTGATATCATTCATGTACAGATTCCAGAAGCACAGACGATTTCCATTATACCACAGGATATCCCAATCCATATTATCTATGAAGATGATGATATCATTGTAGTCGATAAAGCGCGTGGAATGGTCGTACATCCTGCGGTAGGGAACTGGGATGGAACCTTGGTCAATGCGCTCATGTTTCATTGCGGAGAACGATTATCGGGTATCAATGGTGAAATCCGCCCCGGTGTTGTGCACCGAATCGATAAAGATACCAGTGGCCTATTGGTCGTTGCAAAAAATGATATCGCACATCAATCACTTGCAGCGCAGATTGCATCTCACTCTGCAGCACGAGAATATAAAGCAATCGTTGTCGGCAATCCACGCGAGAATGCTGGAACCATTCATCAGCCGATTGGACGGCATAAGACAGACCGAAAAAAAATGGCAATTATGCCAAATGGACGAGATGCTATCACACATTATCAAGTATTGGAGCGCTACCGCGGATATTCGCTCATGCAATTCCAGTTGGAAACCGGAAGAACTCATCAGATCCGTGTGCACATGGCATCTATTGGGCATCCAATTATCGGAGATCCCTTATATGGCATGAAGAAAGACCGGTTTGCACAGTTGGATGGACAGTGTCTGCACGCATACCGCCTATCGCTGACTCACCCGCGCACAGGGGAGCGTATGACCTTTGAAAGTCCGTTGCCAATATATTTCACAGCCATATTGGATAAACTTGTGCTGGAAAGTGAATAGTATAAAAAATCCTGATACAAAAGAAAAAACGTGAGAGAGAGGATATCATGAGTAAAGCAGATGTGTTGTTTGTGCAAATGATGAAAAAAATTCTGGAAGAAGGGTATTCAGATGAAAGCTTACCGGTACGACCAAAATGGAGCGACGGAACGCCTGCACATACCATAAAAACATTTGGTGTTGTGAATCGCTATCATTTGCAGGAAGAATTTCCCGCATTGACCCTTCGTCCGACTGCACTTAAAAGTGCGTTTGATGAAATCCTGTGGATTTGGCAAAAAAAATCCAATAATATCCATGATTTGAACAGTCATATTTGGGATCAATGGGCAGATGCAGACGGATCAATCGGTAAAGCATACGGTTATCAGCTTGCGCAGGAATATGACTTTGCGCAAGGGAAGATGGATCAGGTAGATAATCTGCTTTGGCAACTAAAAAATAATCCAGCCTCCCGCCGCATGATGGCACATTTATACAACTTCAGCGATTTGAAGGATATGAATTTAGAGCCTTGCTGCTGGAGTGTTACACTTAATGTAACAGGGGATACCTTGAATATGATTCTCAACCAGCGCAGTCAGGATACACTGGTTGCCAACAACTGGAATGTATGTCAATATGCACTTCTGCTTATGATGTTTGCTCAGGTATCCGGATTGAAGGCGGGAGAGCTTATCCATGTCATCAGCGACTGTCATGTTTATGACCGCCACGTACCGCTGGTAAAGGAGCTGATTGCCCGTCCACAGTATCCAGCGCCAAAGGTTTGGTTAAATCCACAGATTCAGGATTTTTATGCTTTTACGGTTGATGATCTGCATGTGGAAGCATATGAAACCAATCCGCAGATTAAAAATATTCCTGTGGCAGAATGACGAAAAGGAGTAAGCAGCATGAATTTTTCCGCAGTTGTGGCAACAGATTTGAATGGCGCAATCGGACTGAACGGGCAGCTCATTCACCCCATTTCAGAGGATTTGAAACACTTTAAGAAAATTACATCAGGACATACTGTTGTTTTAGGTCGAAAAACATTGGAGACATTTCCGGGGAAACGTCCGCTTCCAAATCGACGCAATCTCATTTTAACACATCATACAGAATTTTTCTGCGAAGGTGCAGAAATCTTTCATAGCATAGATCAGGTAATTTCAGCTGTTAAGAATGATGGCGAAGTATTTATCATTGGCGGTGCATCTGTATATCAGCAATTCGAACCATTGTTAAAGCGTATCTATCTCACCAGAATTTTGACTGCATTTGAATCGGCAGATACTTTTTTCTGTGTTGACGGTGTTACTACACAGACAGGATCAGAAAACTGGGAGCAAATCGATGTCAGTGAAATTTTTACCGACCCACAAGGAATTCCATATCAGTTTATTGTTTTTGAAAAATCTCGATAAAACAGTGATTGGCTGAAAACAGGGGGCAGAATAGCCCCCTAAATCCTCAGATTACCAACCATACAAAATAAAAATTTTGTATGGTTGGGAGGAGTGCTTTACAGCAATAACTCTCAAACCGCCAGTTCCACAAAAAAACAGTGCTGAACTTATCTGTTCAGCACTGTACTATTTTATACAGATGATGCCATATTATTATGTGCATGTAAATGTTTTTCTTCAATAAAACTCCGAAGACGCTTATATACCAGCATCGTAATCGTTGTCAGAATAATTCCCTTAATCATTGTAAATGGAAATACTGCAAAGAACAAATATGCAGACATACCATCAATAGCTGGATTGGCAGCTTTGCACATATCAAAAATCATATCGAGATTCATACCCATACCTTTGATATAAAATGGTAAAATAATGAGTTTATTGGTAATCATCGCCATAATGGACATTGCAACACTTCCAACAGCACAACCAATCAGCGCACCTTTTTTTGAGCGATGCAGTCTGTAAATAGATACTGCAAGGATAATTAGCGTACAGGTTAAAATAAAATCCTGAAGTTCACCAGAGCCTGCGGTCTGGGTTTGTGTTACATGAATAAGATCCTTAATCACCGCCATCATAATCGCGGGTCCGATTCCAAAAATAAATGCACCAATCAGAATCACGGCACCACTTAAATCAATCTTTAAGAATGGTGGCATCAATGGAATGGGAAACTCAAAATACATTAGTACGGTGGCAATCGCTGAAAAAACAGCAACATAGGTTAATTTCATCGTTTTTGTCATAAGAAATACTCCTTTTCTCGCCGTCCTGTTAGAGAAAAAGCCCTAAGGAAATTTCCTTAGGGCAACATAAGTAGGCATAGAAAAGCTCGCAGCATTGCTATGTCACCTGTTTCTTTCATCCGGACTATAACCGTCGGTTGGGATTTGCACCCATCATGCTTACGCGCGCAGACTTGTTGATTTCGAAATCAATCCACTGCCGGTGGAGACTTTCACTCCGCCCTGAAACAGAACGATCTTTAATTTATGCTTTTATTATACTACATTATTTTGATTTGTCAAGGCAATATCGACAGATATTTTTCTATGACATCAATTTTTTTGTAGTTTTTTTACAAGTTCCGTAATCTCCTCTAAACTGGATACAGTATTGAGATACTCCAACAGCGCATTGGCGGATAAATAGGATGGCAACTCCAATTCTTTGAGCACCTTTGCACGCAGCTGCTCACTTCCCGGACAACCGGAAAGCCCTAGTGTGTATAGATCTGCTTTTGAAATTGCCTTTCCATGGATATAATTTTCACCTTTCCCTTCCAAAACAGTTGCACCTGCCCGTTGAAGTACTCGACGCAAAATATCCGGTTTCATGCCTTCAACACCCAATTTTCCCTCTTTAGACGCTGTGCGCTTGCGAGATTCCTTGCCTATAATTTCAGGAATATAGGCGTGCTTTATCAAATTGCCGGGAATAGTACTTTTGAGATAATTTCGAATTACCATACCAGCGCCGTCACTGTCCGTCAAAATCAAAAGTCCGCGTTCTTCAGCCATTTTTCGGAACATTTTCAAGCGTTCTTTGTCAGAGAAAATCCGAAAACCACCTGTTTCCAATACAACTGTATCAAAAAGCTGTTTGACTGTATTGACATCATAGCGCCCCTCTACAATGATGACCTCTTTGATCTTAATCATGTGCATGCTCCAATCCAGCTGCCATTTCCAATAGTGTCAGTTCAATTTGTTTTTTCCGGTCTCCAGCAGTACTCTTTAAGGAAATATCTGTTTCACCACATAAGATTACAGTATTTCTCAGCCATTGCATAGGCAGTTTTCTTGCTGCCGCGCGAATCCGCTTAGCATAATATGGAGAGCCGGAACCCAAAAGCGAAAGCAATTCTTTTTCGTCTCCCCTCTCCTGCTCATGTAATTTTGCAGTATAGAGGCGCTCGATATGACGTGCAATTGTAGAAAAAATTGCAACCTCAGTATTCTTTTGTGCTAACAGTTCGTCCACCAGTGCAATCGCTTGATCAAAACGATGCTCGGTAATAGCATCGCTCAAGTCGAAAACAACCGCATCCATCACCCGGGTACATACCGTATCGATATGATAACGCTTGATTTCTCCTGTCGTGCTAAATGCCGCTGCTTTTTCAATTTCCGTAATCAGATTGACCATTGAGGAACCACATAAAAAAATCATATACCGTGCTGCATCGTCCGCGATACTGCACCCGAGCGCACGACAACGACGGCGAATCCAGTCCACAAGCTGTCGTTCATCAAGAAATGAAAATGCAACCACATGTCCGTATTCTGACAGTATTTTATGAAGCTTTAGCCGCTTGTCTGGTTTATATTCGATGGTGTCATAATGAAAAATCAGACAGATATACTCTGGTAAATCGCGCAGAAGTTCAGGCATCATGTCAGAAAACGCGGCCGGCATCTTATAAAGATCGAAGTCATGCACGATAACCAGCTTGCGCTCCGCCATCGCCGGATAACTTTCTACTGCGTCCCGCAGCATATCCGGTGTCAGGGACTTTCCATCAAATTCAAACAAATTAAATTCTGCAAATGTCCCCTCTCCTACAATCACGTCCTTACAGGCATTCAAGTAGTGCTGACGCAGATAGCTTTCTTCTCCCCAAAACAAATAGAATTTTTCCAATTCTCCTGTTTTGAGATCTTGCTTCAGTTTGGAAAATCCATTTTCTTCCTCTCTTTTCTTTGCCATGCAATCACCTTTCTTCTGTATGTGAAATTTTCCAGACGATATCTCCCAAATCTTTCGTAGATACAACCGGTACGCCGGACAGCGTTCGAGCAGACGAATATCCAGAGGATAAAAGAATCTTTTGTGGTCTCAGAACATTGAGCGCGTCTTCCAATAGTTCCTGCTTTTGAAACTGATTTGCCAAAATCACTTCTTTTGCAGAAATCGGCGTTTCAGAAAGCAGTTTTGCAAGCATATTTTGTGTCATGCTGTGTAAAATCCATACATCTATGCCACTGTCCTGTAAATGTACACCCAGTTTCCGTTCGATACCGCCAGCAATCTGCGCAGATGCAATGCCGGAAATGGAAATTGGGGCAATTCCAGCATCTTCCCAAATGGTTATAGGAACATGATGTTTGTCAGCTGCCTGCTGAACTGCCAAGAGCATATCATTTTCTTTGAGATGATTGGGAATGATCAAGTGCCCAACGGGAATAGTTTCCAAAACTTGTGCGGCGTTGCGTGCATGAGCCTTATCCACGGCAGTCAGGATCATCGTATCAATTTTGGTAAATCCATACCAATTCATCGTTTCTTGCAGCACAATTGCACCATCGCGATTGAAAGCACTGCCACAATCGATCAAAGAGAAGGTATCATACCCCTCTGCAACAGAAATCATCTGCCCTTCCCCAACGTCGTGCAGCGTGACCCGCGTTGTGCTGCAATGCTGGACATGTGCATATCCTACCGCTCCAGCCAAAACACAAAGACAAACGGAAACGGTCAGACGTGGTTTGATTTGCATGAGCAGCAAGATAATCAGTATAAGAACTGCAAGAATGGCAATCTTTCCGCTCATTTCCTCCCAGTACAAGATTCCCCAATGCAGCTTTCCGAGTTTTTGGGCGGTATCTAAAATAAAGTCGCTCAAGACGGTCAACGCCGAGGTTAAATACGGCATATTGATTGGAATCAGACAGAAAAATACACCTAGACTGAAGGTCAGGCTGATGACACCCAATGTGATAATATTTGCCGGAATAGACAGCAGTGTAATATAACCAAAGGTAGAAATGAGAACAGGTGCTGTAAAAATCATAGCGCACAAAGAGCAGCCCAGTGACGCTCCAATCACCTTACTCAGCTTTTTCAAAGCACGATTTGAAGTCTTTGCATAGATATTATGAAACATCTTATCTTCTAACCGGCTTGCATAGCACAAAATACCAAAAGTAGATAGAAAAGATAGTTGCAGACTCAGATGAAAAATCGAATAGGGATTGAGACACAGCAAAACCAACAATGACACACCAAGAGATGTCTGTGCATCACTCTCCCGTTCTAACAAGAACGCAAAACCTGAAAGCGCTGCCATAATTCCAGCACGGAGAATGGACGGTGAACCACCCGCCATGGGCATAAACAGAACAATTGCAGCAAAGGAAAGCACAGTACCGATCCGGCGGCTAAAAATTCGCTGAATGAGTCCAATCAGAAACATAAGATGCATACCTGAAACCGCAATAATATGGCTCAATCCTGCCTTTTGTAGATTTTGCGCATCGATTGCATCAAGTGCACTCCGATTTCCCAGTAATAAAGAATATAAAAATCCACCTTCCCGTTCTGGGAATTGCTGCAAGATCCGCTCTCCTAGTGTCAGGCTCCAGCTTTGTGGTACCGCATACCATGAAACCTCTGCCGCATGTGTTACAGTAAAGTGCGCTGGCTCTTTCGTCTCCCGGTTCTTCAAAATAGAAAAGGAAATCCAGTTTCCATTTGCCATCTGATAACGCTGGCGGTCAAAGCCCTGCCGCACATCTGGTTCATAGAAAGAAACCAATGCTTCAAAGGTATCCCCGGGCTTTAGTGGTTCCTCTGTCAACGGCAAATATCCGATTGCAGAAAAATTTGATTTGGGATAAAAGCTATTTAGCACATTGTTGGGAATGGAGACCTCGACACGCTGGTTATTTTCATACACATCTGGATACGAACGAACCTTGGCAGAAACCATCATGGTCTCTCCAGACAGTCGATGAATAGGCTGTACCAAAAGTTGTTGATATCCTGCTGTATACAAAATTCCTGCCGCAAGTCCTGCAATCATACACGCGGTCAATGGTCTTTGAAACGAATGGGCAATGAGAATTGCCAAGACAGCGATCCAAATACAGGTTGGTGCATGGAGCAGCAAAAATTTTGCACATTCCGGATTGATCAGTACCACTAAGAGTCCTGCTGCAAATAATAATGCAAACGAAAATAGAAAACGACGCATGTCCCCGACTCCCTTTTAATAGGAAAAAGTGGCGAATTTTTGTTCGCCACTTCCCAGAATTTCCTGCCATTAGCCCGGCGGCCAAGTCATATCGCGTCCCGACAAAACATGAAAATGCAGATGGAACACAGACTGTCCCGCCTGTTCTCCGATGTTGGATACCACGCGATAGCTTTCCAACCCCAATTCCTTGCTAAGTTTTGCAATCACAGAGAAAATGTGACCAACAACAGACTGATTTTCTGTTGTGATCTCCGAAACAGATGCAATATGCTGTTTGGGAATCACCAGAAAATGGATTGGTGCCTGCGGGTCGATATCATAAAAGGCATAGCACACATCATCTTCATACACCTTTTTTGATGGGATTTCTCCGCCTGCGATTTTACAGAACAAACAATCCTGCATATCGAACGCCCTCCGTTCAACTATTTATTCACCAAGTTGTGCATCTACAATATTGTTGACAGCCTCCAGTGCTTCCTCCAGCTTGGACGGGTCTTTACCGCCAGCGGTTGCATTATCTGGACGTCCGCCGCCGCCGCCGCCGCACATCTTTGCGACTTCCTTCACAATTTTGCCTGCATGAGCACCGCTCTTCACAGCTTCCTTGCCGCAAACGCAAAGGAACTGAATCTTGCCGTCGGATACCGTAGATAGAACCGCAACGGTCTTAGGTTCCTGTTCCTTGATCTGGTCACCCATCATACGCATCATATCAGCGGTCACGTCGGACAGCTTGACTGCAATGACATTCACACCCTTGATATCACGAGATAGGTTGAACAAATCGGTCATTTGTATGCTTGCAATCTGGGCACTCAACTTTTCTACCTGCTTTGTGGCCTCACGAACCTCACCCTGAAGCTGCTCAACCTTATTCAAAATATCATTCGGCGTCGTTTTCAGTGCCTTAGATGCTTCCGTCAGCACATCTTGCTTTTCTTGCAAGAACTTCAAAACACCTTTACCGGTGAGCGCTTCGATACGGCGCACACCTGCGGCAACCGAGCTCTCTGAAATGATCTTGAACAGCCCTGCCTGTGCCGTATTGGTCAGATGTGTACCACCACACAACTCAATGGAGAAATCGCCAGCCTGTACAACACGTACAGTCGTGCCGTATTTTTCACCGAACAAAGCCATTGCACCGCGCTTCTTTGCCTCATCAATCGGCATTTCCTCGGTGATAACCGGATATGCCGCAAAGATTGCCTCATTGACAATATCCTCAATCTGCATCATCTCCTGCGGCGTGACAGCTGCAAAATGCGTAAAGTCAAAACGCACATGGTCTGCATCGGTATAGGAACCAGCCTGCTCAACATGAGTGCCCAAAACCATACGCAGTGCCTGCTGCAACAGGTGGGTTGCTGTATGGGAGCGCGCAATCGCCTGTCGACGTTCCTTATCAATGGCAGCAACGACAACATCATCTACCGAAATCACACCGGATTTTACAACGCCGATGTGCATAAACTTGCCGTCCTTGGTCTTTTGCACATTTGAAATATGCACCAACATGCCTTTATCATCACTGAGCGTACCATAATCCGCAACCTGACCACCCATTTCTGCATAGAACGGTGTATGATCGAGTACGATGGTAACCGAATCTCCTGCCTGCGCAGAACCGGCAACCTCTCCACCTGCCACGATTGCAAGAACGGTTGCCTGCTCCTCGTATGCGGAATAGCCGTCAAAACGGGTCTTAATAGACTTATCCAGCCCAAGATCCTCAGATGCCCAGCCGAGATCTCCCATCTTCTTGCGATCTTCGCGTGCACGGATTCGCTGCTCATTCATGAGTTCGTCAAAGCCTGCACGGTCGGTGGTCAATCCCTGCTCCTCCAAAATTTCCAGTGTTAGGTCAATGGGGAATCCATAAGTGTCATATAGCTTAAAGGTATCGCAAGCGGGAAGTTCTGTTTTCCCCTCCGCCTTGACCGCCTCTACCATTTCATTCAAAATAGACAAGCCACTGTCAATGGTTGCAGCAAAGCGTGCTTCCTCCATCTCGATGACCTTATGAATATAGTCACTCTTCTGCGCAAGCTCTGGATAATGTCCCTTGTTCTCCGCAATGACAGTATCCAGCACTTCGTTTAAGAATGGACGATTGATACCCAGCAGTTTGCCGTGACGAGCAGCACGGCGCAGCAGGCGGCGCAGCACATAACCGCGTCCCTCATTCGATGGGATAACGCCGTCACAAACCATCATCGCCGTAGAACGGATATGGTCGGTAATGACACGCAGAGAAATATCAGCCTTTTCGTCCTGATGATAGGTTACATTTGCGATGCGCTCAATATGCTTCATGATATTGCGTACAGTGTCTACCTCGAACAGCGATCCAACACCCTGCACAACGCAGGCAAGACGCTCAAGTCCCATACCTGTATCAATATTTTTCTGTTTGAGCTCGGTATAATGTCCCTGACCATCGTTATTAAACTGTGAAAATACGTTGTTCCAGACCTCCATATAGCGGTCACAATCACATCCAACTGTACAGCCCGGCTTATGACAGCCGTATTCCTCTCCACGGTCGTAATAAATTTCAGAGCATGGACCACATGGACCAGAGCCATGCTCCCAGAAATTATCCGCCTTACCAAAACGGAAAATACGTTCTGCCGGAATACCAATTTCTTTGTTCCAGATTTCGAACGCTTCCTCGTCTTCCTCATAAATAGATGGGTACAGGCGGTCTGGATCGATACCGACCCATTCCGGAGAGGTCAAAAATTCCCAACTCCAATGAATGGCTTCCTGTTTGAAGTAATCTCCAAAAGAGAAGTTTCCCAGCATTTCAAAATATGTGCCATGACGTGCAGTCTTGCCAACATTCTCAATATCGCCGGTGCGAATACACTTTTGGCAGGTTGTCACACGATGGCGCGGTGGCTCCTGCTCTCCGGTAAAGAAAGGCTTCATCGGTGCCATACCAGAATTGATGAGCAAAAGAGAAGCGTCATTCTGTGGGATCAGCGAAAAGCTGGGCAGACGCAGGTGCTGCTTGCTCTCAAAAAATGAGAGATACATCTCTCGAAGCTCATTTAAGCCTCTGTACTGCATAAATAAATTCCTCCAAAAATAAAAATCAAATTAAACCGTATAAAAAGAAACAGCTTTCACCCCAATTTAGGGGCGAAAGCTGTCAATACTTTCACGGTACCACCCTAGTTTTCCATAAGATATTTATGGCATCTCAGGCTTGCTTTAACGCAGCAACTACGTTTTGGTTTCCCAAAATTGCTCCGGACTAGCTGTGATCCGCCATCACCAAAGGGCTTCCACCATTCCCTTCTCTCTGTCGGCTGTTCGGCATCACTCGATCCTTCATTGCACATATACAATATTCCATAGCTATTGTATCATATTCTCGGAATTTGTCAATCATCTAGTGATGCAAAATGTTTATTTACGTTCTTTTCTCAAGATGGCAAATGGCTCCACTTCAAAAGGGAACTCCAACCGGAAACGCATTTCCGGATGATGCACCATTTCCAGAATATTGCCGGTGTCATCGGTCACCTTGTCTGCGGTAAAGACATAAGGCGCCTTTCCCGGCTGTACCAGTTCTAAGGTATCACCCAAATAGAATCGGTTTTTCAGTGTAAAAACAGCGCCTCCATTTGTCTCTGCTTCTGCAAGCAGTCCGGTCACTTCCCAGTCACGGATATACTGGCTATCCTCATAATACTGCCCATTTTCTTCTGAACCAAAATAAAAGCCTGTGTAATAGTTTCTATGGCTGACCTTACCAATTTCATCATGAATATCCTTTGGCAAGATAAATCCATCTGGATTTTTGCAATACGCATCGACTGCGCGGCGATATGCTGAGGTAATGCCTGCGGCATAATAAGCGGTCTTATTACGCCCCTCGATTTTGAAAGAGTCGATTCCTGCCGAAACCAACTCAGGAATATGGTCAATCATGCACAAATCCTTGGAATTATAGAGATACGTACCACGTTCATCCTCTTCCACGGGGAAATATTCTCCCGGGCGCTTTTCCTCTACCAAAGAATATTTCCAGCGGCAAGGCTGTGCACATGCGCCATGGTTTGCATCACGTCCGGTCATATATTGAGAAATCAGGCAGCGACCAGAGTAGGAAATACACATTGCACCATGAACAAAGGCTTCCAGCTGCAATTCCTTCGGCGTACGTGCGCGAATCTCAGCGATATCTGAGAGCGTCAACTCACGTGCCAGTACAATACGTTCTGCCCCCTGCTCTGCCCAGAAATTTGCAGCTTCATAGCTTAGGATACTGGTTTGTGTACTGATATGCAGCGGAACACGCGGTGCATATCGTTTTGCCATAGACACAACGCTTACATCTGCTGCAATGAGCGCATCGGCACCACAGTCTTGAATCTGCTCCAAATAGGCGGGCAATGCTGCAAGGTCCTCGTTTGATGGAATGATATTGACCGTAATATAGCACTTGACCCCACGTGCGTGGGCGTAAGCAATGCCTTCACGCATTTGTGCTTCGTTAAAATTGGAAGCAGCAGCACGCATACCGAAAGACTGTCCTGCGAGATAGACAGCATCTGCTCCGTATGCAATTGCATATTTTAGTTTTTCCAAATCGCCAGCCGGCGATAAAATTTCAGGTTTTTTTAACACAAGGAATCTCCATTCAAATCTTTATTTGTTGTTTCCAGATATCATTAGGATTGCTCTTCCCAAGCCTTTTCCGCTTTGGCACGGTTCTTATTGTGCTGACTGTTGCTCTTGGCAAAGAGATGTGTGCCATCCGGCATCGCAACATAATAATAATAGTCATGTTTCTCTGGGTGGGTCGCGGCATAAAGCGCATTATAACCGGGGTTACAAATAGGTCCGGGAGGCAATCCCTCATGCAGATACAGGTTATAGGGACTGTCAAGCTGCTTATCTGCATCTGTCAGCCTGTTGTTATGTCCCACGGCATATTGCAGCGCTGCATCAATCTGCAAATGAGGAAATTGTTCTTTATTATTCAGACGATTGTGAATAACACCAGAAATTTTGGCAAATTCATCACTTTCTTTTGCCTCACGCTCAATAAGTGACGCAATGATCACAACCTCATGGGTGCTAAGCCCCAGTTCTTCTGCACCTGCCTGAATCTGCTTATCATACTTCTTATCAAAGTTATTAAGCATCACATTGATGACCTCATGCACCGGCTGTTTGCTGTCCTGAATAAACTCATAGGTATCTGGAAACAAATACCCTTCGAGCCAGTTTGCCTTTGGCGGTTTGAGGTCTTGTAAAAATTTATGCTTAAACGGATAGGCATTGAGTGCGTTATCCAGCAATGCTGGAGATGTTACATGCTTTTCCAACAGAGTTTGGCGAATTTGACTTGTGGTATAGCCCTCTGGAATGGTAACCTTTACCGATGTGGTGGAGGTCGTTTTGGTCATAGCGCGTAAAATCTGACCATAATCCATGGTGGGATTGAGTGTATAGGTTCCGGCAGAGACAATCGTTTCCCCGTCTCCTTTCACTGCATTGAATATCTTGAAAAGTATGCCATAATTGACAACACCGCTTTCATCAAGCTGTTTGCTTACCTCTTTCACCGTGGTATCTTCTGTAATCACAACTTCGATTTCTGTATCCGGTTTCACAAGCGCCAATACATCGTTTGCCGAAAAAATCAATACCAGTGCAAGACATACCGAAATTCCTAAAATACAGATAAAATACAAAGATGCAAGGGCGCATCCACTCTTTTGCGGCGGCTTTTTTTCGCCGCTCCCTTTTCTCTGTTCCCTTTGGATCGACGCTTCTCTTTTGGCAGGCGCACTTCTTTTGACAGATTCTGATGCACGCGAAGAATCTGTCCGCGAACTACGCGACGGTGGTGTAGTGCTCTGTGTTGGACGTGCGGCAGAGGGTCTGCGGGTCGTCCCTGTTGTGGGAGGAGTTGGATATGACCCTGTTCTCCTCGGCGTTGTCGGTCTGGATGTTGCAGAAGTCGAGCTGGTACGCCTTGCAGACTCTGGTGTGCGCTTAACAGAACCTGTCTTATCCGAATGTTTGGGTGTGTAATGACGATTTTCCATGGTAATACCTCAGTCAAACAATACCGATGAGTGCCTTTGCAATAAATACAAACAAAAATGCCAGTGTAGCCGCATTTCCTGCAAATTTGCTCAACGAATAATCACTATGTTGTACATAATGTAATTTTTTAAAAGCCTGTCGGAGTGAAAGCCGTTCTGCGGTGCGCAATGCCATATACAAGAAAAACAATGCTAAAAGCAGTGCACAAGAAGGCAATGTACGCAATATGCCATATATGGTAAACTCCTGAAGCAGCCAATCGAAGAACAGATAAAGTGCGGTCGCTGCTGCCTGTGCAATGACACTGTACCAGAATGAGCCGAAAGAAAATGTAAGCCAGCTTAAAAAGAATGAAAACAGCAATGCACCCAAAAACTGAGATAAGGAACCATACAGCATGGCTGTCACACAGGACATAACGATTAAAACCGGACGTGTGCTGATATATTCACTTAGGAAAGTCTGGATGTATCCACGTAAATACAGCCCTTCAAAGAACGCAGGCAGTACAATCACGGCAAGGAGCGTGACCATTGAAACCGCATTCCCGAACGGAATATCTAATATTGCAAAGCGCAAAGAGAGACTATCTGTATGCTGGATACGATAAACCAGATAATCAATAAAAAACCGAATACAGGCAGCAAATAAGCCGATACAAACCGTAAAGGAGACCCGTTCCGCTGTGAAATTTGCAGGCTTTAGTTTTGGACGAAACACCTCTTTTTTAGGCATCAGAAAATGCAGCAGTACAATCGGGAACATCATTGCCGCCGCATCAAAGAGCAGTGCAAACCATTCCGGATATAGCGTCAGCATGTCTGGAAGAAACGCATCAGCACCTATCAAAAGCGCGAAGCAGACAAAAAGTGACAGGCATAACCGTAGGGCAGATTTACTTTTCATCGCACTCTATGCACCTGCCTTTCGGTCAAAATATAGTGACAGGGAATATCGGTCTTTTCCCGTGGAAGCGGCTGACTTTGCAGATAACGCGCAGCACAAAGCACAATTTTGCACATTTGTGTATGCGCTAAAAAACGGTCATAATATCCACCGCCGTATCCAAGGCGATATCCTTTGGTATCTGCACTGAGACAGGGTATGATACATAAATCGATTGCCTCTGGCAAAATGACCGGTGCCGTATCCGCAGGTTCCCGAATCCCAAATCTACCTGCACGCAGAGCGTCTAGAGTATCTATCCGGCGTGCAGTCATCTGTCCCGCACCTTCGCAGCGAGGAACACATAAAGTCTTTCCTGCTTTCAAAACCGCTGTCAGAATCTCATCGGTTCGCAGTTCCAGCTCTGTGGAGCAGTAGCAAAATATCGTTCCTGCCTTCTGATAAACGGGCAGCGCAAATAGGGATTGTGCAATGGCATGTGCACGTGCGCTTCGTTCTTCCAGATGTTCCTGCGCACGCTGCTCCAAAATCAAGCTTCGAAGTGCTGCCTTACTGCTCATAACAAACAGCAGCGGCAATTTCATCTGCCTTCTGCTTTCCGCACAATACCTCGCACATCTTGAGTCCCAGCGCAAAGGCTGCACCCGCACCGCGTCCGGTCAGAATATGCCCGTCCTGTACACAGGGAACTGCCTGCGGCTTGGCACCCTGCATACCGGATTCCATACCCGGATAACAAGTTGCACATCTGCCCTTGAGCAGCCCCATTTCACCCAGCACCACAGACGGCGCTGCACAGATTGCTGCGATATAAGCGCCGCGCACATTCATCTGCTCGATACATTCACGCACAAAAGCAGAGTCATGCAGATTGCGGGAACCGGGCATACCACCCGGCAGAAAAATCATCTGTGCATCAGAAAGATTGAGTTCGTCCGGCTCAATATCAGCAACAACAGGGATTTGATGCGAACTGACTACTGTTTTTCCGGTGATGCCCACTGTCTTGACCGAAACGCCGCAGCGACGCAGCAAATCCACCGGAGTCAGCGCTTCCACTTCTTCAAAGCCTTCTGCTAAAAATACATATACCATAGTTTGCATCTTCCTTTTTAATTATACATTAAATTCATATAGCCATTTGGTGAGACAGCAGCCTTTTTATTATGCCACTTGATACAGCCAAGTGCTGCACCGTCTGCCCCCCCCGGCACGCAGGCGCGAAGCTGTGTTTGTCCTATCTGTGCCAGAAGTGCCGATAGCAGCAGATTGGTTTGCTGCTCTCTGCATATCAGCTCCTGTGCCCAGATGCCGTTCTCTTCCTTCCAGACAAAGGCATATCCCAAAAGCACACCAGCATGTTCAAGCACCAAGGCGCTGCCTCCCAATGCTTCGAACATGGTAAGCTGCGCCTGCCACTGCTCCGGTGTGCGCAGGACAGCAAGCGGGCAATCTGCCAGCCGGCTGCGATAAAGCGCTTCGCAAGCAGGTAAATCCTGTGGAGTCATCGCACGAAGCCCTTTTTGCGTGATGGGCTGCTGCTCCGTAAATGCAATGGTATTCAGGGTAAAGGCAGGCTGATAACCGAATGGGCGGTAGAAATCAAATAACCACTTTTCCTGTGGAATCAGGATAGATGCTGCAATCTTATGCTGTATATCCCGTGAAAAGCTCCACTGCAAAAGTTCAGACATCAAGTGCCGGCGGCGAAAATCTGGATGCGTACAGGCACCATAAATATAGGTTGCAGATACCGCTTCCCCATTTGCCAGAAGTGTATATGGCAGCATCTGCACCATTGCCGCAATGCGTTCATCTAACACATACACTACCGTTGTGTCCAGCGCAAAAACATGTCCAAAATAATAATCATTAAATCCTGTGCCATCGGGAAAACAGCTTTCCCAAAGCGCACGGATTTCCGGCATATCCGCTGCTTCAGCAAACCTGATCATTGTGCGTCCTCCACTGGAACAGCAACATACTTCTTTGCCATAAATTCTGGATAATAGGAGTGCTTTGCCTTGCGCAGACCCTCCAGTCCAAGATCCTCTTCGCGGTTCACATATATGACATCGGTGCAATTGTGCTGAACAAACTGCTGATTGATCATCTGGTATGCACCCTGAATGTTATGGTCTGCCTTTTCGATCTGTACAACATACATGTCATCAGTTGCCTTACAGCCAAATGTAAAGGCAATCACCTGCTCATCAAGCCGTAAAATTCCGCCGCGCAAATCAAGCTCTGTCCAGTAGTTCAGACCCGCGCCAATGGCGCAGGTCTCCCCAAAGAATGCTGTTTCTCTTGCACAGCCATTCAGTTCACACCATTTAAAGTGAAATTTCAGTGCATCTCTTACATTTTCAGGCGTAATATCCTCATAGCGCCATCGCCCCTCATAATTTGCAAGAAATCGATTGACCATGTTGCGCTTGGATTGCAGCTTCTTTCCGGATAGCGTCTGTAGCTTTTCACTGAGGTAAACATAGTCAGCTGCCCCTTCATTGTAAGAAAAAGCGAACCGCCCCGGACAGCACGTCTCTATACGCGGAATCATATCCTCTGCAACGGATACCATCACAAACGGAATTCCGCGTTCTCTAGCATCTTCTTCGAGTGCGGCAATTGGCTTACACAAACTGCCCTCTCCAATCGGTGCAAGATACATTTCCTGTCCAGAGTCGCTATCCTGCATTTTTACCAGAAGAAACTCCTCAAAAAAACAAATCTGCGTGTGATAATGCCCACGCCAGATATATAAATCAACGAAACAATGTTCACATAAATGATAGTTATGCGCTTGGGCACACGCCTCGACACGAGGCTTGTCCTCGAGCGTAATCTCTCGAAAATCCAATAACATAAAAACCTCTTTATTCTTGATATCCTAGTATTTTCCTTAACATCGTCTGCTGCAAGGCTGTATAATATGCGTCATCTTCTGCTATTTTGTAAGATATCTGCAAACAGCTCTGCATATCATGGTCGAGAATCTATATGTTCATCCCTTTCTTCCACCGAATAATCGTGTCTTGATAACAATGAGCAAAAATAGAGGCAGTTTCATCATGCGCCCTATACGACTGGGCTGCTTGCACAGGCGATAAAACCATTCCAGATTGAGACGGATAAAAATTTCAGGTGCGCGTTGTACTGTACCTGCAAAGACATCGAGAGAGCCGCCGAGTCCGCAGGATAGGGTAACAGGCAGCTCATCTAGATGACCCGCCATAAATCGTTCCTGCTTGGGCGCTCCAAGGCAGGTAAACATCACATCTGCCCCACCAGCTGCCTTGACTGCATCTACTGCCTGCTGTTCATCCTGAAAATAACCGTCCTGTGTGCCTGCAATGATAAGACCCGGGTATTTTTTTTGCAGATTGACCGCTGCCTGCTCTGCGACCCCCGGCTTTGCGCCCAGCAAAAACAGGCGCATTCCCTCTTGAGACATACGGTACATCAGCGCATCCGCAAAATCGATGCCCGGCACCTTACCTGCAAGCGGTACTCCCAAAATACGCGCCGCATATATAACACCAATACCGTCCGGAAGCACAAAAGATGCGCGGTTTACGATATCCCGAAACACAGGATCCTGAAGCGTCTCATAGACGATTTCAGGATTCGGTGTTACGACATATCCTTTTTTACCCGCGCGAATCTGCTCCATTGCGGCATCTACCGCTTCCATGAGCGTAACATTATGAAAAGAAACACCTAAAATATTTGCAGTTTTCACGGATACCTCTCCATTTTGAATCATTTTATATCTATTCTATTTTATCGCATTTCCCCCGAAACTACAAGACTTAATTGCCATTCTTCCAACTTTTGGGGAATTCTCCAATTTTTGCGCCATAAAAACAACCCTGCATCGAAGTTGATGCAGGGTCTAATTTCCTGATTCTGACTCAAATATGCTGACAAATATGCCGTCCCATTTCATGGGTCGTACAAGCTGGCTGTCCCGCTGCTGCAAGGTCAGCTGTGCGATATCCGTCTGCTAGTGTCTGCTCCACAGCTTTTTCAATCGTATCTGCTTCTTCGGTCAAACCAAATGAATACCGCAGCATCATGGCACAGGATAGAATGGTTGCAATCGGGTTTGCAATTCCCTTTCCAGCAATATCCGGTGCAGAGCCATGAATCGGCTCATACATGCCGGCACCACTTTCGCCAATCGATGCAGAAGGCAGCATACCGATAGAACCTGTAATCATGGATGCTTCGTCAGAAAGAATATCCCCAAACAGATTGCCCGTCAAAATCACATCAAATTGTTTTGGATTCCGAACGAGCTGCATAGCTGCATTGTCCACATACATGTGTTCAAGCGCTACGTCTGGATATTCCTGTGCAATTCGGGTGACAGTCTCCCGCCATACTCTGGAGGTCTCAAGCACATTTGCCTTGTCTACACTTGTGACCTTTTTGGAGCGTAACCGCGCCATAGAAAAAGCACGGTGGGCAATGCGTTCCACCTCATGAACGCTGTAACACATATCATCACAGCCCATTTCACCCCAACCTTGTGCACTTTCCTTTCGGTAATGCGCTCCGAAATATACGTCTCCGGTCAATTCACGGCACACTACCAAATCAAAGCCATCTCCAATGATTTCTTTTTTGATTGGGCAGGCGTCTGCCAAAGCGGGATACATCATGGCTGGGCGAATATTCGCAAATAGCCCAAGTGCTGCACGCAATCCCAAAAGCGCTTTTTCCGGACGCTTTGCAGATGGAACATGGTCCCACTTGGGACCGCCAACCGCGCCCAACAGCACCGCATCTGCCTGCTTGCAGACCGATATGGTATCCTCTGTCAGCGGCAGTCCGTATGCGTCAATCGAGCAGCCGCCTGCCAGCACTTCCTCGAAATGGAAGGTATGCCCAAATTTCTTTCCCACACACTCCAGTACGTCTATCGCTTCAGAGACAATTTCCGGACCGATCCCATCGCCCTTAATAACCGCAATTTTATATTCCATAGCCTTTATTCCTCCTGCTCTCTTGCCTTGAGTGACGGAAGCAGTCCACCTGCTGCAATAATCTCCTGAATAAAGGGTGGAAATGCAATTGCCTGATAGGTCTCGTTCTTGGTCAGGTTGGTGATAAGCCCACTGTCAAAATCGACCGAAACCATGTCGCCCGCCTCGATACGTGCGGCAGCTTGCGCACACTCCAAAATGGGAAGCCCGATGTTAATGGCATTGCGATAGAAAATACGGGCAAAGGATGCCGCAATCACACAGGACACCTTGTTTTCTTTCAGTACCATCGGCGCATGCTCACGGGAGGAACCGCAGCCAAAATTCCGGTTTGCTACAATCAAATCCCCCGACTGTACTCGATGTACAAATTCCGCATCAATATCTTCCATCGCATGCGCTGCCAGCTCTGCTGGATCTGCAATATTCAGATAACGCGCCGGAATGATAACATCAGTATCCACATTATCTCCATACTTAAAGACCGAACCTTTTACAATCACAGGAAACCCTCCCCTTTACTTTATCGCATCTGGCGCACAGATATATCCCATTATAGCCGAAGCCGCTGCAACAGCGGGACTTGCCAGATAAATTTCACTTGTAATATGTCCCATACGCCCTACGAAGTTGCGGTTTGTGGTCGAAACGGCACGTTCTCCATGTGCCAGAATCCCCATATGTCCGCCCAGACAAGGACCACACGTCGGAGTGGATACAATTGCGCCTGCCTGAACGAAAATCTTTGCTAAGCCTTCCTCAATACATTGCAGATAAACCGCCTGCGTTGCCGGAATGATAATGGTGCGCACCCCATCTGCCACATGACGTCCCTCCAGAAGCTTTGCTGCCACACGCATGTCTTCAATGCGTCCATTGGTGCAGGAGCCAATGACAACCTGCTGAATTGCAACATTTTCTAGCGCATCGATTGGCTTGGTATTTTCGGGCAGATGTGGACAGGCAACCGTTGGACGCAGTACAGACAAATCGATTTCATAGGTTTCATCATAGATTGCATCTTCATCTGCCTCAAAAATCGTCATTTCCCTCTGGATTTTACCACGCATATACTCCATCGTACGTGCATCTACCGGAAAAATACCATTTTTGGCACCTGCTTCAATTGCCATGTTACAGATGGTGAAGCGATCATCCATAGAAAGCTCAGAAACACCTTCACCAGTGAATTCCATAGAACGGTAAAGAGCGCCATCTACGCCAATTTTACCAATAATATACAATATGACATCCTTACCGGAAACCCAAGGCGCCTTTTTGCCCTTGAGTATAAAACGAATTGCAGAGGGTACCTTAAACCATGCTCTTCCGGTCGCCATGCCTGCCGCAAGATCGGTTGACCCCACACCTGTGGAAAATGCGCCCACTGCCCCGTATGTACAGGTATGGGAATCCGCACCAATAATCAGTTCTCCGGGCGCGGTCAAGCCTTTTTCCGGCAGAAGTGCATGCTCAACCCCCATATCTCCAACATCATAAAAATGCGTAATATAATGTTTTTTCGCAAATTCCCGACAGGTCAGGCATTGCTCTGCCGACTTAATATCTTTATTCGGTGCAAAGTGATCCATGACCAGCGCAATCTTTTCTCTGTCAAATACGGTATCAAATCCAGCCTTTTCCATTTCACGAATGGCAACCGGGCCTGTAATATCATTTGCAAGCGTTAAATCCACAGATGCTTCAATAAGCTGTCCTGCCTGCACCGAAGGAAGTCCGGCATGCTTTGCCAGAATCTTTTGCGTCATTGTCATTGCCATAATTACAAGTCCTCCTATCATTCCAGTTTGTTGATACCATTGATATATGCCTTAATCGATGCCTCGATAACATCTACGGCAACGCCGCGCCCGGTTACCACCGTGCCGCCGTCTGCCGAAATCTTTACAATTGCTTCTCCCTGTGCATCTTCGCCGTCTGTCATTGCTTTAAGCGAATAATCCTCAAGCACAATATCACGTCCTACGATCTTATTGATTGCACGGAATGCAGCGTTGATTGGGCCATCAGATGCCGCAACTCGTTCTACCAATTCCTCTCCATGCTGAATCCGGATGACAGCCGTAGAGGTAATCGAATTTCCTGAATTGATTACAAAATCCACCAGCGCATAGCGCTCGTCTCCAGAAACTGGAATAATACCAACCAGCGCTTCCAAGTCTCGATCCTTGATGACCTTTTTCTTATCTGCAAGCAGCTTGAACTTGGAAAATGCGCTGTCAATTTCTTCTGATGTCAGTTCATATCCAAGTTCGGTCAGGCGTTCCTCAAACGCATGACGTCCGGAGTGCTTGCCCAAAACAATCGAATTCTGTGGAATCCCCACCGATTCCGGTGTGATAATCTCATAGGTCTCTTTGTTCGCGAGCACACCATGCTGATGGATTCCCGACTCGTGGGCGAAAGCATTGGCACCGATAATTGGCTTAGTTGGAGCAACCGGCACACCAGTAATAGTCTGAATCAGTCTGCTCGCACGATAAATCTGTTTTGTGTCAATGTTGCAGTCTACCTGATAATAGTTCTTCCGCACGCGCATTGCCATAACACATTCTTCCATGGAAGCATTTCCGGCACGTTCTCCTATGCCGTTGATGGTACATTCAATCTGTCCAATGCCGGCTTCCACACCTGCCAGAGAGTTTGCAACCGCCATGCCAAGGTCGTTATGACAATGGCAGGATAAGGTGGCCCGTTCAATACCATCCGTATGCTCAGTCAAATAGCGGATCAGGGCAGCATATTCGTCTGGTGCCATATAACCAACGGTATCTGGCACATTCAGTGTAGTTGCACCTGCACGAATGGCAGCTTCAAATGCGCGGCACAGAAAATCCTTGTCTGAGCGGCAAGCGTCCTCTGCAGAAAACTCAATGTCCTCCATATAGTGCTTGGCGTAAGCCACATGATGCGCGATACGATCCAGCACTTCTTCTGGTTTCATCTTGAGTTTATATTCCATATGCAGTGGAGAGGTCGCCAAAAATACGTGGATCCGTGCTGCATTGGCACGTTTTATAGCATTGTATGCAGCGTCAATATCCTTTTCTGTACAGCGTGCCAGCGAACAAATTACAGAATCATGCACATTTTGTGCAATCGCAGAAATTGCAGCAGCATCGCCGGGAGAGGCAATGGCAAATCCGGCTTCAATGATATCCACCTTCATCGCCTCGAGCTGCCGTGCAACCTCGATTTTTTCATTCAGATTCATGCTGCATCCTGGGGATTGTTCCCCATCACGCAATGTGGTATCAAAAATTCGAATTGTTCTTCCCATGTCAAAATCCTCCAAAGTAAATAAAGTGTGGGACTGAAACAAAAAAGGCTCCGTCCCTTAAAATACCTTTAAGAGACGAAGCCAGAAACTCCGCGTTACCACTCTTATTGCCGCTGAAAAGCGACCACTCTGTGCACATCAAGCAACGTGCTTTCCCATTAACGGAGGAAAAACCGGTAGAGCCTACAATCAAAGTTCAGCCCACAGCTCCCGGGTGAGCTTCACCGCAATTCGATACTGCTTTCCACCAGCCAGCAGTTCTCTACAACCGAAATATACGACTACTTTACCCGTTCATTGCTTTTATCAATTTAGTCTGCGAAAGACTATGGCTATATAATAGACCCTTTCCAAACGTCTGTCAAGAGGAAATTTGCAAAATTTATTTGCTTGCATCTATTCTCAAAATTCTATAAAATGGAAGATAGAACGGAATAAAAATTATTCGGAGGTATCGACTATGATCGAATGGATACAAGAAATGGACTATAACCTGCTCAGTTGGATCATCACCAATTTGCGCGAGACATGGCTCACTCCCATTATGACCTTCATTACATCACTCGGCAATGCAGGTGCAGTTTGGATTGTACTCTCCCTCATCCTGCTCATTCGTCCCAATACCCGAAAATGCGGCATTGCCATGCTCACAGCCCTGCTGTTGGGTTTGCTTGTCGGCAATGTGATGCTTAAAAATATTATTGCCCGTCCCCGCCCCTTTGCCGCCTATCCAGATATTATGCCGCTTGTTATGCCGATAGACCCATTTTCGTTTCCGTCTGGACACACTTTGTCTTCTTTCTGCGCGGCCTCTGCATGCTTTGCCTATCACAAAAAAGCTGGCACAGTCTGTGCTGTTCTGGCGCTGTTCATTGGTTTTTCTCGCCTCTATGTCGGGGTGCATTATCCAACCGATGTGTTGGGTGGCATAATAATTGGTATCATTTTGGGGCTCCTTTCAGCTTATTTGGTCAATAAAGTTTGCGATTCTGTGCGTTTTAGACGAATTCGAAGCGAATCATAATGGTCAGAATATATGGCTCCACTTTTATAAACGGCATCGTCAAAAAACCAAGGTACATCCCCTTGGTTTTTTGGCTATTTTGTAACATTTTGGATTGTTGTATCCACTTTATTGGTATGCGAGCCTTGTATTTCCTACAAGAATAGTGTATTATTGATTACAACAACAATTCCACATCAGCTTACAATGCAATCGTTTAGAATTTTTTGTAATAAAATATCATAAAACAGCGTGTAAGTATCCGATGCTCTCACAGACATTGGGGTTGTATGAAAAAATCTGGCGATCTGTCAGAAAGAAAGTAGGTTCGCATATGAAGAAAGGAAATCCCTGGGCACTTTTGCCCATAGCGGTATTCTTACTGCTTTTCATCTTGGTCGGTGTGATAGATCAACGTGCCGGCGGTATGTTTGGGGATTCGATGCCAGCAATTGTTGGATTTTTAATCGCACTCATCGTGGCTTTTCTGCAAAATCCTCCCGGAAAGAAACTGTCCTTTGATGAAAAGCTTAATTCCATGGCACGCGGTGCGGGAGAAGAAAACATTATGATCATGTGTCTAGTGTTTATTCTCGCAGGTGCATTTTCTGCCTCTGTTAAGGCAGCTGGCGGTGCTGATGCAACAGTAAATTTTGGTCTGTCCATTCTGCCCGGTAATATTGCCGTCGTTGGTCTTTTCATTATCGGCTGTTTTATTTCCACCTCCATGGGTACATCGGTAGGCACGATTATTGCGCTGGCTCCCATTGCAATCGGTATCAGTGAAAAAACCGGCATTACAATGGCACTTTGTATCGGCGCAACGGTTTGCGGCGCAATGTTTGGCGATAACCTATCCATGATTTCGGATACCACCATTGCCGCAACCCGCACACAGGGCTGTGCAATGAAAGATAAATTCCGCGAAAACTTCAAAATTGCATTACCTGCAGCAATCATAACTGCTGTTCTGTTCTTTATGAGCACACGCGGTGTGAATTACGTCCCCGCAGAAGCACTCACCTATGATTTTGTACGGATTATCCCTTATTTGGTTGTTCTCATCGGTGCACTTGTGGGATTAAATGTATTTTTACTGCTGGCTGGCGGCACAGTCCTGTCCCTTGCCATTGGGCTTTTCTATGGAGATTTTGCTTTCCTCGATATCTTTAAAATCATGGGTGACGGTATCATGGGCATGTATGATATTACAGTCATCTCCATCATTGTTGCTGGCGTTGTTTCCCTTGTGCGACAGAATGGCGGCATCGACTGGGTATTATATATCATCCGCAAATGTATCCATGGACGCAAGGGTGCCGAAGTTGGTATTGCCGCATTGTCTTCTGTAGTAGACTGCTCCACTGCAAACAATACCGTTGCAATTGTGATTGCAGGTCCGATTGCAAAGGAAATTGCAGCGGATTATGATATCGATCCCAAGCGAACAGCCTCTCTGCTGGATATCTTTACTTCTGTTTTCCAAGGCATTATCCCGTATGGCGCACAGCTGCTCTATGCAGCTGCTGCAACCGAAGCAGCAATCACTCCAATTTCTTCGATTGAAATTGTGCGTTATTGCTATTACCCTATACTATTGGGTATCAGTGCACTATTCTTTATCTTCTTTACAAAGAGTAAATCAAAATAAAAAATTGTGCGAACAAAGACCTGAGTCGCCAAGTGCGGCTCAGTTTTTTGTCTGCAAACATTCATACCCCTGCAACCTCCCAACTCATTGTGAGGTTGATTCTGCTATTTTTGGAATGGAACCATCTGCTCCCTTTGCCTAGCAGATATTATAAATGTAAGTAAAAAAGCTGTCCTCAGTGCAATGCACACTGAGGACAGCTTTTTTCTGTCATTTCACGGTTGTTTACAACGTAAAATCAATATTTTGCTCTTGAATATTATGTTTTTCTGCATAACCTGTCAGCATCAGTGTCAGCGCACCATCGCCCGTTACGTTACAAGCGGTGCCGAAGGAATCCTGAAGCGCGAAGATTGTCAGCATGAGCGCTGTACCTGCATCATCAAACCGCAAAACTCCTGTAATCAGACCCAGAGATGCCATAACCGTACCACCCGGAACACCCGGTGCACCAATTGCAAATATACCAAGCAGTATACAGAACAGGATCATAGTGCCCGCACTTGGCAACGTACCATACAGGATCTTAGAAACTACCATAACAAAAAATACTTCAGTTAAAACAGAACCACATAAATGAATATTGGCAAACAGTGGGATGCCGAAGTCAATCATGTCACGGCGCAGCACCTTGGATTTCTTTGCACAGCGCAGCGCAACTGCCAAAGTAGCCGCAGAGGACATGGTGCCAACCGCAGTCAGATAGGCAGGACCATAGTTGCGTAAAACATCCATTGGATTCTTTCCGGAATATACGCCGCCCAATCCATAGAGCAGTGCCAACCAGATATAATGTCCAATCATAACGAGAATCACAACAATCAGGAATACTGGAAGCTGCTTTGTAATGGTCCCCTCATAAGCCAATGTACAGAATGTTGCACTAATAAAGAATGGCAGAATTGGAATCACGACCTTAGTTACAATCAAGAGTACAATATCCTGAAATTCATTGAGCGCCTGTGTAATAATTTTTGCTTTGGTGACGGCAGCCGCCAGACCAATCATAACCGAAATAACCAGCGCACTCATGACCGACATAATCTGCGGGATATCCAGTTGGAATACAGCAACTGGTACTTCACGGAGACCGTCAACTGTGTTTGAAATATTCAGGTGCGGAATGATTGCATAGCCAGACGCAGTCGAAAACAGAGCTGCACACAGAGAGGATGCATACGCCAAAACCAGCGCTACCCCCAGCATACGCGAAGCATTGGAACCTAGCTTTGTGATGGAAGGTGCGATAAAGCCGATAATAATGAGTGGGACACAGAAATTAATGAGTTGATTGAGAATGTATTTTGCGGTAACGATTACCTGTAATGCCGCAAGATTGGCACCTTCCGGCAGCATATCTGCCGCAAGGAATAGACCGAGCAGCATGCCAGCGATAACGCCCAGCACCAACTTTGCCGGAAGACTTTTCAAAATTTTCATAAGATTTCCCCCTTTAATGAAACAGGCCGTTTATAAACCTGTCATAATACGAATGATTTCCTTGTCAGTCTCGCGCATGCCATCATGTCCCAGACGCCCGATATTGCGAATCGTATTCTCTACGCCTTTGGTTACGATACCATCTCCGCCATAGAATTGCTGTCCATCACGATACATCTGATATCCCAAAATCCCTGCATCCACAGATGCGGCAATTTTGGCTGCACAGGACGGCTTTGCGCCATCGCAAATGACGCCAGAAACGGTAGCCAGAGAATTTACCAATGTATGTGCAATCTCCTCGTAATCTCCCCCTTGCAGCCACGCAATCGCTGCACCGGCTGCACAGCCGGCACTGACTGCACCACAATAAGCAGAGAGTCTGCCAATCCCCGTTTTGAGATGAATGGTAATCAAGTCGGATAGAGTGACTGCCCGTATCATCTTTTCATGAGAAGCCCCCAGTTCCTTCGCATATTCAATCACTGGAACCGATGCAGTAATCCCCTGATTGCCGCTGCCCGAAACAATGATTACTGGAAGTTCACAGCCGCTCATACGGGCATCTGATCCGGCGGCAGCCATTGCACGGGCACGAATTTTGATATCATCTCCATAATTACGCAGCAAAACCGAACCAATATTGGCACCCCAGTTGCCATCAAGTCCAGCCTGTGCAATTTTTGAATTATAATCGATTTGCCGTTCGATTAGCGCACGCACATCTTCTACATCCATTGTCTGCACAAAATCCAAAATATTTTTAACCGAAAGTTCACTGCGGTCGGTCAGTGTAGCCGCCTGCGCATTATGTGCAGTATGCCCTGCTTCCAGAAGTACTGTGCCATTTTTTTCTACATGCACAATATTGGTATGGTATTCAGAGATACGCAGCTTGACATAGGTGTCCTGCTTACGCAATGTAAGGATAATATCAAAAATGATATCCCCCTCTGCGGGCACTACTCGTATTTCATGATTTTCCAAATAGGTACGGATCGCCTGTTTATCCTCCGACGTTACACGTGCGATCACCTCTAATATCCTGTCTGCCTCACCTGCTACAATACCCGCCGCGGCAGCAGCTTCAATTCCCTTTAGACCATCTGTATTTGGAACCACGACACTTTTCACGTTCTTAATAATGTTTCCACTTGCCTCTACCAGAACACTGTCAGGAAGTCCGCCTAGAATTTCGCGTGCTTTTGCCGCACCATATGCAATCGCAATTGGCTCTGTACACCCCATTGCTGGCACAAGTTCTTCTCTTAAAATCTGAATATAGTTGTGATATTGGCTGTCTGTTTTCTTCATATTACACATCCCTCCATTTTCTTAACTTCCTTGCTGTAATGTGCCTCCATCTCATCTGACCTTGTGCAATTTATTTTGCACCTCCACTCTCACAGAATCAAAGTGTTCTCCGATACTGCTAACTCTCACCGATTACCCTGTATAGCAATCATATGTAATAAATAAGCTGAAATTACAGCATCAACACACATAAGAGCAATATACATCAATATCTGCCTTATGATATCCAGCAAATAGCGCACGAATATGATAACAACAGGCATTTTCTGTCAAAATCTGGAGGTATTTTACAAATTATCCTTGCTATTTTCCGATAAAATGGTGAATTCATGAATATATCTGTATTGTATCATCTGAAGCACAAATCTACAAGCACAATTTACAAAAATCTCTTTGTTCAAAAGCTGTTCTTTGCCCACTGACCGAATTCAAACAAAGTTCTCTGGATAAACTCTGAAATATAAGAGAGTATTGCCGCAAATTACAATGATTCATTTTCTCTTTGGCATAATGTCAAGTGGCGAATTCAAAAATGGGCAAAAAACAGCCCCTCTCCGTGGAGGAGAAAGGCTATCATGCAGTTATTCAATTTCTGCTGAAATATCCGCAACAAAGTATAAGCAATCCTAACTTCCTGCGTCTTTTTCCCATCAATTTTCTTGACTTCACCCACCAGAATCTTGCTGATAAGCCGATTAAGTACTGCTTCGTCCAGTTCTTCAATGGTTGAATATACCGCGCCACTTGCTCCCAAACACCATCAAGGTTACACCCGTCAACAGCAGGAGCAGCTGAGTCGTGACCATAGACTCCGGCAGCACAAATGCAGGGTCAAGTATCTCCATCGTTAATGGATAGGCGGTGAAGAAACTCCCGTTCCACAATCCCAGAACCTCTGGCAAGGGCAGCACAGACAGAAGAACGGGAATTGCCATCCAAATATACAGCAGCCAGTGTCTCAGCCGCCCAAACAGCCATCCACTGCCCAGAGCAAACATCAGCGGCGGCAGGAGAGTCACCAGTGCGGGAAAGACCAAGCTACCCCAGTCATACCATCCGAACATCCGCCCATAAAACGCAGCTGCTTCCACGATACAGAGCATCGCCAGTATGACTGTTCCCGTGAGCGCGGCGGCGCACCGAGCCAGAGCGAAGCGAGTAGGAGACATGGGCACAGCATCTATGAACACTGCCGTCCGCCGGGCTTTGGTGGATGTGAAGAAGGTCAAGAAAAACAGTGCGCTGATCCACAGCAATGGCAGCATCCGGGAAAGAAAATCCCCAAAGCTCCACGGAGAAAACGGCGCTGTGTGGGACACCCCCAGAATGGTCACGCCCCGCAGTACCAGAGCACCGTAACAAAGCAGTACGGCAATCAGTCCCACAAAGAACTTATTCAAGAGCAGCCGCCTGCACTCATAGCGATAGATCTTACTCAAGGTTCAAATCCTCCTCTGTCAGAGCGCAGGCGCTCAAAAATTCATCATAGGTGAGATAGGGATGCACGGGGTCAATCTCTCGATTGAACAAATCTCGAAGAATCTGGTCCATGGTTTCTTCTCCCCCCACAAGCTTCTCAGCCTTCAGTAGCTTCAGAGGCATTTCGCTGTACTGCCGCATACCGGACAGGCTGTTGGAAATGCGCAGGCGTTCTCCCTCCGGCAGCATCTCCAGATATTCCGGATGACGTACATAGAAGTTCAGATAATAGTTATCCACCTCCTGCTGCCACTGATCAATGTAATGGGTCTGTGCGTACTCCTCTCCATATAACTCCTTGACGATGCGGTAGGTGGTGTAGACGGTCAGACCCTCGGCAGACCAAGGACTGTCTGGCTCTGGGGTATCAAACATATTACCTAGCCCCCACCACTGATGAACTAGCTCGTGGATAAAAGTCTCTCCCGGAACGGTTCCCTTGCTGGTGTCTCTCAGGCTGGCGATGGTGAAATCCGCCTCATCCAACATGCTGGCGCCATCGCCAGCATATCCGCCACCGGCAATCCGGCTTTGGATCAGCTTCAATGTTTCTCCAGAGCCGAAAGACAGTTCCCCATAGTGTGCGGTGCAATACTCTACCACATCCCGTACTGCGTCGGCTGCATTGACCTGTTCCATAATCTCCTGATGCTTGCGACCGTAGTAAAGCTCAATGGTCATGTCGCCAGCCTGAATATCCTCCTGAATGTAATCCCCGGCATAGAGTATTCCGCCGGTACCAATATCCTCCCAGCGCCATGTTTTGGTGCCGTTCTCATGCTCCTCCACCTCTGCCCGATTGGAGCCAAAAGGAATGGCTAGCATGGAAGCAGGAAGGGTGATTTCCATCTCTGCGGGATAGTAGTTTTCATCCGGCATTACATTCAAAAGCCGCGGGGAAAGAGCCGCATTTTCCAGCTGCAGATAGGTCTCACTGATTTCTGCACTTCCCTGATTGCCCGACAGATTTCGATTCTCACGGGGAAATCCACCGTATTCCATGGTCAATTCGATCTGGGTCTTGGCTGGAAGTGTGACTTCCAGCAGCGCCTCATTAAATTCCTGGTAATCACCCATTGAAAAGGGGGCAGCTTCACCATTAGCCCACACATTGGAAATGGTGTAGCCGGGGGTAACGCCAAAGGCAACACACTGCTCCTGCCCAGAACTGTTTTCAAAGAAATAGCTTGCCTTACCGTGCACGGTTCCGTCAGATACATTGGGGAATACCTGCGCGGAACGTCCAGTACAGATCACGCCGTCAAGATACGGCATCTCAAAAAAGGTCATTGCCATTTGGTCTGGATTGCTGTTATCCACCATGGGCTGAGCCGCATAGGCAACGCCGGAACAGGACAGCAATATCACAGCAATCACTGGACGGTAGACTCTCCGGCTGCTCCGGGCTAACGAGCCCAACGCCCCTTTTCCATACTGACGGATACAGAGGTACGATACCGCCCACACTCCAGCCAGACCGACCAGCCAAGTCAAGCGCATATAGGCTACGGAGCGGAAGATCCGAAAGTTGGAGAAATCATCGGACAGCGCCCACACGCAGGGATTGAGCCAGCACAGCTGCCAGTTCTCTGCCCATACGGTCAAGCTTAAGGCGCAAAACGCGGCGAATAGCACAAGGGACAGATCCGCCCGGCGTGTGAACTGGTAGGCAGATGCCGCTGCTAGGACACCCAGAGGCAGGGCAAGACCCATGAGGAGTAAGTATGCCATCACATAATCCACCAAGTCGAACACTGCGCCAATCATCCCTGCACTGACGGGGAACCACACCAGCATGGTAAGAACTGTGGTCAGAACTGCAGCGGTCAGCAAAGCCAGAAGCCGCGCCAGAGCTACAGTCTGTGGGGGTACTGCCGCGTCCATGAGAACATCTGCCCGGCTGCGGCAGACCCGATCCAGTTCAAAGATGGCAAGCAGTCCATACAGGATTCCCCCTACAATACCCCCGGCAATCGCGGGGTTAGCCAAATACAGAGAATTCATAGTGGACTCAGCTGGTTGATAGAGGTACAGACCCACCACAGGTCCGAGGACGGTCAGCAGCATAGTCAGCCATGTCAACCGGTCGCGAAGCAGGCGTCCCAACTCCATGGGAAACAGTCGAAGTGTATTCATTGTGCTGCCTCCCGGGAAATCAGATAGAGATAGGCGTCCTCCAGTGTAGGTTCTTCTGGTTGAACAAAGGCTGGCAGCTGATCTGCTACCGCCCGACAGCGGATGCCCTGTGCGGTGTTCACCCGGGCGGTGATGTGGAGTCCATCCTCCTGATTGGTTTCCTGCTCATAGAATACACCCACATGACCAGATGCAGATTGGATCAATTGTTCTGGTGTACCAGCAAACAAGATCTGCCCGTGATTGATTACTACGAGTTGATTGCATACAGACTGCACATCCTCAATGATGTGGGTCGAGAGCAGCACCAGCCGATCCTTGGCTGCATGGGAGAAAAGATTTCGGAAGTGGATACGTTCCTCTGGGTCCAGTCCTACGGTGGGCTCATCAAAAATCAAGAAGGGCGGGTCTCCCAAAATCGCCTGAGCGATGCCCACCCGCTGACGCTGACCGCCAGAAAGCGTGCGGATTCTGGATCGGGCCTTTTGCTCCAGATTGACATCCCGAATCGCTTTCTGAATGACCGCTTTGGAATCCCTGATTCCTTTCAGCGCCGCCATATAATCAAGAAATTGTGTAACTGTCAACTCGTCAAACAGTCCGAAGTCTTGAGGCAGATACCCCAACCGGGCTTTCAGGAGACGCTCCGTTTTGTCAAGGGGCTGTCCATCCACCAGAATTTCTCCTTTGGTGGGCAGGAGCGCCGCGACCAGCAGTTTCATCAGTGTGGACTTGCCAGCTCCATTCGGCCCCAGAAGACCAATAAGACTCGGTGCACTGAGCTCCAGATTTAGATCCTTTAGTGCCTGCTTCCCACTGGGATAGGTCATGCTGAGATGTTCTATACGAATTTCCATTCTTCCTTGTTCCTTTCTGTATGGGATGGGTCAAGAATACCAAGGCAATATGGAGTGAATATGGAAGAAGTATGTGGTTTATGTGGAGGCGAAGTTCTTATACAGATAAAGAGTGATACTCTTATCTATCCATTCCTGTGGATAATCAAGGGGCGCTAGCATAAAATGCTACCGCCCCTTGTCATGAATATAGGAAAACACTCTTTCCAAAAAAACTCTCGCTTCTTGTGTTCTCAACTATCAAAGGTTCCGCCCTTCTTCAGCAGTTCTGCCACAAGGTTTTCCTCCATCTACCCTCCTTATGTCCGAGGCCGTGAAGTAAAATCGTCTTTTCCATAGGTATCTCCCTCCGATTGGAATGTTCTCAGTTATCCTATTATATCTCCGGCGGGAATTCCAGAAGCGGTGTCAGGGACAAAGCGCACGGAAGCCCGCACCCCGTCCTCTGTATTCTCAATGCTACACGCAACCCCATGGCGGTCCAATATCATCTTTACCAGATAGAGACCAAGACCGCTGCCGCCGGAGGCACGGTTCCGGGAGCACTCCTCCCGATAGAACGCCTCATACAGATGGGGCAGGGCATCCTCCCCGATATGTGCTTCCGTGTTCTCCACAGTCACAGCCGGACACCCATCTCGCCAGCCACACCAGACGCGGATCTCTGCTCCATCCGGAGAGTAGATGGAAGCATTGGAGATCAGGTTCCCCAGCACCTTTCCCAGAAGAGCTGCATCCCCAATCACAGTGATTCCCTGCGTCAATTTCTTAACCAGATACTGCCCCCGCTGCTCCAAAAGCCCGGAATCCAGCTTTAACTGCTCCTCGATTAAAACGGAAAGTTCCACCGTTTCCTGTTTCATCGCTGCTGCTCCTGCCTCCATCCGAGAGATAGTCAACATTTCCTGAACCAGATTTTCCATGCGCCCTGTGACCTGAAGGGAGCGCAGCAGATACTTGTCCCGGTTTTGATAGATGCCAATACCCTCCAGCATTCCGGTCAACTGTCCCTTTAGGATGGTGACTGGGGTTTTTAATTCGTGGGAGGCGGCATTGAAAAAGGCCATCCTTTGTCGGTCTAATTCCCGCTCCCGCTCCACCTCACCCCGAAGTGCCTGATTAGCGCTTTCCAGTTCTGTCAGTGCAGAGGAGAGTTTTCCAGCCATTGCATCCAGACTGCGTCCCAACTGCCCGATTTCATCACGGCGCACTTCTCCGCATTCCCAGTGAAAGTCCATCTCTGCCATCTTCCCGGCAATATCACTCATCCGCACGATGGGTCGGGTGATGTACATGGAATAAAAAAAGGCGCACAGCAGAGAAAAGGTTATCAGCACCAGCAGAAGCCATGGAGCCATCTGCACTAGTGCCCGTACTGCCACATTCTCTGCCTTGAGTCGCGGAGTGACATAGAGCGTATAGCTCTCCTCTTGTCCGGCAAAGTGCACCTCCGCGGCGATGGTAGACTGCTCCGACATAGTGATGGCCACAGTATTTTCTAAACTCGGATCGATTGTCCCAAAGCTGACTGTACTATCTCCCTCAGCGGTCGTGACGATCATATCTCCACCCTCATACACAGTCTGTACCTCGATCTGCGCTCCGGTATCCACCAAGTGTCCGTCTGATCTCGTCAGCGCGGCAGTTGCACCAGACGAAAGAGCAAACTCGTCCAGCAGCTTTCCACAGTCTTCCGGTTTGGTATCTGCCAACTGTTTAACCAATACATCCACCTGCGCGGCGAGATCATCGTTCATCACAGCAGTATAGGTGCTGGGGGCGACCCATGCAATAAATCCAAACGTGATGGCCCCGGCAAAGAGCAGAAGCAGTGCGGTGATTAGGAACACTCGAACGGTCAAACTTTCAGAAATCTTCTTTTGCGGCACGATAGCCCACCCCCCTGACCGTTTCGATATAGTCCCGTTCCAGCTTATGTCGGAGGTTTTTGATGTGGCTGTCTACCACGCGCTCATCCCCATAAAAATCATAGCCCCACAGCTTGGCCAGCAGCATTTCTCGGGTAAAGACCCGCCCTGGTGCGGTCAGAAACGTGTGGAGCAGTTCAAACTCCCGGGCAGTCAGATCCAGAGTGCGGTCCTCCAACATCACATCTCGGGTGTCCAAGTTAAGGGATAGGTCACGGTATCGGAGGCACTTCTCCTCATCTGCACTTCCTCTGCGACGAAGTATAACACGGACTTTTTCCAACAGAACCGGCATGGAGAACGGCTTGGTTACATAGTCATCAATGTCCATGCCAAAACCCTTGAGCTGTTGGTCCTCACCATCCAAAGCAGTCAGCATGATGATCGGAACCTGAGACTGCTGGCGGATCACCTCACAGACACCAAAGCCGTCAATCTTGGGTAGCATCAAATCCAATAGAATTAGGTCAAATGGCTGGGTATGAAACAGAGAAATGGCTGCCACACCGTCCCCAGCTACCACAGTTCCATAGCCTGCATCCTCCAGATAGGTTCGCAGAAGTTCTTGTATATCCAGTTCATCCTCAATAATTAGAATTTGTTTCATCTATCATCACCTGTTCCAAGCGTATCATAGAATTATGAATTTATCATGGAGATTTCTGAAAGATACCGGTCGAGTGTTTCTGCCGGAAAATGCTCTTGCTGACCATTGCACATGAAACCCTGCTAGTGCTTCCATATGCTATATATGTTCATCAAAGAAAACAGCGGCTTTGATTGTTATTCCAAAACCGCCGTTATATTTTTATCCTATCCAGCGCGCAAACATACAGTCACCCAAACAACGGTTTTTTATTTTCCCGTTGGGCAAAGTTTTTAGGAATTATAATAATTATATTTTCCTGCCAGAACCTATTTCAAAATGATATTTTACAATTCCCAAATCCAGTTTTGTATAAAAACCTTTACCGCAGACTGCGTTGATTTTATTGTCAGCAGATAATTCAAAGAAAAATTTCTGCTGATTCATTGCAGTTGGAGCAAGAAGTGCAGCTTCCATACCATTAAAAAACCATTCCGGCATATTTGTTGTATCTTTGCAGACTGCCTGTAATTGTTTGTTTTTATGCGGTACGCCTTGTGTTTCACCATAACCAAACGCAATCAGACATATTTGCTTTTCTCCCTTGCAAATATCTGCTTTGCTCTTGCCATGGGTCATTGCCACCCAACAGCTATTGAGTCCAAGCCCCTGCATTTTCAAAACAATTTTTTCACCATAATATCCTAATGTTTCATTCAGTTTCGGAGATTTTTTACCTACAAGGGCGATATAATTTTTTACTCCGGTAAACTTGCCATAATGCGCCATCATAGAGTCAAAGCATTGTGGCTCATCATAAAAAATCTGAATATGTAATCCCGCTTCACTGTTGATTTCTTCAATCAATTCATTGAGTACAGCTCGCTGTTTTGAGTCAACCGCAATATCTTTATATTGACGGACACTATGACGCTGTTTCATCAATTCCAATAGTTCCATTATAAAATTACCTCCAATTTTGTTTTTATTCACCACTTCTGTCCGGCAATTCTTTTGAGATTTTCATGGCAAGCTGTAAAGTAGAAATTAGTTGTTCAAAGGCTTCCATTTCGGGGGCAAAATAATAATAATTTTTTGTTCCCTCTTTGCGTACCTGCACAATTCCAGCGTCCTTCATAATCTGTAAGTGATGTGAAACCGCCGGACGGGAAAGGTTCGTTTTGTCTGTAATATCACCTACTCGGACACCCATGCAGTTTCCCATTTTCATCATTTCTAAAATGAGGTGCTGTCTTGTCTTATCCCCAATAGCTGTCAATATCTTTGCCGAAGCGGAGAAGTTTTCTGCCAAAGTGAAAATTTTCTCATTTAATTCCATGCCCGTCTCCCTTTCGTTCAAGCGATTAAACCATAAATAGTATAACATAGAATGTAAAAAAATGTTCATTGGTAAAGAAAATCGAGATGATTAATGACGTACTAGTATTTCTAGAACTTTTCCATAGAGAGAAAAATGTGTTCGCTGTTTTCGTTTTATAACAAATCCAGTTGATCGTGTCCCTGTCCATCTGTTATTCAAGGCAATTGAACTCGTCACTATGAATTACGGCATATCGAAACAGAATTTTTTGGGATTTCTAGTAAATCATGTTGACATTCTATCTAGTCTATGATATCCTATAAAGGCTGAGTTCATTACTTATTTATCTATCCGGGTGTAGCGCAGCTGGTAGCGTGCTTGACTGGGGGTCAAGAGGCCGCAGGTTCAAGTCCTGTCACTCGGACCATAAAACCCCGCCGATTTCATTCGAAATCGGCGGGGTTTCTTTTCCCAAAAACATTTTGTTAATGCTGCATGCTGTCCTATCCGCCTGTATCGCATGACACAATGAATAAATTCCAAAACAAAAAAGTCAGACAAACCAGTCTGACTTTTTTGTTTTACACAGACACGTAATCGCGTATCTGCAGCAGATTTTCTTCTCTGTCCCTACCTTACAACAGTTCGCGCTGAATCCGCTCAAGAGCCTCTGGAGCCTGAACATCCATCTTCTCTGGGAATCCAAAGTAAGAGACACAGATTATATTATCTCCGCCAGCCTTAGGGGCGTTGGATCGCATTTGCTTGTTCGCGAAATCCATGTCGCGCAGAGTTTCAAAAATACCAGGGAAGTCCACATCTCCCTCACCCATTGCCAAATGCTGATGAATGGTGACATCGGATTTTCCACGTGCGTTCAGCCACGGTGGATTGGCGATATAACGGCAGTCCATGGTCTGATTGAATGTATCTGCCAGTAATACATGGGTCAACTCATCGCCGGCATACTGCAGCATATGGCGCACATCACCCTTGCCCTGATCATAGAAAAATCCATGTGGTGAGGAGTATACATATCCCAGATTCTTAGAGCGGAAAGACTTGACGATATCACACGCTTCATCATTCAGTTCACAGAAATCATACGGGTGGCTTTGCAGCTCAACACGAATCCCTTCACGTTCAATGATTGGCAGCAACTCCTCCATCGAACGGAAGAACATTCCATTGCAGATTTCCTGCTGATTCGGGTCACCTGAGAACTCAGTGTTGATAACGGGCACACCCATATCAACGGCAATCTCAATCATGCGTTTCCAGTTGGCTACGGCGAACTGTCGCTGCTCCTCAGTGGGACCAGACCAGCGGTATACTACGATGAATGATGAAATTTCCACCCCTGTCTCCCTGAGCGCCTGCTTATACTCCGCTTGACATTCCTTTGAGAACAGCGGATGTTTATAGAACGGATTGATCCGTGGATGCGGTGATTGCTCAATGTACTTATAACCCCAGTCTGCAACCTTGTGCACATAATCACTAATTGACATCTGCTTGGCAAGTACGTCTACGTCAAATGCAATCTTCATACTGATTAACCTCCTTAAAATTCTGTTTTTATCCGTCGAAGTCTATGCGTTCTCGTGCACATTCTTTCAATGAATATTTTCTTATCTGTATGATACCATCGCGTGCACGTGAACGCAAGTATAACTTTTACCCTTGCATCATTTTTAGAGAAATACACAAACACGCGGACAAAAAATTGTACAACTTTTTGTCCGCGTGCGCACACCTGCTTACAGATTATATTTGGTTTTAAGTGTTGTTCCAGTGTAGTAGAATGGATCCTCGGGCAAATGCCCTGAAAAAATATAGTCACGAAGCAGATAGAGCGGGCGATACCCCTGCTCATGTGCGCACTGATCAAGCAATATACTGATGGTGCCGCGCTGTAAATCATCCTTGTTCTTCGGTGTGATATCGTAGGCAATGACCCGCACTTTACCACTCAATCCAGCAGCCCGTAATGCCTCACACACACCGTGCTGTCCATTCGCTGCAACATAGATTGCCTTGAGGTTAGGATACTCTTCAAGCACATGCTGGGTCAACTCATAGGCGTAATCATCTCGGTCAAAGCACGACTGTAACGGTAGAATCTGGATATCGGGTGCGATCCGATAAAGTTCATCGCAAAAACCGGTGCACCGGCTTTTGTGGGTCGCATTACTCAAATGACCAGTCAAAATGAATACCTGTCCGCCCTCTGGCATCATCATCGCAAGTAATCCAGCTGCTGTACGGCTTGCCTGAATACTATCCTGTCCAACAAAGCACATTCGTTTGGATTGTGGCATATCGGTGTTGAGCGTAACGACTGGTATGCCCTGATCGACTAATTCGTTAATCTTGTCGCAAATCTCAGGCGTGTTGACTGGCGTCAACGCAAGTCCTTGGATTCCTTCGTCACACACCAATTCCTGAATACATTCCAGTTCTTGTGCCGGATCGACCGACTGTAATTGACGGATCAGCACCTCTACGCCCATATTATGCAGATCATGCGCCGCACGCATCGCCCCTTGTGCAACGATCTGCATAGTTGGCGTCTCGGACGACTGAATAATCATGCCCAGCCGGACCTGTCTGTGGGTTTTTGCCAGCGCCTGACCAACCCGATTGGGGGAGTATCCCAACTCATCAGCAATCTGGCGGATATGCTGAGCGACCTCCTCACTGACTCGACCGCGATTATGCAGCGCTCGGTCAACCGTCCCCCGCGACACACCTGCCAATTCTGCAATCTGCTTGAGTGTCACTGACATATTGCTGCCCCTTCCCTTCTGTGTCAAACTGCGCCTATGCAGGCTCTTGCATCCAGCATAACACCCTTTTTCAAAAAATGCAACCAAAACTTGCACGCAAATTTCCACTACCCTATTTTTTATTTATTATTAACCTATAAAACACGGTAAACTACATATTTTTTGATAGTTTTCAAAACAAATTCACAAGCACGCATGCACGCAAAATTATACTTCTTCGGCAAATGTCAGGTTCATTACGCAGTCTTTGCAGACGCTTTCTCTATCTATATATGCTACAAATTTCGGCTTTGTGCAACTCGTATAATTACACAATGAATTTTTATTACAAACACCGAAATTGCTGTGAAATACCGATTTTATCGTGTTTCTACTTGCAATTTTCTATGAGGTGTGTTAAATTTTAACCAACCTGAAGGCATGGAGCTTCCTACACAACTCGTAGGTTCATAACGATATCTGCGTTCTGGATATCAACTCCTGCTTTCTCTTTTTTCCCTATATGCGTGCACGTGAACGCTACGGGGCGCAAAAAATGGAACTGGTCAAAAAAGATCTGCTCCGCTTTGGTTTTCTCTCACTCTTTCTCTCCTGCATGATACCATATTCGAACCAAAAAGAAAGAAGGATCAACTGATGGATTTCTTTAATTCTCTTGCATGGACTGGCATCTCTTTCCTGTTCTTCACAGCATTGGTTGCCATCATTTCAAGCTGGAAAACCAAGGACGATAACTTAGAATCTGCCGAAGGATATTTCCTCGCTGGTCGTGGTCTGTCCGGTATTGTCATTGCCGGTTCACTGCTGCTGACCAATCTGTCTGCCGAGCAGCTGGTTGGTCTCAATGGTCAAAGCTGGGTCAGCAACATGTCCCCAATCGCATGGGAGGTCGGATCCATGTTTACTCTGCTCGTGCTGGCCTATTACTTTCTTCCCCGTTTTCTTAAGATGGGAGCTATGACCATTCCCTCTCTTATGGAGGAACGCTACGGCAAGGGTACCAAGACTATGTTTTCCTTGATTATCGTCATCATGTACTCTATCCTAAACCTTCCAGTCATTCTATATTCTGGTGCGGTTGTATTCGAGAATATTTTCGACATCTCCGGTATGTTTGGCTTGTCAAAGTTCCAAGCAGTTGCTGTTCTCTGCGTCATCATCGGCATTATCGGTGGCTGCTATGCCATTTTTGGCGGTTTGAAGGCGGTCGCAGTATCGGACACCATCAACGGTATCGGTCTAATCATCGGCGGTCTGATGGTTCCTTTTCTCGGGCTTTGGATGCTTGGCAACGAGTGTGCCGGCGGAGGTATCGTCGAGGGCTGGAACTATATGATTTCGGCTGACCCAACAAAAATGAATGCCATCTCCGCATGGAATGCGCCGGAACCAGAGGTTCCGTGGCCACTGATTATTACTGGCATGTTTTTCAATAATCTGTACTGGTGGTGCACTAACCAATCTTTCGTCCAGCGTGCACTTGCTGCCAAAAGCTTGAAGGAGGGTCAAAAGGGCGCGATTTACTGTGGCTTTCTCAAATGTCTGGGACCATTATATCTGGTGATTCCGGGTATCATTGCCTTCTACCTCCCATCTATTCAGGACAAGCTCACCGCAGCCGGCAGCACCGCAATTGACTTCGCATATCCAGCGCTGATTGCCCAGATCATTCCGAAGCCCATTCTCGGTTTCTTTGCTGCTGTCATGTTTGGCGCGATCCTGTCCTCATTCAACTCGGTTCTAAACTCGGCATCCACCATGTTCACTTTGGATCTGTATCGCTCCTCGATTGATCCCAACGCATCTGATAGCAAGTGTGTAAAGGTCGGTAAGATCTACGGCACCATTGCAGGCTGTGTTTCGATTATCATTGCACCATTCGTCATGAACGCGCAGGGCATTACCACCTTCCTCAACTCCATGAGTCAGTTCGTCTCCTTGCCCGTGCTGTTTACTATTTTGGGCATGTTCATGTTCCCACGGCTGCCGAAGTATGCACCCAAAATCATCACAATCATGCACGTTGTCATCTATGGTACCTTCCTGCTGATCTCTCCAAACTACCCGGGCACGAACAGCCCAATCCATTACCTCTACGCCATGGCTGTACTGTTCCCATTGGAGCTGTTCGTCCTGTGGTATCTGAATAAGTATAAGCCACAAACTGAAGCTTATTTGATTCACGATATCGGTGCAGTCGATTTGACCCCGTGGAAGTACCGCCATATCGTCTCGATTGTTGGTCTGATCCTAGCCGTTGCCATCTACGTATTCTTCTCTCCGCTTGGAATCGCGGCTTGATCACCTGCTCTCTTTTCTATTTTTCTCCGGAGCGACCTATGCATAAAAGCATATGGTCGCTCCGGTATTTTTATAATTTTACAAAAAAGTTTTTGCGTGCTCATGAACGCATATATATTATTCTATTTATATTGAAAATAAATTTGTAAATTTGAACAAAAACCCATCATTCTTTTTGTGTGTTTTGGTTGTAAAAAACGCTTGCGTTCACGTGAACGCAATGCTATAATGAGGGCAAGAAAGAGATAGAGTCCTACCAAAGCAATACAAGGGCGCACATATCTGCTGCCCATTCAAGCAAGTTCTACCATTTATTATGAATATTTAATTTAGGAGGCTATCATTATGGAACTCAAAATTGCTGTTATTGGCTGCGGCATGATCGGTCGCGAACACATCGAGCGTATCCAGAACCGTATCAAAGGCGCACAGGTCGTTGCTGTATGCGATGTATTTGAAGACGGTGCCAAGAAGGGTGCAGAAATTGCTGGTGGTGACGTTAAAGTCTACACTGACTTTAACGCAGCCATCAATGACCCTGATGTTGATGCCGTTGTTGTCACTACCCCGGGCGCCTTTCATAAGGAACCGGTCATCGCAGCCATTCAGGCAGGCAAGCCAGTGTTTAGCGAAAAACCGCTTGCCAACACCGCCGCAGACTGTAAGGAAATCGTGGATGCTGAAATGGCGTCTGGCAAGCCCCTGGTTCAGGTCGGCTTCATGCGCCGCTATGACCGCGGCTATCGTCAGATTAAGGAAATGATTGACTCTGGAAAGTTTGGTGCGCCGATGGTTGTTAAGTGCACGCATCGCGCAGATGGTGTTGCAAAAGACTATACCACCGCAATGGCAGTCACTGACACCGCCATCCACGAAATCGATGTACTGCCGTGGCTGATCAATGACGAATGGGATGAGGTTCAGTGTATCATGCCCAAGACCTCTTCCAAGGCGCATGAGGGGCTGAAGGATCCTCAGGTCATGATTATGAAAACCAAGAGCGGCATCGTCAATGTTCTGGAAGTCAACGTCAACTGTGGCTTCGGCTATGACATCAACTGCGAGGTCGTTTGTGAAAATGGTGTCATAAATCTGCCCTGCCCGTCCTTCCCTACCGTGCGCTACGCCAACAACATATCCACAAAAATCGAGGACAACTGGATTCTGCGCTTCATCGACTCCTATGATGTTGAAATTCAGGATTGGGTCGATCACGCATCTAAGGGAGAAACCAGCGGCTCCTCTGCATGGGACGGCTATGTTGCATCTGTCACCGCAGACGCTCTGGTCAAATCCCAGACCACTGGCACTTTTGAAAAGGTAGTGACTGGCGGTACCCCCAACTTCTACCAGAAGTAAATTATTTTTATATCACCGATCAGACTGGTCGGTCTGCTCTCTCTGATATCTGAATCATATCATCACAAGAAAAAGGAGTTTCTCTATGAAAATCGGTTTTAACGAAGGCTGCAATCGCTTCTGTGCAAATCATTCTGTTCTGGAAGATCTCAAGCTGTGTGAGAAGTACGGCTTTGACTACATCGACGTACAATCTGAATGTCTCGATCGCGAACTTGCCGCAGGTCTTTACACACTAGAAGATCTTGGTACATTCTTCAAAACCTCTCACCTGAAAATGCTGTCCTACAACGCCCTGATTTTTTTCAATATGAAGCAAACGCAGGCGGAGAAGGATGCTGTGATGGCACAGCTCGACGAAATCATTCGCCGCTGTCAGATTTTGGACTGTGGCATGATTGTTGTCGTTCCGTCCATGAATCTAACCATTCCCGCTACACTCGACGAAATTAAGGCTGATGCAGTTGCTGTTCTCAAAGAAATGGTCAAGAAGGTCGAACCTTACGGCATCAAGCTTTCTATCGAATTCTGCGGCGCACCGACCATGTCCATCAACCGTTTCGAAGATGCTTATGCAATTGTTTCCGAGGTCAACCATCCACTGGTCGGCGTGACTCTAGACCAATACCATTTCCACGCAATGGCTTCCAGCTGGGAAGCACTTGAGAAGGCTGACGGCAAGAAAATCTTTGTATGGCATCTCAACGGCATGGAGAACATGCCCTGTGGTGCAGCCTACAACAACGATGAAAAGCGTCTGTGGCCGGACGAGCAAGGTGACTGTCTGGATCATAAGAGATATGCCGATACGCTCAAAAGAATCGGATTTGAGGGTAACGTATGTACCATTGAAGTATTCCGCCCCGACTATTATAAGCTGTCAAACGAGGAGAACATTGCAAAAGCTGCTGAGGTCACCAAGGCACACATTGCAAAGTACTGTTAAATAACATAAAAAAAGACCGGTGCTGTCCGGTCTTTTTTTTATGCCTGTTTTCATACTGCCAATGTATCCGCAACCCATTATTTTTGGCAGCTTTCTCGTGCGCTTTCCAAGGTAACATTGCCAATTTTCTGAATGGACTCACTAATTTTTTTCACCAATTCTTCAATCTCGGCATAAACTACAGCAGAATTTTCCGCCAACTTTCCGATTTCTGTTGCAACAACAGCAAAACCGACACCCGCACTGCCGCTATGAGCAGCTTCTATCCGTGCATTGACAGAGAGCAGCCGCTCATTGGAGGAAACCTTACCCAAATCCTTCATTTTACGTTCCACCTGAATCACGGCTTCTTCTGCTTTTCCACTTTCCTCTTCAAAAACCTGCACTCTCTTTTTATTCAGCTTTTCTACATATTCCAGATTTACAAGTTCATTTACTACCTTTTCCAAAAGTGTAGCAGCGGCACGGATTTGTTTTTCATCTCGAATAGGTACCTGTTCCAGCGCACGCAGATATGCTTCCTCTGGAATTCCCAACTCATGCGCAATATCCCGGAATTTTTCCGGATCTGGTTTTTCTGGCAAAACCTGTCCGCCAACGATTATACCCACCTGTTCCCCGTTGACTCTGATTGGTGCAGAAAAATCCATCAGACCCGCGTGGCAAAAATATGCACCGCAGCCCTCCGCATCACACTTCTCACAGCGCTCTTTCCCTATGGAACTTTCCCGTGTATACTTCATACAAAAATCTGTAAAATTACTGCCTTTTGTAATGTAAGTATTGTCACCGTCCATAGTAATTGCCGCTAAACCAGTGGCATCTGAAAATTGGTCCTGAATTTCTTGGAGTTTCTGCGGATCAATAATATCTTTTAACAACATGATGCATGTCCTCCTATTCTGTTGCAGATTCACTAGCCAAATATCTATGTCTTTCCAGTCAATGCAACACATTACTATTATTATAATAGAAAATACAACAAGTTTCAAGAGGACAGCATCGTCGCTTTTGACTGCCAACCAATGCAATAGATGGAATGATGATAGGAGCATTATTTCTCTTCAGTATTCACGTGTATGCTGTTCTGCACAGATTGCTGAAAAAAACTCCAAACACGCTCTGGAAGTGTTTCGAGTGGCGGCTCGTTTTGGAAATACAAATCATAAGAATATTGTTCGACCTCGTCATCTGAACGATTGCCATATTGTGTGACATGCTCATCTTTTCTGCGAATGAGCAGTGTTCGACAGCCCCTTCCAATAGCAGCCTTGAGCCGCGCAATCTCCTCAGGCTCTCGCACATGGATAAACAGAATCTCCTCATCTGAACAGGCACAGAACTGCTGATATTGTTCCATGCAATATCGAAAAGACAAATCATTGTACTCTGTGAACACTTGCTTCAGCTGGGAGAGCATTTTGCGCGCTGCCAATGTCTTTTCTCCAGACCATCCCGCAAATCGTGCAATCTCCACGATAGGAGTAATAGAAGAAATATTTCGCACACGACAATACTGTGCGACACAGTTGCAAACCGTATCCTTGCCTACACCGCCACGCCCATTGATGATAAATACCTGTTTTTTCAAATCACCATCTATCCTTTCCTTTATCTGCTCCTAATCATACTGCAAAGCGGCTAAAAAATCAAGTAAAGTTATATACCTTTACATATCTATTTGCAGGAAATATAACTTACATATAGTGTAAAGTTATACACTTTACACTATATGTTTTTTAAGAATTTTCAATAAAATTCATCTATTTTGTCATATATACATTATATTTCTGTAAAGTATTTCCGCATTATGTGTAAAGCTATTTACCAGTCACATTCATATACAGCATACGATTCCCCGGGTTATAGCAAAATACAAATCAAACCTCCTGTGCTCTCATTGATAATGCGCTCCAGTGTTTCACGGAACTTATCTCGTGCGTCCTCCGGCACACGTGCTAGCTTTCCAGATAATTCTTCTCCGATAAGTGCCGAAAGCGGTTTTCCGAAAATATTGGTTTGCCAGATTTTTTCTGGTGCCCCTTCAAACTCACTCATCAAATAATCTAGTAATTCTTCAGACTGTTTCTCTGTACCAACAATTGGTGTAATCGAGGCTTTGATTTGCGCTTTCATCAGATGAATGGAATCGGCGGAAGCACATAGCTTTACACCATAGCGCCCACCTTGCTTCATGATTTCAGGCGGTTCCAGCGAAAGTTCCTCTAACTCCGGCATCACAACACCGTAGCCTGTTTTTTGTGCCTGTTCCAAGGCACCTGCAATCCGTTCATAAGATTTTGCCATCTCAGACAATCGAGTCAAAACTGGAATGAGATCTGCCTCATCCTTCATTTGGATTCCGGTTTGCTGCGTTACAATCTGATAGAACACTGCCGTAGGAATCTCTACAATGACCCGTGCACAGCCAATGCCCAAATCCATATCTGCAATACGCACTGCCTCTATCCACTCATTTTCTTCTAAGATATGCAGCATGGTATCAAAATCCCGCATCTTGTGCACCGTATGTCCACCCTTTCGCAGGCTATCATACACACTGCTCTGTACTGCGTGATCCGGCGGCAGGATACTGATAAAACGCGGCAGTGCCACAGAGATTTGCTGAACTGGAAATTCATAGAGAACTGCTGTTAAAATGGAACGCATTTTCTGTTCGTCCAAATCCAGACAATTTACAGGCATTGCGACAATACCATAAGTTTCCTGCAAATGTGCACAAACTGCACGTGCCTCGTCTCCTTCCGGATCAACCGTATTTACAAGTGTCAGAAAAGGCTTTCCTATCGCCTGCAACTCCTCGATTACACGTCCCTCTACCTCTGCATAGCTTTCCCGTGGGATATCTGAGAATGAACCATCTGTTGTAATAACCAGTCCAATTGTGGAATGATCTTCAATGACCTTACGCGTTCCAATCTCCGCAGCCTCTGCCATTGGAATTGGGTGGTCACGCCAAGGAGTTGTCACCATGCGTGGTGTATCCTCCTCCATACTTCCCAGTGCACCATCTACCAAGTATCCAACACAGTCCACTAGCCGCACGCGGCAGCTCCCTGCTGGTGTCAGAGCAATTTCGGCTGCTTCTTCCGGTACAAATTTTGGCTCTGCGGTCATAATGGTCTTTCCAGAACCGGACTGTGGTAATTCGTCCTTGGCGCGTTCTCTTTTATAGACATTATCGATGCGCGGAATGACCATATTCTCCATAAACCGTTTGATAAATGTCGATTTTCCGGTTCGAACTGGCCCTACCACGCCAATATAAATATCGCCATTTGTTCGCGCACTGATTTGCTCATATAGCCCTTTCTTCTCCATCAGATGTGATCTCCTTTCACCGTCCACAAATTGGAATCAGAAGCATGGTTTCCGATACCTGTTCTGTATGCTCCGGCAGTGCATTGGCATTTTGGATTTCTGACACTGTGGAGGCATATTGCTTGGCAATCTCCCAAAGCGGAGTTGCAGTTTGAATATAGCGCAAAATCAGTGTCGTACCTGCCCTATCGACGGGGTCACGATCCTGCTCTGCGGTCAGACCTGTAATATCACGTACCGATACAGGATTGCCGCACAACACAGTACCGTTTACTGAAACGCGCAGCTGAAGGTCTCGCTCTGCGCTGAGCGCAGTAGATAAATGTACGTTTAAGTCCCGCAGCTGTGTATATGCAATTTGCCCCAGTGTTATGGGAAGCATGGTATCCTGCATCTCCCCCCATAAATTTCCGCTATCATCCAGATACAGCACACAGATTTGCAGCTTCATATTCTCCTGATCGAGCATGGTACACACACCTTCCGTCAGGAGAATCTCGGTTGCGGGGTAGGTCAAGGTAATCTGCGTCATACTTTCTGATTGATAAGTCTGCGGTGCCTCGTCATCATACAACTCTGAGGTATCCTCTGAAATCTCGAGCTGCTTTTTAAGGTGATATAAGTCTTCAATGGTTTGCAGGGTATGTTCTTTTCTTTGCTGTATCAACGCACGCGCGCAGACACCCACAGATAGGACACCTTCGTCTCGAAGCATACAATCCAAGCTGCGCATGGCAAGCCGAACAGTAATCGGTAGATTGTCTGTAATGCTCGGTGCTTCTAATACCTGTGTATAAGGAACACTGTGTGTCATAGATTGCAGCTTACCAGTATCATCTAAAAGCAACAAATGCAGCTGCACCTCTCCGCTGAGCGAAATTTGTGCATTCTCTGGCTGACAGGTCACAGGCAGCATGATGCCCTGTGCATGTACAAGCTTCATTCCCTGTGCCCCCGGAACTTCTACATCGTCTAAAACTGTATATTCCCGCGCAAGCACATTTTGCAGTAAGGAAATCGGCTTTGCACCATATCGTACCTGCAAATCCGTCCCATCCGTTTCAATCTTTTCAGTGACAGCGGTTTTCTTTTGCTGATACAAATCGATTTCTAATCCGATTTCTCCAGTCACGCTCACCTTTCTGGAATTCACCGCTCTTGCTGACACCCGTTGTAAATGACAGCGCACGAAACAGGGCTGATCTGCCGAAATTCCCTGTGTCTCCTCGATATGTGCAAAGCTCAGTGGAATTTGCAGAAAACGGATACCTTCCTGTCCGTCTGGACGATATAATACCACCACATGCACAATACCAGAAATCAAAATACGATCGGTCTGCGGCAGCTCGTCCTTCACCGATATTGTTCCAAAAGCACACAAAATCCGACCGATATCTGGCTCTGTGTCTGGTACAATGGTGTCTGTTGTCTCCGTGAATGTAGTGTGCCGTGCACACATGGGTGCATAGTATTGCAAATCTGTGCGTATGAATTCCATAAAAGATTCCTCCTTTTTACCGCTTCTGCTGTTATGTATATGCGTCATTTATACAGATATGAAAAAAAGCAAAAAGCCGAGGGTGAATTCCCTCGGCCTAGTTCGTCGAAAAACTACGTTTTTTCGACGAATCAGCGTCTGCTATATAAAAAGTCATGCATATGTCGCGACTTTTTACGGAGTTTTACACGCACCACAGGTGCAAGATACTTTGACTGGGTAAATTCCCTACTCATCGCTTCGAATACCAAACATACGGCGCAGCATACCGCATAAATACCTCGGACTCTTCCAAATCACAACTTTCATCTGAAATGCCTCCTATCGTTTCAATAATAGTACGCCAAGTACAATCAGTGTTACACTGAGAAACAGCAAAAACCAGAATACAGGGCAAATACTTCCCAAAAGAAAACCGATTCCCAGCCCAAGGCAGAACATTCCAATCAAATATCGCTGGCAAAACATGGGGTATCACACTCCTCTTACCAAATAACACCATATCATTGCCAGAGAGTGCCCATAACACAATTGTACGGTGTTTCCTTACTCCAGTATAATCCACCAAACAGAAAAGTGTGCAGACTGCAAATCATTCTTTTTGCTTTCTATCAATAAGACCGTACTGCGTAAAATACAGTACGGTCTTATTTCACCACTTTTATAAGGTCACGAATTGATGTACCGAAAAATGCTTTGGATTCAAGTATCCAACACCTTCATCAATTGCGCGGAATTTCTCAAAATCAAATGATAAATTTTCATCATACAAGAAATCATCATCAATCCATACAATATCAGGAAACATGGAAAATTCCGCTGCTATATGCGCTATTTCTGTATATTGTAAGATTGCCTCCTCCAAAGAAGGGACACTGATGTACAGAAGCCCATATTCTGATGTATCATCCTGAAACATTTTTTGATATTGTGCAAGAATAAAAACACATTCTTCTGCAAGATCTACATAACCAATTAAATTTTCAGGCACGCAGACAGTTTCCCAATCTGTATGACCATCGGGAGTAAAATATATTGGGCTCCATCTTGTAAGATATTCATATCCTATGACATACTTCCCTGTCAGTATGAGCTTTGCTTCCAATGAAAACGATGGTCTGTCCTTCTTAGACATTTTTTGAATCGTAACCATCTCACACACCTCGTATACAAAGGGAAAGTGATTTTTTACACCTTTCCCGTACTGCCATGACCGCCACGGTTCGGATTTTTTAAGCAATTTGTCACAGCAAAGGAAAGTGCAGGCTGATGCTCCATAATACGGAACTGGCAAATGCGGTCATTAACATGAATGACGGTATCCCGCACTGCATATGCCGGAAAAAACCATTGGTCATTGTCCCCACAATAGGTTTCATCAATAACACCCATGCTGTTTGTCTGAATGATACCAAAATTCTTAAATGTTGAACTGCGTGGCACAACATGTGCTTCATATCCCTCCGGCAGCTGCATGGCGATGCCTAGCGGGATCAAACGAAATTCCCCTGCCTGCATAACAATCTCCTCTGCGGCGCGCAGGTCTATCCAGTCAGACTTTCCGGCGATATAGCAAAGTGGTTCGATTGCATCTGTAAAATACTTGATTTGAATTTCCATATTATCTCCTAATCTCTTTGATTGTGGCTTGTGAATGCAGTACAACCTTGCCCTCCGACAGGGTACGTGGAATATCAATAATTCGCTGATTTTCACTGCCGCACCAGTACAGCTGTGGATTACGCTGTTCTTTCTGATATCGCCCATCCACCATAACATCACACATTTGTACCATCGGCAGCGTACAGACATCTTCCCAACGATATCCGGTATATAGCCATATCGTCTTATTAGGAAAATTTTTTCGAACCTCTGCAATCAATTCTCCAATCTCTGCGCGATTACCGGGGAATAAAGGATCTCCTCCGGAAAAAGTGATTCCCGAAATATAGTCCCTTGATAATTCGTCCAGCAGCTCCAGCTTTGCTGCATAGTCAAACGGTACGCCGCTGCCTGCGTCCCATGTTTGCGGATTGTGACATTCTGGGCAATGGTGTCCACAGCCGGAAACCCAAAGCACAACACGCAAGCCTTCTCCGTTGAGCATATCATCTCGGGTAATATTATGGTAATTCATTACATACTCTTTCTTTCTGCGATTTCCGCCATTTTTGCGTCATTGAGACGGGTATCTCCTTTTACACGGGAGTAAGACAAATATCCGTTCATGCGTTCAATCTTCGTGAGATTAGAAGAACCACACTTTGGACAAACATCCATGCTTAATTCTTCGTGTCCACAATCATTACAATAGGCAAGGCTCAGATTGACACCCTCATAGAATCCCAGCTTCATCGCACGGCGAATCAGTGTGCGAATAGCATCTAGATTATAGGCAATTGGATATTTGACATATTGAATTTTTCCACCATTGAACAGATCCCAGAAGCGCGCCTCCAAGTCCTGCTTTTCGATAGGTGTTAAATCCTCAGCCACGTGACAATGGAAGCTGTTTGAAACATAAGCACGATCAGAAACACCTTCTACAATGCCATACTTCTGGCGGAACTGCTCGACCTGCAATCCGCATAGACTCTCTGCTGGTGTGCCGTAAATTGCGTAGAGGTTCCCGTCTGCCTCCTTAAACTGATTCACCTTCTGGTTGATATAGCGCATGGTTTCCAGTGCAAATTCGCCGTCCTCCACAAGTGACTTGCCATTGTGCAGCATCTGAAGTTCGTTGAGTGCCGTAATGCCGAAAGATGCGGTTGCCGTTTTCAGAATTGGCTTGATTTTATCATGCAGTCCCAGATGACCACCATAAAAACCACCCTCACAATATGCAAGCGGGTTGGTCGATGCACGCATTTCTCCCAGATACGCATAAGTACGAATATGCAGCTTGCGGATAAGTTCCAGATAATAGTCCAACACTTCGTAAAATGAACGATTTTCTTGCTGTGCCTTGGCATAGATCATAGGCAAATGCAGAGAAACTGCACCAATGTTCCATCGTCCCACGAATACGGGCGTATCCTTATCATCTGCCGGCTTCATACCGCCGCGCTCATACCACGGGGACAGAAACGCACGGCAGCCCATGGGGCTGATGATTTTCCCATATTTCTTATACATGGAAGGTACATAGCCATCTCCAGACAAGCTGAGCCAATCAGGATACATTGCCTTTGCAGAGCACAGAATACCTGCCTCAAAGACGTCCTCAAGCGGCTTGCCCTCACCATGCAGATTTTCGTCATACAGGAACACGATTTTGGGAAAGAGCACTGGCTTCTTCTGCCCCTTTTTCCCCTGCCCTCGGCGACGTACATCAAGCATTGTAATAGATGCCAGCTTGGCAAAGCGACCGGTTCCCGTGCCAATCGTCATAGTAATAAAGGGATAATCGCCGCGGCTGGACGCCACTGTGTTAAACTTGTACTCCCAGCCTTGAAAACCCTGCTCAAAATCATTCAGAATATCTGCCATGACCTCCTGTTCCACTACATCATCGGATAACCCCAGCTTTTTGTACTTTGCCGTCAGCATGTCATAGCTTTTCTGTGCATACGGCTCGAGCAGCAAGTCTACGGAAGGCACTGTGAATCCGCCATACTGCTGGCTGGCAGCAGATAGAACGATATCTCCAATGACATCAAATGCAACATTCAGAGTCTTTGGCTCATTATACCATAGGTTTCCCATTTCGAAACCGCCCTTTAGAACGTGCTCTACATCAAACAGGCAGCAATTCATCGTATCTCGGCGTGCAGACATATCATGTACATAGATATATCCATCGCGACACGCCTGCAATTCCTCTGTATTCATAAAGAACTTTTGATAAAGCTCCTTGTTGAGCTGATTAAAAATCAGGCTGCGTTTCGTGGAGACTAACGCAGAATCCGTATTGGAGTTTTCCTTATCTCCAATATACATGATGGATTGGCTTTTCTTGTAGACATTGTCTAACATTCCGACAAAATCCTGCTTATAATTGCGGTAATCTCGATAACTCTTGGCAACCTCAGGACGTACATTTTCCAGTGCAGCCTCTACGATATTGTGCATCTGCCAGATTTCAACACGTTCTGTACCCATATTTTCGACATAACTTGAAACATATTCACAAATTGCATCGGTTTCCTTTTGTGTAAATGTATAAAGAACGCGGTTTGCAGACTTATTGACCGCAGCAACCACCTTACGCACATCAAATTCTTCCAGTGTACCATCTTTTTTCACGATATAAATCATGTTGCCAAGTCTCCTTATATATTGTGTCGATGACCATTATAGCATAACTACATCTAGTATGGAAGATGTATAAAGGCGTGCTTTGCAAATTCGTCAGTTTGCCTGAAAAAACAGCTCATTTATTTTATAAATTTACTCGCTTCTTCTCTTGACGTAAGAGCTCCATTGCAATGCAAAAAAAGTGACCCTGAATGCCTTACAGCTATCAGAGTCACCCATCTCATATACAAGGATACTATGTACCCAACGTCAAAAAGATAATAGGATAAATCTTGGAGAAAAAATCCCTATCTCTTATGACGCTTTTATTATAATACATCTCAATTTATACAGCAACTAAATTCGTTCGACAAATTTTGACAAAGTTCGCAATTGCGGACAATCTCCCCCTACACATAAATATCTATATATTTTCCAACATCCGTTGCCTTTACGGAAAATTTTTGTGTTTTCTTTGGATCATTCAATTTCGTTTCTTCACTTCTTCGCGTTTTCTCATTTTTTTGAAATGCAAAGCGTCTATCGGTTTCACTATATAATCATATGATTGCACTTCAAAAGCATCAAATACATGCTCTTTCAAAACCGTTATAAAGACCAGAATACAATGTGTGTTTCGTTCTCTCAACAGCCGTTTCCATTCCATCAAGCATTAAGACGTTGCAGCAAAATGGCGGAGGTATGTACCACATACCTCCGCCGTTCTGTTTATGCTATTTCGTCCAAATAAATGATAAATCCGAACCCATTCCCGATTGGGAAAAGGTTCGGATTATCTTGATTTGGTGGACACTAAGGGGCTCGAACCCATGACCTTCCGCACGTCAAGCGGATGCTCTACCAGCTGAGCTAAATGTCCATAAGCGCGCTGAGCAGAACACTCAACGCACTATTATTCTATCAGTTTTCTTCGGAATTGTCAAGTCCGGATAAGTCAAATTCCAATTCTTCTCCGCATGCACCGCAAACGATAGAGCCGGTTTCAAGCATATCCTGATCCAGATAGAGTACCTCTCCGCAGGTTGGACAAATTACCTGATAAAGGTCTTCATCTGCCTCAAGCGCGAGATCCTCATCTTCATCATCGACAGTGAGGAAATCCTCTGTCACAGCAGAGATTTCGTCATAGACATCATCCAATTCATCGAGCAGTTCTTCGTTCTGCTGCTTCAGGTCGGTAACAGCCTCTGCCAGTTCTTCCATTGCGGAAATCATACCGGCAAGCAGCTTTCCCTCCTTTTTTTCCGTATCAATATCCAATCCTTCAAACAATCCTTTGAGATATGCGACGCGCTCCATTACAGTCATTTTGCATCCTCCTTCGCAGAAAGTGAAGGCGAGTTTGGATTAGCCCTTTGCACGCTCCAAATACTCACCAGTACGGGTATCGATCTTGATGCGGTCTCCAATTTCGATAAACAACGGAACCTGTACAGTTGCACCGGTCTCAACAACAGCCGGCTTCAATGTATTGGTTGCAGTATTGCCCTTGAAGCCCGGGTCAGTCTCTGTGATTTCGAGTTCAACAAAGAGCGGAGGCTCAACAGCAAATACACTGCCCTTATAAGAGAGCACCTTTACATTTGTATTTTCCTTAACAAAGCGGAAGTCATCTCCCAGAGTAGACTGGTTGATTGGAAGCTGGTCATAGGTCTCGGTATCCATGAAATAGTAAAGATCGCCATCTGCATACAGATACTGCATTTCCTTGCGCTCTACATACGCTGGCTCATACTTATCGGTTGGGTTAAAGCTGCGCTCAGTCACCGCGCCAGTGATTACATTCTTCATCTTTACGCGCACGAATGCTGCGCCCTTACCCGGCTTTACATGCTGAAACTCAACAACCTGAAGGACTTGTCCGTCCATCTCAAATGTTACACCGTTTCTGAATTCACCTGCAGAAATCATAATTACGAATCCTCCAAAACATTAGACACCGTTGTGTTCTAAATTCTAATCAATGCTCATATATTTTACCCTATTTTCAGGCATTTGACAAGACCTATTTTTACGTTCTGGTAAAAAAGAACATATTTTTCGATATCCACCAAAAGCGCGGAGGGAATTCCTCCGCGCTTTTGGTAGGGGATTTCGATTAGTGGCAGCAGCCGTTACAGCAGTCAAGCGTGTTCGAGCCATAACCGCACTGATTGGAGCCGCAGCCGCACTGGTTACCGCCGCACAGCCAAATCAGAAGGATCGCGAACAGGATGATGATCCACCAAGAATCGATGCCCCAGCAAGAATTTTGATACATAATGTTTTCCTCCTTTTGTGGATTACATCTTATCCTATGCGTCCTAGAGAAAATGGGTTCCTGTTTTCACAAACCTTTTTGTTCAACTGCGTCAAGTTGTTTTTGTGAAAACACACCGCGGCGCACAAGCTGATCGCACAAACGTGTTCCGTCCTTGGTTTTTGCAAAGAGTGTACGGTAAGAGGTATATGCCACATGGTCACGCAGAAAACGTCCCTGTTTTTTAATTTCCATGCGCTCCTGTTCGGTTTGGATACCATGGTCAACGGCTGCCTTGTCTGCGTTTTCCCAGCTGAAATCGCCGCCGCGATCTGAATACCCCAGCGCACGCAGCAAGAATGTCATATAGTCATGATAGCGCAGCTGCATTGTACTTCCAAACTGTGTCTTGTTGATACCGCTGGTATATCCCTGTTTATAAGCATAACCGACATAAGAATTTGCCCATGCCGGAACATCTGTAAAGGGATGCTTTCCCTTATATTCCTTGGCTTCCGCTTCATCGCCCAACAAACGAATGAGCATAACGATCCCCTCCACACGTGTTGCAGGTCTTGTAAGCTCATATCCATTTTGACTTCCCTGAAACAATCCGAGCGCATGCAGGGCATCTGCATAGTCTGTATACTGCGTATTTTCCGTCTGCACAGAGGATTCTCCGCTCTCAAACTGACCGGAAATTTCCAAAGTGCTGTCCTGCTGTAAAATCAGTTCTGCACCGTCCTCCGCTGCCAGATAGCGCTGATGGCTGACAAGCGCATGCTGTACGCCTGCCTGTATTCCTGTCGAAAGGTTGATCCATGTACCCTTACGTATCACAGCCTTTCCCGAAGTAAGAATCACTTCAGTTCCCGTTTGCGCCGTGACCGTGTGACCGACCCCCAGATTAAGCTGTGATGATTTTCCAAGCGCTGCCAGCACTTGAGTCTCTACGCTGCTTTTCAGCTGGGTATCGGTTGCCTTTGCAGCAAGCGCATCAATCTTTTTTTGCGTCTCTCCCAGATTTTTCCCAACGGTATCCTTTGCCTTTTCACGCACAGCGCTTATATAGGTATTTACTGCATAAGATTGGCTGACCAATGAGTCTCCCGTACTCAAAGCTCCCGCAACTGTTCCGCCTAAAAACAATGCCAGTGCCAGCCACACAACAGGTTGCTTTTGCATGCACATACCCCCTTTCTCTACTTATCCCAATCGATTTTCGTATAGACGCTTTGTGACGGGTTGTCAAAGATGACCGGACACACCTGTATCTGTAACCGCCATAATGTGAACCTGACAGAGCTTATTCTTTTGAATTTCCTGTCCAGATGCGGTGACCGGAAAACAATATGTACTGTGTCCGCTCCATATGTCTCCGTCCGGGTGCTCAAACAGAACTTCAAGTGTGCGTCCAACAAATTTTTCTCGATATTGTTTACTCATCTGCGCTGCAATCTTCTTAACCTGCTCCGCTCTCTGATTCTTGACTGCGAGCGGGATTTGGTCAGGCATATCTGCCGCCGGCGTACCGGAACGCACCGAATAAGGGAAAACATGGATGTCCGAAAAATCACAAGCGCGAATAAATTCCAATGTCTGCGCAAAATCTGTATCCGTTTCTCCCGGGAAACCCACGATTAGATCGGTTGTGATTGAGCAATCCGGAAAACTCTGCCGCAGCATTGCACAGCGCTCTGCAAAAAACTCAGCAGTGTATCTACGCTTCATACGTGCAAGTATACGGTTGCATCCACTTTGCAGAGATAGATGGAAATGCGGACGTAGATTCTCATACCGCTGTAAACGGCTGCAAAATTCAGTATCAATCGTGCGTGGCTCAAGTGAGCCCAAACGAATATAGGTATTCGGAACCGCTTCACAGAGCATGGCAATCAGTGCGGTAAAGTTCGTTTGCTCTGGTAAATCACGTCCATAAGAGGAAATCTCAATTCCTGTCAACATGATTTCCTGCACATTCGCCTGTGCTAATCGAACCGCTTCTTCTATCACAAGCGCAGGCGGCATGGAACGCACATGCCCTCTTGCATAGGGAATAATACAATAGGTACAGTACTGATCACAGCCGTCTTCTATTTTGAGCAGTGCACGGGTACGCCCCTCCGGAACTCCTGCCGGAAGCACCTCATAAGTACGATCTAAGACACGAAATTTTGCAAGGTCTATTTCTCGGTTTCCCTGTACTGCCTGCTCACACAGTGCAATAATTTCTCCGCGGGACGCCGTTCCGCAAATGAGATCGATCTCTCCGCTTGCCTCCAGCTTGTCCGGCTCGGTCTGCGCAAAGCATCCGCACGCCACCAAAAGCGCCTTTGGGTTTTCTCGCCGAATTTTATGAAACGCTCGTATGTTTTTTCGATCACTGATTACAGTGACACTACAGGTATTAATCACAAATACATCTGCATCTTTTGAACAAATATCGTGCCCATTTGCACGTGCTTGCTGCATCAGTGCCTGTGTTTCAAACAAATTCACCTTGCAGCCAAGTGTATAAAATCCGAATTTCATCAAGCCAAACTCATTTCTTGTAAGATTTCTTTTTATTATACGCGAAAAACAGTCTCCAGACAATAAGAATTGACCAATTTTACTGGGTTTACAAATTTTTCATTGACAAAAATATCACAGCATGATATTATGTAATCAAATTGTAATCATGCTTTGTAACCGATTTGTAATCGAACGCAAGGCTTTCAACGGCAAAATAAAGGAGTATTTTAATATGGCAGCAGTCGTAAAAGAAGGCGAATTGCTCATGTACAAAGGGCATCCGCTTATGCGTAAAGAAAATATTATCTATTATGGCAGCATGGAAGATCGTTATATTATCATGATGCAAATTCTGGAGACTAAGAAAGAGGGCGACCTCGATGTTGCTACGAAAGTAGCAATTCAGCTCCAGCAGACCAGCCCCACCGTTCGTATGAAAGACCGCATCGTCAAAAAAAGCGAAAAGAACAGTCTGTGGAGCGCAATGGACATCGCTTCTATTTGGCTGGGTCGTGCGTTATCGACGAAATAAACGAAAGCTTGAAAACGTCGATCCGTTTCGGCGCACAGGAGGATTTTCATATGAATACAGCAAAGCATCTGAAAGCTATACTGGCAACTATGTTTTCCGCAGTTATTGTTTCAAGCAGTGCATCTGCACTCTATGCTGGCGTCAATACTGCTTCTACCACACTTAACTTCCGTGATTCTGCCAATGGCAATGTCATCGGTTCCATTCCAAGCGGCGCACGTGTAGCAGTCATCGACAATACCAATGAATGGTATCATATTGCATACAATGGCGCAATTGGCTATGTGAGTGCAGATTATATCAGTGCAACACCGGACGGAAGCGTGGATCTTGGCACAGGCATCATTAAGAGCGATGCAGTCAATATCCGTACGCAGCCAAACACAGACTCTGATGTAATGCTCCAGCTCAACAAGGACGATTGTGTCGATGTCAATGGCATTGTCGATGGCTGGTATCGCATCGCAATCGATGACACAGCTGGGTATATCTGTGCTGATTACTTAACCTTTGATCAGACTATGACTGATACACAGGAGGTACATCACGAGCGGGCTGTCACCCCAGCACAGGCAAATGAAGAAGCGGACAAGCTATTGAGTTTTGCAAACCAGTTCCTCGGCACTCCATACCGCTATGGCGGAAGCACACCCAGTGGTTTCGATTGCTCAGGGTTTACTACATATGTGTTCCGTAACGCGCTGAATATCAGCCTGCCGCGTACTTCGACCGAGCAGAGTCAAACCTATACTCGTATTGCTACCACAGCTGAATTGCTGCCGGGTGATTTGGTATTCTTTGGTAAAGACGGCAAGGTCAACCATGTTGGCATCTATGCAGGTGCCGGTGAGTTCATTCACTCCCCACATACTGGCTCCTATGTACGTTATGACACGTTAAATTCCGGCAATTATCAAAAGAATTTCCTTTGGGGCGGACGAGTTCTATAAGATGAAATACAAAAAATGAGTAGGTATTTTGACCTACTCATTTTTTATTCTGCAAAACGCTCCACCTTAATCCTTCTGTATCTAAAGAGAGCTATTGATTTGCTTTCATTTGAATATACATATGCTTCTCTGCAAGCTTTAAGGAGCAAATTTGAATCCCCTGCGCTCGAATTCCATTGGTAATCGCTGCTCCAAGTTCCTCTGCAATGGGATTTAACAGCGCATGCGGAAGTCTCAATCCGCCAATCTCCAGAGAAATCGGGTGCAGTACCACCATCTGATTGGCATATCCTACAGATATCAGTGCGTAGAGCGGGCAGGAGTCCGGCAGCAATGCCTGTGCAGCACGTGGCAGCGGAAGCTGTGACGGTTTGATTTGCGCAGTACAAAGCAGATTATCTTGCTCTGTAATTTGCAATGTAATTTCCTCAAGCGCAAATCCGACAGGCAATTGGCGTGTCAGGAGCGTTGTCAGTGCACTGCTATCCATTCGCACTTCAATGCCTTCCTCCGCCTCCTCCTCTGCCGTCTGCACCTTGCCAGCGCGCTGTACCGTCGTGTGTGGCATGTGCATGGGGATATTACTATATAACACCATATGCTGAATCAAAAATAAACAGAGTATGGCACACAGTACCATACAAAGGGTCTGTACCCAGCTGCGCATAAATGGTTTCACCCTTTCTTTTCCATACCATAGTTTATGCGCAGCCCTCCCCCTTCATGCCATGAAAAAAGCACCCGAAAGGGTGCTTTTCCAGATTATTGATTTGCTTCAATGTATTTGCAGATATCACCGATGGTAGACATCTTCATTGCTTCTTCGTCAGAAATAGAAATGCCAAAGTTTTCTTCGAGATCCATCATCAGTTCGACAACGTCCAAAGAGTCTGCATTCAAATCGTCCTTAATCTTAGTATCCATTGTCATAGATGCAGCATCTGCATCAAACTTTTCTGCCAACAGTTCACAAATCTTCTCAAACATAGTGATTCTCCTTTTAATTTGGGTTTTCATTTATTCTGCGAAAATTCCGATTTTACGGAACTTTTCATAGCGTTTTTCGAGCAGCTGATCTATCGTTTGAATAGCTGACAGGTCTTTCAGCTGCTCATGGAGCGCTTTTTTGAGATTACGCATCAAAGAACCGCTCTCAGGGACAATACCCTCGATCATACCAAAGGATAAAAGGTCATCTGCGGTAATCTTCAATCTCTCTGCCGCTTCTGCCTCCCGGCTGGCATCTTTCCACAGAATCGATGCACAGCCACGTGGAGAGATAACCGAATAAATCGCGTTCTCCAGCATTAGAACACGGTCTGCAACGGCAAGCGCGAGTGCACCGCCAGACCCACCTTCTCCTGTAATGATACTGATAACCGGAGTACGCAGCACCATAAAGTCACTGAGACAGCGTGCAATTGCCTCACCCTGTCCACGCTCCTCTGCACCAACACCGCAAAATGCGCCTGCAGTATCTACAAAACAGATGACAGGACGATGAAACTTTTCTGCCTGTTTTGCCAAACGCAGCGCTTTGCGATATCCCTCCGGATGCGCCATAGCAAAGTTTGCACGGATATTTTCTTCGGTTGTTTTACCTTTTCTATGCCCGATAATTGTTACCGGAATTCCTTGAAAGAGTGCAATCCCAGCGCAAATTGCTGGATCATCTGCATAGCCCCGATCGCCATGCAGTTCTGTAAAATCATCAAAGAGTGTTTTCACATAATCATCAATGGTCGGACGCTTGCTGTCATGAATGATCCGCATTTTTTGAGATACTGGGAGTTTTTCTTTTGTACTCATACTGAATCCCCCCGTCCCTGCGGCTGGTGCATGCGCAGCAGCGCCTGCAACGTATAACGCATTTGATTCCGTGGTACAATTTTATCACAAAATCCGTGCGCAAGCAAGAACTCTGATGACTGAAAATCGTCCGGAAGCTTTTCTCCGATAGTACCCTCAATGACGCGGCGGCCGGCAAACCCAATGGTTGCATGGGGCTCTGCCAAAATGATATCTCCAAGCGAGGCAAAGCTTGCTGTGACACCGCCTGTTGTAGGATCGGTTAGCACAGTGATATACAACAGCCCTGCATCGGAATGTCTGCGTGCCGCACCAGATACCTTCGCCATCTGCAGGAGAGAAAACATACCCTCCTGCATACGCGCACCACCTGATGCGGTAAACAGAATTACAGGCAGCCTGCGGCGGGTTGCATATTCAAACAAACGAGTCAGCTTCTCTCCCACAACACTGCCCATAGATGCCATCAAAAAATGGCTGTCCATGATGCCAAGACAGGTCTCAATGCCGCCAATTGTGCAAACGCCTGTCACAACAGCATCCTGCATGCCAGTCTTTTCCTGAAGCGCCTCAATTTTTTCACGATAGCCCTCAAAATCCAACGGATTACACGGGCGAATATTCGCAAACATTTCACGGAAGGAATCTTTATCCGCAGTAATGCGCACCCGTGTACGTGCCAGTAGGCGGGCATACCGTCCGCAGGACGGACATACATAGAGATTTCTTCCGTAGTTACGTGCCTGAAGCTGTGCCCCACAGCCCTTACATACAATCTGTGGCTTTTCCTCAGGCAGCGTATCCGAATCTTTCATCTGCATGGAGGTCGTTCTGGTTTTTTGAAAAAGATCAATAAGCACACTTTTCCCTCCTCTCAGCGGTCAAAATCGCCATTGGCGATAGAATTGGTATGAAAATCTCCTGATACAAAGATATCTGATGACAAGAGTCCCAGCTGAAAGTCTACGCTGGTTGTCACGCCATCAAATAATGTTTCTGCAAGTGCACGGCGCATGCGTGCAATCGCCTGTGCACGGTCTTTGCCTGTCACAATCAGCTTTCCAATCATGCTGTCATAGAACGGCGGAATGGTATAGCCCTGATAAGCAGCGGTATCCATGCGCACGCCCGGACCACCAGACAAATGCATCGCAAGGATATGCCCCGGGCAAGGTGCAAAATTTCGTGCTGGGTCTTCCGCATTGATGCGACATTCAATTGCATGTCCTCGCAGCTGCAAATCCTCCTGACGGAAGGAAATTGGCTCTCCAGCAGCGATTTTGATTTGCTCACATACAAGGTCTATCCCTGTTACCTGCTCGGTAACCGGATGCTCAACTTGAATCCGGGTATTCATTTCACAGAAAAAGAAGTTCTTTTGGTCATCTACCAAAAACTCAACCGTTCCAGCATTGATATATCCGACCTTGTGGGCAAGATTACGCGCCGCACTGCAAATCTTCTCTCTGGTTTGTGGGTCGAGGAAGAACGATGGAGCTTCTTCGATGAGTTTTTGATGACGGCGCTGAATTGAGCACTCGCGCTCAAAAAGATGCACAACATTACCCTGTGTATCGCCCAAAATCTGCACCTCGATATGACGCGGATTTTCGACATATCGCTCGATATACAATCTGCCATCTCCAAAGTTTGCCTGTGCTTCTCCAGAAGCCGTATCATAGGCACTCTTTAAGTCCGCATGCGTATGTGCGACACGGATTCCCTTACCTCCACCGCCAGCCGAAGCCTTGAGCATGACGGGATAACCAATTTTTTCCGCCCACTGCTCTGCTTCCGCAAAATTTGCAACCGCACCATCTGATCCCAACGCAACTGGAACCCCAGCAGCGATGGCGGTGCGCTTTGCCTCCGACTTATCACCGAGCAGCCGAATGGTTTGCGGCTTAGGGCCGATGAAAGCGATTCCATACTCAATGGCAAGCTCTGCAAATTCCGCATTTTCAGACAGGAACCCAAAGCCCGGGTGAATCGCCTGTGCGCCCGAAGCGAGAGCCGCAGAAATCAAATTCTGCATATTCAGATAGCTATCACGCGGGTTTGCCGGGCCAATACAAATCGCTTCATCTGCAATCTGTGCATGCAGTGCTTCCTTATCTGCCTCCGAATAGACTGCAACCGAAATAATTCCCATATCACGGCAGGCGCGAATGATGCGCACAGCAATTTCCCCGCGGTTTGCAATTAAGATTTTTTGAAACATGTCCGCTGCACCTGCATTATTCGCCGATAAAGCATTTGATTTCTGCCTCAGATGCCAGCTTGCCATCTACAAATGCACGCCCCTGTGCAACCGCAAGCGGTGCGCGCATTTTGACAAGCTCGACTTCGAGTGTCAGCACTTCACCGGGATGCACCATCTGACGAAATTTTGCCTTATCAATGCTGGTATAGAACGCTGTTTTTCCACGATGCTGCTCTTGAGACAGAATTGCAACTGCACCAACCTGTGCGAGTGCCTCAAGCTGAAAAACAGCTGGCATAATTGGATTTTCCGGAAAATGTCCCTGAAAAAAGAACTCGTCTCCGGTTAAATGCAGTTCACCCTTCGCCCCTGTTTCAGTGATTTCAAAAATAGTATCCACCAAAAGCATAGGTGGGCGATGTGGAATGATTTCCATAATCTGTTCTTGATTCAGCATTTACTTTCCTCCTCATTCAATGACAACCAGTACCTGCTTGTACTCTACCAAATCTCCGTTCTGCGCAAGAATCCGGCTGATCGTTCCATCACAGGGTGCCACGATTTCGTTCATCGTTTTCATCGCTTCAATGATAAACAAAGTCTCACCCTTTTTCACCTGTTGTCCCACCTCAATAAATGGGGGTTCCTCTGGGGCGGGTGCGCTGTAAAATACGCCAACCAGTGGGGCTTCCACCGGTGTACCGGCAAAGGTTTCCTCCTGTGGTGCCGCGGCTGCGATGGTCACGGTCTGTACTGCAGAAGCCGCTGCCGGAGCTGCTGCTCCCGATAACTCAATATGCAGCTTAAAATCAGCTGTTTTGACTTCAAACACCGAAACGCCACGCTGCTTTACTGCGTCCATGAGCGCAATCGAAAGTTCTTTTAATTCTTTTGTATCCATTTAATCCTCCAGCTTTCGGAACAACAAGGTTGCATTGTGTCCACCAAAGCCCAGCGAATTGCTGAGTGCAGCACGAATTGGAGTTTCCACTGCATGATTGGGTGTAATATCCAAATCACAGTCTGCATCTGGCTCCTTATAATTGATTGTTGGCGGAACCACACCATGCTGAATCGCCAAAAGGCAGGCAATTGCCTCCACAGCCCCCGCCGCGCCCAGCAAATGTCCTGTCATGGACTTGGTCGAGGAGATATGAACCCGGTCTGCCGCATCTCCCAATGCCTTCTTGATTGCCATAGTCTCAATTTTATCATTCATCGGAGTTGATGTGCCATGTGCGTTGATATAATCAATCTGATCTGGCGTCATACCTGCATCTGTCATTGCAAGCTGCATGGCACGGGCACCTCCATTTCCCTCCGGATCAGGAGAAGTAATGTGGTATGCATCTGATGTTGCGCCATAGCCTGCAATCTCACCCAAAATCACAGCACCGCGCGCTTTCGCATGAGACAGGCTTTCTAATACCAGTGCACCAGCACCCTCACCCATCACAAATCCACTCCGTCGTGCATCGAAAGGTACCGAAGCTGCTTCCGGATCCTCTCCGGTATGCAGTGCTTTCATATTCTGGAAGCCCGCAGTTGCAATTCGAATAATGGAGGCCTCTGCGCCGCCTGCAATCATAACATCCTGATAGCCATGCCGAATAGCACGATATGCCTCACCGATTGCATGATTTCCGGTTGCACAGGCACTAACCGGGCAGAAAGACTCCCCCTTAAATCCAAGTGCCATAGAAATATGTGCTGCACCCATATTTGCAATCATTTCCGGAATACAGAGTGGAGAAACCCGACTTGGTCCCTTTCCCATCAGCTTTTGGAACTCATCTTCAAATACATACAGTCCACCTACGCCTGAGCCGAAAAATACACCTGCTCGCTCCGGATTAAACGCGCCTTCCACCATACCGGCCTGCTCAGCCGCCTGCTTTGCAGCCGCAATCGCAAAATGGCAATACCGTTCCATGCGCTTGCTTTCACGCTTGTCCATATAATCGGTTGGATCAAAATCCTTGACCTCAGCCGCCAGCTTCGCCTTATACTCGGTTGCATCAAAATGTGTAATGGGAGCAATACCATTCTTTCCGTTTTTCAAGCCTTCCCAAAAGGATGGTATATCATTTCCAATCGGCGTAACCGCACCCATGCCTGTAACAACTACACGTTCCATAAAAGACCTCTCTTATATCCCCATTCCGCCATCTATCACGATGACCTGCCCTGTCACATACGCTGCTGCATCAGATGCCAAAAATGCCACAACACTCGCAATTTCTTCTGGCTTTCCAAAGCGTCCCAGTGCAATCTGCTTCTTTGCGCCTTCCTTGAGTTCCTCTGGCAGGTTTTCTGTCATATCTGTTTCAATAAAGCCCGGTGCAACTGCATTGACAGTGATTCCACGGCTGCCAAGTTCTCTTGCTGCCGATTTGGTCATGCCAATGAGTCCGGCCTTAGATGCTGCATAATTGACTTGTCCCGCATTGCCCGCCACACCGGCAACCGAGCTGATGTTTATAATACGTCCTGCTTTGGCGCGGAGCATCATCGCACCACATAGGCGCAGCATGTGAAAGGCACCCTTTAAATTGATTCGAATGACTTCGTCAAATTGTTCTTCGCTCATGCGTACCAATAAGCCGTCGCGTGTGATGCCGGCATTGTTGACCAAAATTTCCGGTACGCCAAGCTCTTCCTTGATTTCCTTGAGCGCAGCATCACATGCTGCAAAATCAGCAACGTCCCAAGCCTTTGCCACTGCGCGAACGCCATAAGCACGACACTTTTCTGCAACAGTCTCTGCTTTCTCCACGGAGGATGCACAGTTAATGACAACATCATGTCCCTGCTCGGCAAGCTTTTGTGCGATTGCTGCGCCGATGCCACGTGAACCGCCTGTAATAATTGCAACTGCCATATTGTCAGTTAACCTTCCTTTCCCAATCGTGCTGTCCGTGCCTCTATCACTTGTTCGGCACCATGGATTAGCTTTTCTACAATTGCCTGACAGGTCATAGGCGTATTTAACATGCCTGCAATCTGTCCCGCCATAAAGGTTCCTTCTTCAAAGTTCCCGTCCTGTACAGCCTTACGCAGAGACCCTGCAGTCATTTCCTCAATTTCTTCCAGCGAACGGTCATCTCCAGCCTTTTCAAGCTGTGCACATTTTCTGGTCACCGGAGATTTGAGGGAACGTACAGGGTGCCCGTTTGCACGTCCGGTTACAATGGTTGAGATATCACTTGCCTTGAGAACCAATTCCTTGTATTTTTCCGAAATCTGACATTCTTGAGAGGTTAGGAAAATCGTACCACACTGAACGCCCTCTGCGCCCAACATCAGCATTGCGGCAACACCGCGTCCATCTCCGACTCCTCCAGCGCCAATGACCGGAATTTCTACGGCATCAACGACCTGCGGCAAAAGTGCCATGGTCGTGGTTTCACCAATATGACCACCGGCCTCCATCCCCTCTGCAATGACAGCATCTGCTCCAGCACGCTCCATACGCTTTGCAAGCGCCACCGATGCCACAACTGGAATTACCTTCACGCCAGCGTCCTTCCATGCAGGAATATATTTTGCCGGATTGCCAGCACCTGTGGTGACAACTTCAATTTTCTCATCAATTGCCAACTGTGCCAATTCATCTGCATTCGGACTGAGCAGCATGATATTCAGTCCAATCGGCTTTTTGGTCGCAGCACGGGCTTTGTGAATTTGTGCGCGGATCACCTCGGCTGGTGCCGCACCGCCTGCAATAATGCCAAGACCACCCGCTTCACTCACCGCGGCAGCAAGCGTTCCCTCTGCGATCCATGCCATTGCACCCTGAAAAACGGGATATTCAATCCCCAATAACTCTGTAATTCTGGTTTTCATGATATCCTCCTCAAATCCGAATCACAGCAGCGCCATAGGTTAAGCCGCCGCCAAATCCACACACAACGACACATTGCCCTGACCGAAGCTGTCCATTTTTCCGCATTTCATCTAGACAAAGCGGAATACTAACACCAGAGGTATTGCCAAAACGATCGATGTTGACATATACCTTATCAGGGTCTAAGCCATAACGTGTTGTGATCATATTCAAAATACGAACATTCGCCTGATGCAACACGAACCAGTCAATCTGCTCTGGTGTTATACCTGCCTCATGCAGCACTGCATCGATTGCTTCCGGCACTGCTGCTGCGGTAAATCGGAACACCTCACTGCCGGCCATTTGCAAAAAGCGATCCGCATGTGCGCCTCTGGGCTCCTCTAATGGATTTTCCTGCGGCAGTGCATTTGCTTTTAAACACTCACCCAAAACGCCGTTGGCGCGCATATATGTAGCAAGCACGCCTTCCTCGATATCTGATGCCTGCACAACCGCTGCCGCCGCGCCATCTCCAAAAATTACACAAGTAGAGCGATCTTTATAATCAATAATACGACTTAGGGTTTCCGCACAGATAATTAGGACATTCTTTGCCTTTCCAGATCGAATAAAGCTGTCTGCAACCTCCAGACAGTAAACAAATCCCGAACAAGCGGCACTCAAGTCAAATGCCATTGCACGCTTTGCACCAAGCTTACCCTGTACCATGCAGGCAACAGATGGCGTAAAGAAATCTGGCGTCACCGTTCCCACAAGAATGAGATCCAGTTCTTCTGCGGAAAGTGCCGCATCAGCAAGCGCACAGCAGGAAGCCTTGAGAGCCATTTCCCAAGTTGCTATATTCTGTGCAATCCTGCGCTCCTTAATGCCTGTCCGCTTTTGAATCCATTCATCATTGGTATCTACCATAGACTCAAGCAGCTCATTTGTCAACTTAAACTCAGGCACATAGCTGCCTGTTCCAATTAGTTTTGTACCGATATCATTCACGCTCCCTGCGTTATCCTTCAGCTCTATTTTCACATTTCGACAAGCACAGCGATATCATTGCTCTGCATGAAAAAATTTACTTCATCAATCCCTCTTGCAGCCGCCAAATTCGCATATAAGGGAGAATTTTGACGATAGTTTGATTGACAAAGTAATCTTATAATATTATAATAAGATGCAATTGGTATGTCAACCTTTTCTTCGCAGAAAAACCAAAAATATGAAAAAATAAGTAGTTTTGAAAACTACGAATTGCAGAGGAGCACATTTTATGGAATATGGTTTTGCATTTTTTCCCGGGCAGGGTGCACAACATCCTGCCATGGGAAAGGACTTGTACGAAAACAATGCAGCAGCAAAGGAAATTTTTGACCGCGCTTGTACCGTGGCACAAACAGATGTAAGAGCACTGTGCTTTGAAAGCACGCAGGAAGAATTAAACCGCACAGTACATTCTCAAATCGCGATTTTCACACATTCTTTTGCCGCATACGCAGCGCTGCTCGATGCAGGAATCCGGTTCCGTGCATGTGCAGGATTTTCGCTCGGTGAATATACTGCTTTAGTCGCATCGGGTATTCTTTCCTTTGAGGACGGTATCCGACTGGTACTCCGTCGAGGACAGCTTATGCAGCAGGCTGCCGACTCTATGGACGGCTGCATGGCAGCTGTTTTGGGACTGTCTGATGAGGCGGTTGAGCAGGCTTGTGCATCGGTTTCTGGTGTTGTATTCCCTGTCAACTACAACTGCCCCAATCAGCTTGTCATTGCTGGTGAGCGTTCTGCCGTGGAGCAGGCAATTGCAGCCTGCAAGGAAGCTGGCGCACGCCGTGCTCTACCACTTGCCGTCAGTGGTGCATTCCATACTTCCCTCATGGCAGATGCAGCGAAAGAACTGCGTGCCTTTGCCGAAACCTTGTCTGTACACACTCCAACCATGCCTATTTATAGCAACGTGACGGGCAACCTCTTAATGCTCACCGATTTGCCGCTCCATCTGGAAAAGCACATGTGCTCTCCTGTCCGTTGGAAAGAACTGGTTGCAAATGGTATGGCAGCAGGTCTTTGTTCCGGCGTGGAAATTGGTCCGGGAAAAACGCTTGCAGGCTTTGCAAAGAAAATCAGCAAGGATTTTGCCATTCGTACTGTGGAAACTACAGAAGAACTTTATGCCGCTGCACAAAATATTTAAGTAATCTTATACATTGATATGTCGTAGAATCAAACATCTCCAACCGTTACCTCTTATGGTATTGGCTGGGGGTGTTTTTCTATTTATCAATCGGTGTCGATAGTTGTCAGTTGTCGTTTTTTCTGTTTTTGGTTTCGGATTTTATTTTTTATTTTAGATAACCTAGGTTTTGTATAATTAGAAGAAATATTTCTTTATCTGCATCGCTATTGCCTCATAAAAAAAATCGACCCCTTTGGGTCGATTTTTTCGCAGTTCCCATAAATCAATATCCTCTCTTTTACGGAGCGGTTCGGCGATAATCGGTAATTCCCTCTGGAATCTGCGCTAAAATATCTAGAACGGTTTTTTCTTTATGAATCAGCATTTGTAATTCTGTATTTGTCGCCCCCACAAGCTGCACAAACTGCACGGTTCCATTGGGGGTCTTAATGGTTCCAATGGGATCCTCCATTGTGATGAAGCCAGTAATCTGAGATGTACCATCTGCATCCATACCTGAAGTCTGTCCGGTATAGATATATTCTCCCGGCATAAAAATATCTCCGCTTTCAAAGGACATTCGTGCAATCGTCTGCAAGATACCGCAAATATTTTTCTGCTCACGCTCTCTTTTGCGAATCCCATCCTTAGCTACCTTCAGAGTCAGTTCAAACCCAAATCCACTGTATTCCGGCTGATTGGATTCCTTTTCATAAAGTTCTGATAAACCGTAGGTCACAAAATGATAAAAGGAGCCGCCGTCATAGATGCTGATTCCATCCAACGGGTCATCGCCGCCCAAACGATAAGAAATCATCGGCGCATAATGTACGGGGTCTGTCTGGTTCGGATACAAGTGCAGGAAAGTTTGCGTAATTGCATCCCACCCAGCTGTGATTGCTGCTTCCATTGATTTTCCTCCATCATGCTACCATTAAGTTTTATTCTTTAACAGTGAATTCAGTTCTTCCAAAAATGTATTGATATCCTTAAACTGTCTATACACCGAGGCGAAACGTACATAGGCAACTTCGTCCACATTTTTAAGTTCCTGCATAATCATTTCCCCAATTTTTTGAGAAGAAATTTCACTTTCGAGTGTGCCAAATAGTTTTTGCTCTACGGAATCTACAAGCTGTTCCAGACGTGCCTGCGGAACCGGCCGCTTTTCACACGCCTTCATCACGCCAGAAAGCAATTTATTTCGGTTATATGGCTCTCGTGTTCCGTCGCGCTTAATCAGCATCAGCGGCAAACGCTCAACCGTTTCATAGGTCGTAAAGCGTTTGAGGCAGTGAAGGCATTCCCGCCTGCGGCGAATACTGGTTCCTTCATCGGTTGGACGCGAATCTACAACCTTACTGTCTGGGTAGTTACAGAACGGGCACTTCATAAAAATCACTCACTTTGCTTTCCATAAAATCATATAAATATCCTCTACTATTTTATCATATTCACTGCATAGCGCAAGGATATTTTTTATAAAATCATCAAAAAACCTGTGTATGCAAAGAAAAAAATGGATACAAGCCTTTTCCTCCTTTGATATCGCCGTATTCTGGATATCAAATTCTTTTATCTCAGCAATGTTCTGCTGTGTCCTGCGATTTCTGTTTTACCTCGTGTGGTACAGCCGCCTTAAATCCTGCAATCCATTTTTTGCTGCAACAAGTCAGCAGCTGTCTGAATCTGTCCGTCCTGACTAAAATTTGAGGAATATACTTCGATCAGCATCTGCTTATCATAGTGTATTTTTTGTAGTGCCTGCGCAAGCTGCTCATAATCCATGCAGCCGGCACCGGGCAAAAGACAGCTATTTACTTCGTCATAGTCGTTGATATGAATATTGCACAGACGTTCTTGTATCACATCTAGATAACGAGACCAGTGCTGTCCTGCACGATTGCCCTGCTTAATATCCAGTGTATATCGCAGCTCCGGCACATTTTGTACAAGCAGCGCGAGATATCTGGGATCTTTAGACTTGCACCATGCAACATTTTCCTGCGCAAGTGTAATTCCTGTCTGCTGTGCCATCTCACACAGCGCATGATATACATGATACGCCCGCTCCATGTGATCGAACAAGCTGTCATCACCCATAAACCGTTCTCCATGGAATGTCATATACTCTGCACCCAGATAAGCCGCCGCCTCCATATATCTTCGATACTGCGCAAATCCGTCCTTCGTCCTGCGCGGATAGGCAGAAAACAGCATCATTCCCTCCATTAGTGATGTATATGGATGAATGGAAACAATCTGGATTCCAAACTGCTCTGTTGTGTTTTTCAAATGATTCAAAAACGAAATATCATATTCGCTCTCTGTATTGAAAAAAATTTCAATGGTACGAAACCCAAGCGCTGCAATCCGTTCAATCGTCTCCTCGATTGGCTGTGGATAAAAGCAGGCTGTCGAAATTCCCAAGCGCATCAATTTTCCACTCCTTTTATCAAATTTCTCGTACAAAAAGCAACAAAAGTCAGGACAAGTGCCTGACTTTTGCTTTCATACAATGCTATACTGTCAAGCACCTTATGCGTGATGACGCTTTCTGAGGTGCTTTCTAAAGAACGCCCACAGAGAGCTCGACAGGAAAATCGAGGAATACGCACCCGATACAATACCAATCAGCAGCGGCAGGGTAAAGTCACGCAGAGACGGTACACCCAAAATGAACACCATACCAATGGTAAACAACGTGGTCAGCGTAGTATTGATGGTACGCCCCATAGTCTGCCAAATCGAGCGGTCTGCAATGGACTCAAAGCTCTCCTTTCGCGCAGTGCGCAGATTCTCTCGTATACGGTCAAATACAATAATAGATGCGTTGATCGAATAGCCAAGAATGGTGAGCGCACACGCAATAAAGTTCTGGTTAAACGGAAGCTGGAACAGAACATAAACAGAGAGCATCACCAGCAGGTCATGAATCAGGCAAAGTACAGCCGCAAGACCAGAGGTAAACTCAAACCGGAACGAGATATAAATGAGCATCAAAATGACCGCAATGACAGCGGACAAGAGTGCCGCCTTTTTCAGGTCATCACCAACCGTCTTTCCGACATCCTCATTGGAAATCAGATCATCGTCGGTCAGCTTGTACTTTTCCTGCATCGCCTTGATAACAGATGCACGCTGCTCACTGGTCAGGCTGGTCGAGCGGATAATTACGGTATCGCCCTTATCGCCCGTTATCTGCGGTGCATTCGGGGTCACTCCCGTAGTATCCTTCACCAGCGTCTGAATTTCATTTAATACCTTTGCATCCAGCTTTGTATCCGGCATGCGGAATTCCATCTGCGTACCACCAGCAAAGTCAATATCAAAATTATAAAGATTCACGCCAAACGGCAGCGCCAGCAGGCTTACAAGACCTGTAATGCACAGCAGAATCGAAATGACTGCGAAAATCTTAAAATGCTTTACAATCGAAAATTGATTTTTCATTCCAATTCCTCCTCTCTTACGCGCCGTAAACCTTTGCGTTACGAATCTTGAAATCAACCATACGGTTGAGCAGGAAATGTGTCAGCGTCAGTGCAGTGAACATAGACAAAATGACACCCAGTCCCAGTGTTGTCGCAAAACCAACGATTGTGCCTGTTCCCAAGAAATAGAGCACGCCAGCGGCAATCAGCGTTGTTACGTTGGAATCTAAAATGGCAGTAAATGCTCGCTTAAATCCTGAATCGATTGCAGCCTTTACGGTCTTTCCTGCACGCAGTTCTTCCTTGATGCGCTCAAAAATAATGACATTGGCATCGACCGCCATACCAATTGACAGGATGATGCCTGCAATGCCCGGCAAAGATAGATTGACATGCAGCAGCCCCAACACAATCAGCTCCAGCGTACAATAGAACGCAAGCGCAATGCAGGCAATAAAGCCCGGCAAACGATAAACAAGGATCATAAAGAGACATACAAGCGCAACACCAATTGCCGCTGCATATACACTGGTTTTCAGCGCATTGGCACCCAACTGCGGGCCAACCGAGCGAAGTTCTACCTGCTTAAGTGAAAACGGCAGCTGACCTACATTGATCAGATTTGCAAGTTCACGTGCAGACTCCTCCGTAAAATTTCCGTTAATGGAACAGGTTGAGCTGTTGATTGCCTCACTGACCATAGGCGCAGAAACAACCTCCTCATCGAGTACGATTGCCAGCCTGTTCTGACCGCTTGCAGGATCCATCTGAGAAATCGCGCTGGTTGCCTCATAGAACTTCTGAATGGCATCAGACTTGAACTCAAGGGCAACATACCACTCACTGACAACCGAACTTGCAGAAGCGCTGCCATACACAGCAGTTGCCTTCTTCACGTCAGAGCCTGTCAGCCATTCCTTTCCGGCCATATCGACAAAGGTCAGCTTTGCTGTTTTGCCGAGCATCTGTACCGCGTCCTCTGGATTTTTGATATTTGGAATCTCGACCAGCAGACGATTGTTTCCCTGAATGGACACATTTGCCTCTGTGTATCCTTCCGCGGTCAAACGACTGCGAAGCAAGCTCTGTGCCGTTGTCATATCATCTGATAAATTCTTCTCATCATAATTTTCTGGTAAAATGGCTTCGAATGTAATAGAAGAACCACCTACCAAATCCAGACCACGGCGAATACCGTTCGTTGCATCATGGATACTTGGAATAATTACCTTTGCATTTGCAGCATCTTCCGCCGACATATTGACCGGCGTTACAAAACCGCCCGGAATGGTAAATCCGGTAATCACTGCTGCCGCCATAACACCAATCACAAGCAGGACAGCAATGAAAGAGAAAATGCTCTTTTTCACGTTTCTAACCTCCTAAGACTTTGATACACATAAGGTGTATTATAGCGCTTTGCACGAAAAAAGTCAAAACACTTCTACTTACAGGTTGATTTCCACAGTAATATCAGCATCTTCAAGATATGGTGCAATGCGCGGCTTAACCTCATCCTTGAGGAAATCCTCTACCTGCTCCGGACAACGGCCGATATAGCGCACCGGATCCAGTTCTGCCATAATCTCATCACGAGTCAATCCAAACATGGGATCGGCTGCAATGCGGTCGATCAGGTCATTTTCAAGACCCTCTTCCTTGATCCGTTTGCCTGCCGCCATGGAATGAGTGCGGATCTGCTCATGCAGTTCTTGGCGGTTGCCGCCGCGCTTTACGGCACTCATCATGATATTTTCAGTTGCCATAAATGGCAGTTCACTCATCACGCGCTGATGAATGACCTTGGGATATACTACCAAACCGGATACCACATTAATCATAATATTAAGGATTGCATCAATGGCAAGGAATGCCTCCGGAACCGAAATCCGCTTATTGGCAGAATCATCCAGTGTACGCTCAAACCACTGATTGTAAGCAGTGAATGCCGGATTCAGGCTGTCGCAGATGACATAACGTGCAAGCGCACAGATACGCTCAGAGCGCATCGGATTGCGCTTATACGGCATTGCAGACGAACCGATCTGGTGTGCCTCAAATGGCTCCTCAATCTCTTTCAAATGCTGTAACAAGCGTAAATCGGTCGCAAACTTACCCGCAGACTGTGCAATGCCCGAAAGCGTTGCCAAAACTTGTGCATCGATTTTACGAGAATAGGTCTGTCCGGATACCGGCGTAACCCCTGCAAAACCAAAATCATCTGCAATCATCTGTTCCATCTTTTTGATTTTCTCTCCGTCGCCGTCAAACAACTCGACAAAGGACGCCTGTGTGCCAGTTGTGCCCTTGGAACCCAACATACGCAGATTTTCCAAACGAAAATTGATTTCATCCAAATCCATGAGCAGCTCATTCATCCACAGTGTTGCACGCTTGCCAACGGTTGTAAGCTGTGCTGGCTGAAAGTGCGTAAAGCCCAAGGTCGGCTGTGCCTTATGCGCCTGTGCAAAGCTAGAAAGCTTATCGAGAACTGCAACAAGCTTCTTTCGAACGAGCAGCAGTCCCTCCCGCAGCTGAATAATATCGGTATTATCGCCTACATAAGCACTGGTTGCACCCAGATGGATAATGCCTGCTGCCTTTGGTGCGACCTGACCAAACGCATAGACATGGCTCATCACATCATGGCGCACTTCTTTTTCGCGCGCTCTAGCAACTTCATAATCAATATTATCCTTGTTTGCCTCCATCTCATCAATCTGCTCTTGCGTGATATGGAGACCAAGCGCTTTTTCTGCCTTTGCCAGAGAAATCCACAAGCGTCTCCATGTGGAGAACTTCATATCCGGAGAAAAAACATACAACATTTCCTTAGAAGCATAACGTGCCGAAAACGGACTTTCATAAACAGCGCTCAATGTCAGACATTCCTTTCAAAATAAAAAATTCAAGGTGATAAAAAATAAAAAGACGGACAAAAACGTCCGTCTCTATTCTAACAGTTTTTGCGCATCTCTGCAAGAAAAAATGCAGCTGTATGGCAATTTTAGGCATTTTTAATAAACGCTTGCAAGCGATCCAGACCCTTATCTATTTCTTGCATAGAGGTTGCATAGCTCCAGCGGATAAAGCCGGGTGCCGCAAATGCAGAGCACGGAACGGTTGCAACCAGACCCTTTTCAAGGAAAAGCTGTGCAAAATCATCATCACAGGTAATTTTGCGTCCATACATTTCCTTGCCGATAAATGATTCCATATTCATCATTACATAGAATGCGCCCTGCGGCTTAATGCAGGAAACCCCTTCGATTGCATTCATACGGGTCACGAGATGGTCACGACGCGCCTGAAACGCCTTACGCATCTCCGCGATATCCTCCTGCGGGCCGTTGAGTGCCTCAATTGCAGCATACTGCGAAACCGTACTGGGTGCAGAGGTCGAATGGCTCACATAGTTTGACATTGCCTTGATGATTTCCGTCTCTGCTGCTGCATAGCCAATCCGCCAGCCTGTCATTGCATAAGACTTGGAAACACCATTGATCACAATGCAGTGCCGCTTGATTTCCTCACCCAAAGAAGCGATGGAATGGTATTCCAGATTGTCATATACAAGATTGCTGTAAATATCATCTGCTATCACATAGATATTATGCTTGATACATACCGCCGCAATCGCTTCCAACTCTGCCTTAGTGTAGACCATACCTGTCGGATTAGAGGGCGAGTTAAGCATAAATACCTTGGTCTTTGGTGTGATTGCGTCCTCCAGCTGCTGTGCGGTGATTTTGAAATGCGCTTCCTCTCCCGCAGCTACGATTACAGGCACAGCGCCAGCCTGCCGTACCATTTCGCTGTAAGATACCCAGTACGGTGCCGCAATTACAACCTCGTCGCCCGGGTCACAGAGCACCATGAGTGCAATGTAAATGGCGTGCTTTGCGCCCGATGCCACGCAAATCTGTTCCGGTCGGTAAGAAAGCCCATTATCTTCTAACAAACGATGGCAGGCAGCTTTTTTGAGGTCAAGCAGTCCTGCGGCTGGTGTGTACTTGGTACGGTTGTTTTCAATCGCCATAATACCTGCTTGTTTGATATGCTCCGGCGTGGGAAAGTCTGGTTCTCCCGCACCAAACCCTACTACATCGATACCGTTTGCCTTCATATCCTTAAACATGGAATCAATTACCAGTGTTGTAGATGCCTGAATTTGCGATGCAATCTTGGAAATCGGCTTAAGCCCCTGAACCATATTTTTTGACCTCCTTAGCGTGTTATCTCTATTATACGGCAAGCCTCGCATTTTTGCAAGATAGCAATTCAGAAGTTGCATGCTATACAAAATAAAAAATCGCTCTCACCCAAAATTGGTGCAGAGCGATTTGTATACATATCAATTTTACTTATCTTTTGCACAAATAAGCAAGGCACATCCGGATTCTATTTGAATGATTGCCTCATTTGCAGTCACTTCATTTGAAACCGTGTACATCTGGCAGCGTTCCACACTGGCATCCTGTACAGGATACTTTGCACCAGAAATATTTAATCCTTGCAGCCGTCTGTCCAGCGGGATAATGGAAAAGTAGCGATATGCACCGTTCTTTGGAACACACACCCTCTCTCCAGATGCGATAAAGCGCACTAGATTTTGTGCGTCCAGTATCGTACACACACAGTTATGTGCTGCTGCATACTCACAAAGCGAGAGATTTGCAAGCAGATGATCCAGCCGTCCCCCGGTGGCACAGGCAATCCAAATCCTCGTACAGCCCCGTTCCATGACCACCTGTAAGGCGTGCATGGTATCGGTATCGTCCTTTTCAGGAACCAGCCGAATGATTTCGCAGTCATAATCGGGTGCAAAACCGGAATCAAAATCTCCAACCAGCAAGTCAGGAGACACCCCAAGCGCCGGCAGATGCCGCAGTCCTGCATCTGCACAGACGATACGCACATTGGAATGTTGTGCCAAAAATTGTTTTACATATAAAATGTCATCTTCCGGTGCACCAGATAAAATCAGCGCTTCACTTCCTTGCCAAGTTTCCATTCTTTCAAGTCCTTTACACTTTCATAGAGCTTTACATAGCTGTCATGACGGGAAACTGCGATTTCTCCCGCCTGCACAGCGGCGATGACTGCACAATCCTTTTCCTTTACATGAGCGCAGCCGGTAAAGCGGCACTGTCCCAGATAGGGTGCAAACTCGCGGAAGGTGTATTGCAGCGCGTCTGCCAATACGAGATCCATCTGCTCGGTATCAAACGAGGAAAATCCCGGCGTGTCTGCAATGTATCCACCGCCCTCACAGGGAACCAGTTCCACATGCCGCGTTGTATGCTTGCCGCGTCCAATCCGTTCGGAAATCCCTCCGGTTTGTGCGGCAAATTCCGGAACCAATTGATTGAGCAAACTGGATTTTCCGACACCGGAATTGCCCGCAAAAGCAGCTGCCTTACCGTATAGGAACTGCCGCACTGCATCGATCCCCTCACCAGTCACGGTGCTGACTCGAAATACAGGAATCCCCGCATTCTGATAGATCGCATACAGCGCATCATTAGGGTCCAAATCAGTTTTATTGAGGATCACACATGGCTCTATATTTTTATTCTCTGCAATCGCAATTACCTTATCAATTAAAAATGGATCGGTTTTTGGCTGTGCCTCGGTTGCAACGATGACCACAAGATCAAGGTTTGCAACCGCAGGACGGATTAGACTGTTCTGACGTTCAAAAATTTCCAGTAAATAACCCGTCCCGTCTGCCTGCTCTGCAAGTTCTACCAAATCACCTACAATCGGTTTTCCAACCGTCTTGCGAAATTTTCCACGCGCCTTACAGCTTACAATGCCGTCCGGAGTATCTACATAGTAGAACCCTCCAATGCCCTTTAGAATACGTCCCTTCATGGCATCACGACTCTGGGAAAGTGACACGTTTGGCTTCGTGCACTCCGTTGACATAGACATCTACGGTCTGTGTGGTACCCGCAGGTCCTGTAATGGAAATATTGACCGGATTTCCATTTGCAGGGTCATACTCCTTGAGTGCCGAAACCAACGCACCATTCATTTCCACTGACACATTGGATTTGATATTGGTTGGAATATCTACGGTGATGGTCGCAGTTGTCTCCTTATTTGCAGGCGGATTGTTTTCTTCTGGCTGGGTTGGGCGTCCGCTCAGCTCCGGATCACCCGTGGGCGGCGTATCCGGCTCCGGATCTGGTTCCTGTACCGGCTCCTTGACCGGACCGTTGGAAACATAAAGCATGATTTCTGTTCCTACTTTTACAGATACATCGGCATCGACCGACTGCCTAAATACCTGTCCTTCGGGATAATCGTTGTTATTTTCACGGGTAGAACTGACTGTCAGATGACTTTTGGTCAAGACTGCTTTTGCATCCTCATAATTTTTTCCTACGACATTGGGAACAGGAACCTCCATATTTTCAGCCCCATCACTGACAACCAAAACAATATGATCACCCTCACGGAATTCAGAATCAATTTCCGGTTCAGTGCGGATCACCTTATCCTTTTCGATTTCCAGACTTGCCTCGCGCTCTACTTGAACCAGCAATCCAAGGTCTTTGAGTTCATTTTCCACATACTGATAGTTTGCGCCAATAAATGTTGGATTGATCTCCAGAATCTGACTTTCTGGTTCTTCCTCCTTCTTTTCACAAACCACAACGGTAATGGTACTGCCCTTTTCCACCTTCGTTCCCTCTTTGGGGTCTTGCTCGAGAATCTCACCCTCCTGAGCGGACAAACTCTCCCGACGTGCACCCTCTACAATTTTGAACTCTCCAATATATTGATTGAGCGCATCTGTATACTGCATACCAACAAGGCTTGGTGCTTCGAGTTTTTTATTTCCAAACAGACTGCCTGCACGCATCATAAAGGCAGCAACGCCAACGGCAATCACCACAAAAATAGTAACTGCAATGCCAACCATAGCTGCCGGTGAATCGGTCAATTTCCGTTTTTTCCGTTTTCGGCTCTTATAGCGCGAATCCTCATCTTCCGGCTCATAGTCCTCCTCTGGATAGTCCTCCTGTTCATCATAAGGTTCATAATCGTCCTGCACCGCACTGCTCACCCGTGGCATGGCAACTGTTTCGTCTGTCATCGGCCGTGACGGCTGCTGTGGCTGTTCGAGCAGTCCTTTCCAAAACCGCGCAGTCGGCTGCTTTTTAAGCGTCTCCAAATCGTTATAGATTTCGGTCGCGGAGCCATATCGCTGCGACAGATCCGGACACATGGCATGCATGACGATATCATCCATGCCGCGCGGGGTTCCTGCCACAACCTCACTTGGCAGCGGTGCCTGTGCCTTGATATGCTTCATAACAATGGCAAGCGGCGTATCTCCATCAAACGGCACACCGCCCGTCAGCATTTCATACATGACAACGCCCAGAGAATAGAGATCCGCACGATGATCGATACGGGAACTTTGAGCCTGCTCAGGTGAAATATAGTGTACGGAACCAATTGCCTCCTGAATGACCCTTGTTTCCTGATTCTGTTCAAAGCGCGCAATGCCAAAATCCGTTACCTTGACGGTTCCATCGCGCAGTAAAATGATATTGTGCGGCTTAATGTCCTGATGAATCACGCCATGACTGTGTACATACGCAAGCGCCTTAGAAATCTGCTGTGCAAAAAACAGAGTTTCCTGCCAAGACAAACGCCCTTTACGCAGCAGGTAATCCTTGAGCGTAATTCCCTCTATCAGTTCCATTACAATATATTGCATGTGACTGCTTGGCGGGGAGACATCAAAAACCTGAACTATATTATTGTGCGAAAGCTGTGCAGCAGCCTGTGACTCATTGCGGAAGCGTCTGCGGAATTCTTCATCATTTGTGAATTCATCCTTCATAATCTTAATGGCAACAAAGCGATTCAAAATACGATCCTTCGCTCTATACACCACAGCCATGCCGCCAACGCCTAAGATTTCCACGAGTTCATAACGGCTATCGAGCAGCTTTCCTATGTATCTATCCATTTTCAGCTTCTCCTTGCTTCATAATGCCTGCACCTGTGAGTAGAACGGCTGTGATATTATCAGTCCCTCCATTTGCACAGGCTGCGGCGATCAGATGATCGACCGCTTCCTCTAACGAACTGGCTGCGTTCACCAAGGATACGATTTCATCGTCCTCCAGCATACCGGTAAGACCGTCTGTACAGAGCAGCAATAAATCGGTTGGGGCAAGCTCTCCCTCAAAAATATCTGCTTCAACAAATTCATCTACGCCGACAGCGCGTGTAATCAAGTTACGATTGGGATGGTTTCTTGCTTCCTCCGCAGTCAGCCTTCCCTTACGGAACAGTTCTTGTACATAAGAATGGTCCAGCGTCAGCTGTGTAATTTCATCTCCGCGAATTCGATAGGCGCGGCTGTCCCCAATGTTGATGAGCACTGTATGACGGTTGTGAATCACAGCTGCTACCATGGTTGTACCCATGCCCTCAAGCTCCGGACTGCTGACAGACTCCTTAAAAACTGCTTCATTTGCCCGATCGACCGCAACGCGAAGGGCACGAATCGACGGACTTGGCGTATTCTCAAACAGTTCATCCACACGGTCTGCAAAGGTATTCGCTGCAATCGTCGAAGCAATATTGCCCGCTGCTGCACCGCCCATGCCATCACACACTACTAAAAGAGCGGAATCCTGTTCGGCATGCAAGCGTGTCAAAAAAGTATCCTGATTATTTTTTCGTACCATACCCTGATGGGTTTTTCCTGCCACAATCATACTGTTTCACCTTCTTCAAGGGTTCTGCGGCGAAGCTGTCCACATGCTGCATCAATGTCAGGTCCCAGTCTTCTGCGAACCGTTGCCGTAACGCCGTGCCGCGCAAGTGCCTGCTGGAACCTGCGCACTGCCTCACGGCTGCTGGGCTGCAAAGGACTTTCCTTCACCGGATTTAACGGAATAAGGTTGACATGTGCGGGTCTGCCGCGCAGCAATGCTGCGAGTTTTTCCGCTTGCCAAATGCGATCTGTTTTGTCACGTGCCATCATATATTCATAGGAAATACGTCTTCCTGTGGTATCAAAATAATAGTTGCAAGCCTCCATGAGCCGCGCCACCGGATAGCGTTTATCTACCGGCATGATGCTGACACGACTTTCATCATCTGGTGCATGCAGAGAGATTGATAATGTGATCTGTAATTTTTCCTTTGCCAAGCGCTCGATCTGGTCGGCAAGCCCACTGGTAGAAAGCGAAATGTGCCGCTGTCCGATTTGGATTCCCCCCGGACAAGAGACCAGCTGCAAGAAGCGCAATACATTGTCATAGTTGTCAAGCGGCTCTCCAGTTCCCATGAGCACAATATTGCTGACCGGTTCGCCCGATTCTTTTTGGATAAATAAGACTTCGTCCAATATTTCTCCTGCATGCAGGTGGCGCTTTAACCCGCAAAGACCAGATGCACAAAACTTGCAGCCCATGCGGCAGCCCACCTGCGTGGATACACAAACCGTGTTTCCATGCTCATATTTCATAAGCACGCTTTCTACGCAGTCACCGTCCTGCATCTGCCATAAATACTTGCGCGTTCCATCTACCTGCGAAACCTGCTTGCGAACACAGACCGGAACCGTCAAGATAAAGCGCTCTGCAAGTCGGGCACGCAGATCCTTTGACAGGTTTGTCATTTCATCAAATGAAGTGACCGGCTCATGCAGCCAGTGAAAAATCTGACCTGCACGAAAGGGCTTTTCCCCCATCGTTCGAAGCTCCTCTTTCAGTTCTTCTATCGTCAGATCCTTAATTTCTTTTTTTTCGAGCATAATCTCGCTCATAGCTTTCTCCTCAGTTTTGCAATGAAGAATCCGTCTGTACCATGAACCGAGGGCAGCAGCGTGATCATTCCACTGTCTGCTGTCCCAAAAACCGGATGCACAATCGGCACCGCTTCAAACTCCGAATGTACCTGTAAAAAGGCTCGGACAACGCTCTCATTCTCCCGTTCCAAAATGGTACAGGTCGAATACACCAGCGTTCCCCCCGGCTTTACATACTGTGCACAGTTCTTCAAAATTTGTGTCTGGATTTCGGGCAGCGTCTGCATTTCCTGTGCGTTCTTATAACGAATCTCCGGTTTTTTCCGAATGATTCCCATTCCGGAACAGGGCACATCACACAGAACGAAATCTGCTTCCTCCATCCATCCCTCGCGCAGCTCAGCGGCGTCCTGCAAGCTGGTCTGTATGATAGACAACCCCAGCCGCTCTGCGCCCTCCTGAATCTTTTCCAGCTTGTGCGAATAGATATCACAGGCATAGAGTTTGCCTTGATTGTTCATACGCTCGGCTATGTAGAAGGTCTTACCGCCCGGTGCAGCGCAGCAGTCAATCACAAAGGTGTTCGGCTTTGGGTCTAGCACCTCCACACAAACTGCACTTGCCGTATCCTGAATGGTAACTGCCCCCTCCCGAAACAGAGGGTGCGCAGCAATATCACCGCTGTCTGCCCAGAGCATGGACTCTGCCTTATCATGCAGGTGTACGGAAAAACCCTCAGCAGTCAGCTGACGATAAACCGCGTCCCGCTCTGCCTTCTGCTGATTAACTCGAATCGAAACCGGTGCGATTTCGTTGTTCGCTGCTAAAATAGCCGCCGTTTCCTTTTGTCCATATTGACTGCTCAACAGACGCACCAACCATTCTGGGTGGCTGTATTTGAGGCTGTAAAAGCTTTCCTTGTCTGGACAGTCGAGCCGCGGCAAAGTATCTTCCTCTGCGGCAAGTGCAATCGCACGCAAAATTCCATTTGCAAATCCAATGGTGCGTTCTGTGCTATGCGCATAGTGCCGAATCAGCCCCACGGTTTCGCTGACCGCTGCATGAGCAGGAATCCGATCACTCAGCACAAGCTGGTAAATGCCCAGCCGCAAGCAAATCTTCACCCGCGGCTGAATCTTATTTAACCGTACACTGGAAAACTGACGCAGATACCAGTCACACAGTATTTCATTCTGTATCACACCATAGGCAAGCCTCGTGGCAAGTGCGCGGTCCTTTGGATTTAGCCTTGCACGCTCCAGATAATGGTGCAGTGCTCCATCTGACCATGCACCTTCCTCCTCCATGGAAAACAGGGTAAATGCCGCAACCTCTCGCGCGGTTGTCGGTCTTTTTTTAATCATCTCGTTTTCCTCCAAATAGAATGAGCAAGCGCAAAAGCTGTGCGAAGGAAACTGCCAGCGCCGCAACATAGGTGAGTGCTGCTGCACGCAGGGTCTTGCGTGCCAAGGGGTATTCGTCATCATAGAGCAATCCGCCCTGTTCGATAGCAGCCAGCGCGCGTCTGGAGGCATTTACTTCCACAGGCAGCGTGATGAGCTGGAACAGCGTGGACAGACCGAACAGGGCAATGCCCAAAAGCGCCAGCTTTTCAAAGTTCAGGAGCAATCCCAAAATCAAAAGCGGCATGGAAAATGCCGAGCCAATATTGGTCAGCGGAATAATCGCCGCACGCAGATGGATCAGCGCATACCCTTTTGCATATTGTACCGCGTGTCCCGCTTCATGACAAGCAACCCCAATAGATGCCACCGAAGCAGAGTTGTACACACTGCTTGACAGCCGAATCACATTCGAACGAGGGTCATAATGGTCTGTTAGGTGTCCAGAGGTTTCCTCAATACGCACGCCGGAAACACCGTTCTGACGCAGTACCATGCTTGCCGCCTGTGCGCCTGTGATTCTGCGCCGTGAATAGACGGACTGATATTTGTTGAAGGTTGCATTGACATGATGCTGTGCCCACATTGCGAGTATGACACATGGAAGAACCAGAACCAAATAGGTCCAGTCAAATCCGTAATAATATCCAAACATTCAAAAAAACCTCCTATTACGCCTGCATCAGTCTCCCAGCTTGGTACCGAGTGCAATTTGATGCCCGCGCAGATAATCCTTGGCTGCCATACGCCTGCCGCCGACCATCTGCAATTCCATGATGCGAAGGGCGCCGTCTCCGCAAGCAACAAGCAGACCCTTTTTGGTATCTGCTTCCAGCACGGTTCCTGCTGCACCAGAAGCCTGCTCGGGCATTGCTGCAAACAGCTTCATACGTGCGCCCTCCAGTGTTGTGAGTGCTACCGGCCACGGATTGAGTCCACGAATCAGACAATCGATTTCATAAGCGGACTTTGTCCAGTCAACGACTGCCATTTCTTTATCCAGCATGGACGCATAGGTTGCCTGTGTGTCATCTTGTGGAGTACCCACAAGCTTTCCAGCTTCCAACTGCGGCAGTGTATCCCGCAATACGTCTGCACCCAAACGGGAAAGTCTGTCAAACAGTTCTCCTGCGGTTTCCCGTGCCCCAATTTCGGTGCGCTCCATGAGCAGGATATCTCCGGTATCCAGTCCCTCTGCCATCTTCATGGTGGCGACACCAGCAAAGCGGTCGCCCGCAATGACCGACCACTGAATCGGTGCGGCACCACGCCAGCGCGGTAAAAGAGAGCCGTGTACATTCACGCAGCCCATTCTTGGGAACTCCAGTACATATTTGGGCAGGATTTTTCCATATGCCACAACAACGATCAAGTCTGGCTGGGTTTGCTGCAAAAGCGGCAGGAGCGCTTCATGTTTCAGCGAATCCGGCTGATATACCGAAATCCCATGTGCCTGTGCCAACGTCTTGACAGGCGGCGGGGTCAAAATTTGTTTTCTCCCCTGCGGTTTATCCGGCTGTGTCACCACGCCAACCAACTCATGCACACTGTCTATCAGCATTTGCAGAGATGGCACGGCAAAGTCCGGTGTTCCCATAAATAAGATTTTCATTCCTGCTCTACCTCAACATATTCAATTACCTTTTCGGTAAACAGGTGCCCATCAAGGTGTTCTGTCTCATGGCAGAAACATTGTGCGACAATGCCCTCGCCCTCTCGTTCAAACCAGTTGCCGCTGCGGTCTTGTGCGCGAATCTTTGCCCATGTAGGACGCATGACATAGCCATATTTCCCGGGAACAGACAAGCAGCCCTCCACCGTCTCCTCCAAAGTATTATGTTCAATCACCTCTGGATTTATGAGTTCAATCACTTCTTCCGGATCCTTGTTGATGTCCAAAATCACCACCACGCGGCGCAAAACACCAATTTGCGGAGCCGCCAGACCAACACCTCCAGATTCCTTGAGTGTCTCGGTCATATCATCCAGCAGGGTTGCCAGACGGTCGTTAAATTCTGTCACAACGCGGCACTTTTTATTTAATGTCTCATCACCAATGGTCAAAATTGTTCTCTGTGCCATTTTCACATCTCCTATAACATATTGGGGTTTAAGTCTACAAAGGCGCTCACGCCTCGATTTTGTTTGTCTCTGAAAAATTCTATCATCACACCAGCAATCAGCTGTCTGCGCCGTTTATTATCCGGACAGCGCAAAATCAGATGATACCGATACCGACCCATCACACGCACGACAGACGCCGGAGTAGGTCCTAAAACGGGATACTGAAAGTCAGCAAATTGTCCCTGCATGAGGCTCAAAATACGCTCCTTCAAGCGCAGCAATGCAGACAGCACCAAATTTTCCTGTTCAGAAACAGCGGTCAGCATGACAATCTGCTGAATCGGCGGCACCAAAAGCGCCTGTCTGCGTTCCATCTCCATTTCATAAAACTGTCTGTAATCCTGACGCGCTGCGCACGAAAGCACCAGATCCTCCGGATGATAGGTTTGAATGATTGCCCGCCCCTGCCGGTCACGCCGGCCCGCGCGGCCAACCACCTGTGTAATGAGTGAAAATGTCCGTTCATGCGCGCGGTAATCCTGTGCAAATAGGGATTGATCTGCATCTAAGACTCCGACCAGAGTCACTCTATCGAAATCCAATCCCTTTGCCACCATCTGCGTTCCAATTAAAATATCCGCTCTGCCAGCACCAAACACTTCCATCAAATGGGTATGCGCATTTTTTCTGCTTGTAGTATCTGCGTCCATACGCAAAACACGTGCCGACGGAAAGAGGGTATGCAGTTCCTCCTCGACTTTCTGCGTGCCGGCACATTCGGTAAACAAATGTGCTGCATGACATTCTGGACACTGCCCTGTAATCTTCATAGATGCGCCACAAAAATGACAAATGGCACGTCCATTGACCGAATGATAGGTCATTGTCGTAGAGCAGGACGGACATTCCGGCACCCATCCGCAAATCGAGCAGCCAATCACCCGACTGTTTCCTCTGCGGTTCAAAAACAGAATACTCTGCTCCTGATTTTCCAAATTGCGTCCTATCGCCTGATAAAGCGTGCGCCCAATGGTATAGTTCCAGCCTTCCCGCGTCTGCCCGCGCAAATCATCAATGGTGACTTCAGGCAGCGGAACCCCGTGGTAGCGTTCAGAAAGCTCAAAAATCGGATATTTCCCCTGCATCCCGCCATAGTAGGTTTCCACTGCTGGTGTTGCAGAACCCATAAGCAGGAGTGCATTTGCCTGCTGTACACGCCGTTTTGCCACATCCCGCGCGTGATAGCGCGGAGACTGCTCGGACTGATAAGCGCTGTCCTGTTCCTCGTCCAGCACAATCAGACCCAGATTTCGAACAGGCGCAAAAACGGCAGAGCGCGTACCAATAATCACATGCGCACGTCCAGAGCGAATCCGCTTCCAGCTGTCATAGCGTTCTCCAACAGATAGTCCAGAGTGCATTACAGCCACAGTATCCCCAAATCGTCCCATAAACAATCTGACAAACTGCGGCGTTAATCCAATTTCCGGCACCAACATCAAGGCATCCTGTCCCTGTGCCAAAACATCTTCAATCAGTTTCAAATAAATCTGTGTCTTTCCACTTCCCGTGACTCCAAACAGCAAAGCAGCCTCAGGTTTTTGGGTGTATAAAAGTTTTCGGATTCCAGTATATGCTGTATGCTGTTCGGCACTCAAAACCGGCGACGGGATTTCGTCCACCTCGGTATATGCAGGCATCCGAAGCTGCTCCGCATAGTCCACCTGTAAAACACCACGGCGCACCATATTGCGCAAAATCCCATCGGAAGCGCCTGTCATATAGGAAAGCTCCTTTTGACTCATTTCTCCGCCATCAGAAAGCAGGCTCACAACATCCGCCTGCACCGCACTTCTTCCGCGGGACACCTGCATCATAGCTTCGGCAGGGTCAATTGCCAGTGACAGCATTTTCTCGGTTTTATCCTGTGACTTCTGCACAATATTGCTTCGATACTTTATATATCCTTCCTGTTCCAACTGGCTGAGTACCACTCCGGTTGCACGTCCATGTGTTTCTGTCTGCAAATCTGTCAGTGTGCGCTCAGACTGCTCTGCAAAGAGTGCCATAACTTCGTCCAGTGGTGCACCAAGCGGTGTCTGTGGCTGACGCACGAGTTCATAAACCTCTTTTCGGCGAAACCAGAGTCCACTTGGCAGCATAATTCGCAGACAATCAAAAAATGTACAATACAGGCGCTCCTTGAGCCACACTGCCAAACGAATTTGATCAGCGTCCAGAACCGGTTCGGTATCGAGCAGTTCTGCTACCGCTTTGAGCCGTGTGACATCACATACATCCGGGCGCATCAGCAGCACCATACCCTCCACTTTTTTATTTCCTCTGCCAAACGGCACCAGCACACGGCAGCCAACCTGCAATTTTCCCTGCAATGGTTCTGGAATGGTATAATCATACAGTTTATCAATTGCATAGGTCGCTGCTTGTACAGCGATGCCGCATACCTGCATTTTCACTCAGCCTTTCTTCTGTTTATCAAGTTCCAGCATCCGATTCAGCAGGATATCCGCAAGCTGTTCCTTCTCCATCAGAGACAGAGCCTCTATATGCCCATCCCTATACAGGATCGTAGCAACATTTGTATCATGTGCAAAACCGGCACCCTCTGTCTTGAGATTGTTTGCAACCAGCAAATCGCAGTTCTTGCCCTCAAGCTTGGCTTTAGAGTTGGCAATCAAATCCTGTGTCTCCATAGAAAAGCCACATACAAGCTGATCATCACGCTTGTGTGCGCCAATTTCTTTCAGGATATCCGGATTTTTGACGAGTGCAACCGACAAATCGTCTGCCTTTTTCTTAATTTTATCCTGTGCCTGTGTCACAGGGCGATAGTCGCCGACCGCTGCTGCCTTAATGACCCAATCCTGTTCATCAAGTCGTGTTATAACCGCATCACGCATTTCTTGGGCACAAGTGACTGGTACCATAGCAACCCCCGGCGGTACCTCCAACGCGACCGGACCGGAAATCAATGTTACTCGTGCCCCTCTGCGGCTTGCATGCCGTGCAATGGCATACCCCATTTTTCCAGTAGAATGATTGCTGATAAACCGAACCGGATCGAGTGCTTCTCGTGTCGGGCCAGCCGTAATGAGGAGGGAACGTCCTGCCAAATCCTGTGGTACGGCGGCATGCACGATTGCTTCGGCAATCATCGCTGGATCGGCAAGCTTTCCGGTTCCGGTATCTCCACAGGCGAGTCTGCCGCTTTCCGGCTCCACAAAATACACACCACGCTTTTTCAGCTGCGCCATATTTTCCTGTACGACTGGATTTTGATACATATTCGTATTCATTGCCGGTGCAATTACGAGCGGTGCTTTGGTTGCCATAAGTGTTGTTGACACCATATCATCTGCAATTCCATGTGCTGCCTTGCCGATGATATTCGCGGTTGCAGGTGCAACTACAAAGACATCTGCACATTTTGCAAGCGAAATATGCTCAACCTCCCAAGTAAAAGCGCGGTCAAACATATCAGTTACAACACGGTTTTCTGACAGAACCTCGAGCGTCAGCGGCGTAATAAAATGTGTCGCAGACTCTGTCATGATAATATGCACCTTTGCCCCCAGCTTACGCAGACGGGAAGTCAAATCTGCCGCCTTATAGGCTGCAATGCCGCCTGTAATGCAGAGTACAACATTTTTTCCTTCGAGTGCCTGAATCATTTACATAGCCTCATGTACGCTATCATGATCCACGAGGTCATCTATCGACTCCTCTAAATCATGTTCATCGCTTTCATGATCTTCCTGTTCTTCATGCTCCTCATGGTCATCCAGATCCAACATTCCCGGAAGCAAATCGCTATTGAGGCGAATCTCCGGCTCTACCTTCGGTCCGGGGCAATAGACAATGGTTCCGGCTGCAATTTCATCAAGTGCCAGCTTGACTGCCTTATCCGACAGCTGCTCATCGTTCTCCTCTGCCTCCTGTGCAATATCACGTGCGCGCTGTGCCGCCAGATTGACCAGCAGATAACGATTTCCCACTTTGTTCATAAGCTCTTTCATTGATGGTTTTAACATGATCCTATACCTCTTTATCCGTTAAGTTCTTATTTGCTGACGCGGCAGCGCTCTGCCCGCAAAATTGCACATAGATCTGCGACCGCGTCCTCTAGTATATCATTTATAATAACATAATCAAAGCGATTTTTATAGCAGAGTTCCTGTTCTGCCTGTGCAAGACGCGCCGCAATTTTTTCTGATGTTTCGGTTCCGCGCCCATGAAGCCGTTCAGAAAGTGCCTGCATGGATGGCGGCACCACAAATATCATCACAGCATCTGGACGTTTTTCATGGATCTGCATTGCCCCCTGTACCTCAATTTCCAATACCACATCATTTCCAGCCTCCAACTGTTCGTTGACCGGCTGCTCCAATGTGCCATAATGATTTCCTACATAGCAGGCATGCTCCAAAAAAGCGTCCTGTGCAATACGTTCTTCAAAGTCCTCTTTGCTGAGAAACCAGTAATGCACACCATTCTGTTCGCCCTCACGGGGCTGTCTTGTGGTTGCGGATACTGAAACCCGCAGGCGGTCATCTCGTTTGAGCACCTCACTTAAAATGGTTCCCTTTCCCGTTCCGGAAGGGCCGGTAAACACGATGAGTTTTCCCTTATTCATTTTCCAGCACCTCCTCTGGTTCTTCCTCTGCTCGTCCTGCGATGGTTTCCGGCTGCAATGCCGAAAGGATCACATGGTCACTGTCTGTCACGATGACCGCACGGGTACGGCGTCCATAGCTTGCATCAATAACAATGCCACGCTCCTTTGCCTCCTGTACAATACGCTTGATTGGTGCAGAATCTGGGCTAACGACCGCTACGATTCGGCTTGCTGCCACCATGTTTCCGAACCCAATATTGATGAGCTTCACTGTGACTCCCCTATTCTCTGTTTATTCAATATTTTGAATCTGCTCACGAATTTTTTCAATTTCCGACTTGAGTTCCACCACAATTTTAGAAAGCGCAACATCATTTGCCTTAGAGCCAATGGTATTGGACTCTCGATTCATCTCCTGCACGAGGAAATCCAGCTTGCGTCCAATGGGCTTTTCGTCCTTCAGCATTTCGTCCATCTGGCTGAGATGGCTGCGCAGACGCACGGTTTCTTCGTCGATTGCGGTACGGTCTGCAAAGACTGCCGCCTCTGTTAAAATACGCTGCGGGTCAATAGTGGTATCGGTCAAAAGTTCCTGCATACGCTTTTCCAGCTTTTCACGATATTCAATCGTGCGCTGAGGTGCGCGTTCTTCTACTTTCTCCAGCAGCGAAAGAATGGTCTGTCCGCGCATACGTACATCTGCTGCCATTTTTTCGCCCTCCACTGTGCGCATGGCATCAAACTCTCCAAGCGCCTCATGGAAAATTTCCAAAACACCAGCCGTCAGCCTTTCGGTATCCGGCTCTGCCTGTTCCTCGACCAACACCTCGGGCATTCTTGCAAGGGATAAGAGTGAAACATCATTGGGCAGACCGGTTGCCTCGCTCAGCGCGCACAGTGCATTCATATAATGTTGTGCGAGTGCGGTATTGACACTCACCTTCAAATCATCTGCGGACGTTCCCAAAATCTGAACAAAAACATCGACTTTTCCACGAGCGATCCGCGTACTTGCAGCTTTTTTCAGTGCCTCCTCAAGGAAACCATATGCACGGGGACATTTCAAGTTTACGTCCAGATAACGATGATTGACCGCACGTACTTCGACCGAGATTTCTTTTCCATCAACCGACTTTCGTGCACGGCCATAGCCTGTCATACTCTTCATATTTTGATACACCCTTACTTGAAAGAATTATTGAGACGCTGTGCCAGTCCGCGCATACCCGGAAAAATTCGGGACAGGCACAATTCATAATAGACCAAAATCACATTGCCGCCTAACAGAACGGCGAGAAATATTTTTATACTCATGACCGGAAACTCCGGCAAAATACCGAGACGTATACAAGTCAAGACAATAATGATCCAGAGGTTTGCAAAAGCAAGCTTACCTGCCCAGCGCAAAATCCGGCTTGGCAGCTTTGCCAAATAATACCGAATCACTGTATAGAGGCCAAAAAGTCCAGCATATAAGATTGCAAGCAGCTTATCCGGCAGCAGAAACAGCGCAAGTACCGAGGTTGCTGCATAGACAAGGCAGCCTGTCTTGCGCTCCTCCACGAGGAAAAATAGTTCTGGAATAAAGCCGACCAGCATACATGCCGCCCAGCTTGCAATGGATAGGAACGTTGCAAAGTACAAAATCACAACCGATACCCCTACCATCATTCCCCCACGCGCAATCTGCTGCGCACGCATTAGCAGCCGCCTCCACAGCAGCAATTTGCCAAACAGTTGCAGCAAAGCAGCTGCGTACAGCAATCACAGGTGCTTACCGTACTCATCGGACGATATCCCCCATAATTTGCGCCCATGTTAAGATTATTGAGTGCACTTTTGTATTCCAAATTAGCCGGATCCATGGAGCACGCCTGTGTATAGCACCGCTGCGCCTCATCATACCAGCCTTTTCGAAAATAAATGGTTCCCATGAGGAAATACCATTCTGCATCCCGCCCCGACAAACGTGCCAGCATTTCCTCTGCCATTGCAAGGTTGCCCGAAGTGATCGCGCTGCGTATTTTCCCATAAATACCGCTATCTGTGGTATTTTGCTGATACGTATCGTTGTATCCGGTCTGCTGTGAAGAAGCTTTTCCGGATCGCTGATTCATAATCATGTCATATGCTTCGTTGATTTCCTTCATACGCGCTTCTGCCAAATCAGCCAGCGGATTGTTTACATAGTTGTCCGGATGATATTTGCGCGCCAGCTCACGGTATGCACGTTTAACATCATCATCACTGGTTTGTGGGGTTATGCCCAATACTTTATAAGGATCCATGTGCTTCATGTCCTCCATTTACATGATAAGTTCCGTCCAGCACTTGCCGAGTAATCAGCGGCAGCCCCAGATCAATTATATTTTCAATCAGCCCTTTATCTTGATAGAAAGTGAGAAGCTGACAGGCATTGTGAATATCCAAAAGGGAGCGTTCCAGCGTGTGCTCCATGTACTCCCGAACAGGTGCAAGATCAGGCGTTTTCAGCGCAAAGCGCAGGCGTACCGGATTGTACGAGCCTGTCCGAAAATCGTCCTCCAAGTCCGCACAGGCATCTATCAGATAAAGCCATCGCCCTGTATGGTAAAACATCTGTTCCATCACGCGCCGTTCCAGCTCTGCGCTGTCTTGCGGTACCACTGCCTGCAAAATACGTGCAAATGTATCCGCTGTTCGGTCGAGGGAAGCAGTCTGTTGTTTTTCCATCAGCAGAAGTTCGTCTAAACATTGCCGTATGGTAGCGTCCAGCCTTGGTTGTACTGCACAAACCTTGTGATAATCGCGGCGTGCGAGGCGCTCCAGACAAAGGGCAATCAGCCGTTTTGCACCAGATTCATCGTGCAGACTGTCCTGTATTTTATGATACGTCAGCAGCACACTGATATCTGCCGTGTATGCAAGCATTGGAGACGAGGCTGCCACTGTTTTCTTTTTGACCGGGCTTGCAATGCAGCGGCAATGCACAACCTCGTTTTTTTCCGAATACACTGCTTGCAGGACAAGTGCCAAAAAAGTCATATCATAGCTCAAAAAAAAGGTTTGCAGCCGTCCATAGCGCCGCCGAATCTCATGACAAAGCCCACAGTATACGGTTTGAAAGCGCTCTACCTCGCGCACCTTCAATTCAGATTTTACAGGACGGATAAAACCAAACATCTTTCAGCTCCTTTGCCGCCTACTTATACAACATACCATATTCTTTATATTTTACAGGATATTCCGAAAAAAAACAAGACTGCCTGACAAAAGGCAGTCTATGTTTCAAAAAATTTTTAATATTATGTTACCCTCTTTTCACAATTTTGAATACGATCTCACCCGACTTTTTCATCTGATGATTGCGGCGAATCGCAATCAGGATACCAATTGCAAACCCAGCAATGCCTGCAAGAACAGAAATCCCTTCTGTCAGATGCAGCGCTGCGCAAGCACCATAAAATACAAAAAATAAGATGAGCGGCATGGTATATACGACCGCAGCCATGCCCAAAATCTGCTTGCTGGAGCCTTCTACCGTAACAATATCTCCGACGCTGGCCTGTACTGGATTTTCTGCCACTGCTTGAATACGCTCGGTCGGCGCACCACAGCCACCACACTTTGCACAGTCATGCCCACAGGCTGATTGACGCTGCACCTCAATTTCTGCATGCTGCGTATCTAAAATTTTTTTTACAATGGCTTTCTGTACCATTTTGAATCACTCCAATCGCTTAAATTCTTCCATAATACGGCAAGCGGCACGCATACCATCCACCGCAGCCGACATAATTCCTCCGGCATATCCCGCACCTTCCCCACAAGGAATGAGCCCTGCAACTGACCGGCTAAATAAATCCTGTCCCCGTGTCATGCGCACAGGAGATGAGGTTCGGGTTTCGGGCGCTGTGAGCACTGCATCTCTGGCTCCAAACGCACGCAGCTGTCTTGCAAACACTGCAAGACCGGTCTGCATCTGTTTGGAAACAAAACGTGGAAACAGCTGATTCAGGTCACAAAACTGTGTTCCCATCGGATAGGTGGGCAGCACCTTTCCAAACCGCTTTGAATCTGTTCCGTCCAAAAAATCTCCAACCAGCTGACAAGGTGCTTCATAGCTTCCTGTTTTCTGATAGGCAGCCTGTTCCAGTGCACGCTGGAAGGCAATCCCACCAAAAGGCGTACCGTCCGCGTAGTCTGTCGGCTCCACCGAAACGGCAATGGCTGCATTGGCATTGCATCCACTTCGCGCATGGTAACTCATGCCATTGGTCACAATCGTATCCGCTTCGCTCTGTGCTGCAACCACATGCCCCCCGGGACACATACAAAATGAATAACAGGCACGTCCATTTTCCCGATGGGACAGGTTGTATTCGGCAGGTGGCAGGGCCTTGTGTCCCGCATACCTGCCATAACGGGATCGGTCGATTTCTGTTTGCAGATGCTCAATCCTTGCACCGACCGAAAACGGCTTGGGTTCGAAGAACACTCCTTGGTCGTGCAGGGTAAAAAAGGTATCGCGTGCACTGTGTCCCAAGGCAAAAATCGCACGCTCACAGCTGACAGGCTGTCCGTCCACCTCGACTGCGCAGAGCGTGCCCTGCTGTGTTTGTATGCCTGTAACTGGTGCACGGAAGTGCACCTCCCCGCCCCATTCTATAATTTGTTCGCGCATTCTGCGCACAACATCCTTCAGGATATCGGTTCCAATATGCGGCTTTGCCAAGCGCCGAATTTCTTCCGGTGCTCCATGCACGGTAAAAATACGTAAAATCTCATCACACAAGGGGTCGTTGATGCGCGTGGTCAGCTTTCCGTCAGAATAAGCGCCTGCACCGCCCTCGCCAAACTGAATATTGCTCTCGCAATCGAACCGCCCCTGTTCCCAAAACGCATGCACCGCCTGATCGCGCTGTTCGATTGCATCTCCGCGCTCCAAGACAAGTGGGCAGTAGCCATATTTTGCCAAAATATAAGCAGCAAACAAACCGGCAGGTCCCATACCAACCACTACCGGACGATGGGTAAGGGATTTCTGTCCAAAAATCGGCGTAAATCCTTCGACCTGCTTATAACAGACAGAGGGCATTTGCAGCGCTGCTGCAAATGCCTCCTCCTCCACGATCCCGTCCAGCAGGACGGAATACACCCGATCGATTTTTCCGCGTCTGGCATCAATCGAAGTGCGATATACCGATGCCGTAACGGTTTCACTTTGTACGTTGCAGATTCGCTTTGCCCGTTCAATTGCCGCCCCCTCCGGCTCATCGAATGGCAAACGAATATTAGAAACAAGAATACTCACTCCGCTTTATTTTCCTCCACTGTATTCTGCGTTTGCTTGATTTCCACCTTGACTACAATTTCTTCTGGATTGAGCACGGTGAAGTTCTCCAAATCATCTGTTTCGATTTCCACTGGAATCTCAACGATACCCGGTCCACGTTCATCTGCATTGACAACCGCCTTGACCTTGAGACTGTCAGCGGTCAGCTTAGAAAGCGATGCTGTATCTGCCTGAATACGCACGGTAATAGAATTCGTGAGCAAGGTTGCAGTTAAATCCGGATTGGTTCCTGTATTTTCCAGCGTGATATTAGAAATCGGGAATTCTCTCGTCGTCATACCGACCGGCTTAATGGTCACCTTTGCGGCAGCAGGCTGTCCGGGTACGCGGGTAATACCAGTAGGCAGCGGAATCGGAATCACTTTTGGCGTGTTGGGCTCTACTGTGCCAAGTTCAATTTCACCCAATCCCAGCTTGGTAAGGTTGGTAATCAGCGACTCTCCGCCATATACCAAAAGCTCCGCAGGCTCGATCTGCACGGATACCGAATCTTTGGTCAGGGTCTCAGAGTTCACAAGTTCCACGGTAAGCGGCAGTTTTGCCACAACATAAACAGGAATCGTGACACTCAATTCATTTGGCGAGCAAACAATATGCGTTTTATCAATTTCTTCGTTGTTTTCACCAAGGAACTTAAAGGATGCCAGAACCGTTGTTGTCTTTTTCAGCCCTCCAGAGTTTTCTTCCGGAATAACCGCAACCGCCTTTTTGACACGGCTGACAACTGACCCCGGACCTGTAATGGTCACTTTTTCTTTCTGAATCACTGGTTCCTCATAGAGATATCCAGAAGGCGCTTTGCCATCCATCTGTACAGAAACCGGAATTTCTTTGGTTACAATGGTATCTACAACCACCTGAAACGAAACCGGAGATGCGATTTCCGGAGGATTGATGTTCTGCGCCTGATTGCCTAAAATGCGCAGGTTATAATCAGAGGAGCCATCTGATGTGTTGATGGTATAAGTCCCCGGGCTTTTGAATTTAGAAACATCGACAGTCACCTGAATATCATCTGCACGCAGTGAACTGAGCGCGGCATAAGGGCCAGATACCCGCACATTGACCGTTTGTTCATGTCCTTCAATGATGCGCAGTTCAGACTCATCTTCCAACAAATCTTCATTTTTGTAGATGACCGGAATATTGGAAATAATATTTTCACGCAAAACACTTTCGTTGTTAACAACCACCACAATCCAGAGCGCAATTGCCATTAAAATTGCCAGTACCTTGCGCGGCACATCATGTTCTTCTAGGAACTTTTTCATTTTGCCTTGCCCTTCCTTTCCGCATCTTTCTTTGGTTTGCGCTGCAGAAAGCCTTTTCTTTTTTGGGGCGTCTCTGTTTTTTCCTCTGGTGTCAGTTCTGCGACCAAAATTTTACGCAGGGTCTCCGGAGACAGATGCCGCTTGAGCATTCCTCCGATGGCAACCGAAATCGCGCCGGTCTCCTCGGATACCACAACGAGCACGGCATCTGATGCCTCACTCATGCCGACTGCTGCACGATGGCGGGTTCCAAGGTCACGCGAAAGCGTCTGATTCCCTGAAAGCGGCAGCACACAGCCAGCAGAAAACAGACGTCCATCACGCACGACCAGTGCACCATCATGCAGTGGTGAGTTGTGGAAGAAAATATTCTTAATGAGTTCTGCTGATGGTTCTGCATCAATTCGTGTACCTGTGTTAATGATTTCACTGATGCGTTCCTGACGCTCAAATACCATGAGCGCACCAGTCCGTGTCCAACTCATTGACTCACAGGCAAGCACAGTTTGATTGATACACTGATCAATCGCGACGATGTCCACCTCTGTGCCTGTTAAAAATTTACGCAGCTGTCCCTGTCCTTTGCCGAGCTGTTCCAGCATACGGCGCAGCTCAGGCTGAAATACAATCGCCAGAAACAATGCACCAAATGAAAACACCTGCCGCAAAATCCATGAAACTGTATTGAGTTGTAAGTTTTCAGCCACAATTTGCGTAATAAAGATAATCAATATGCCTTTTGCAAGGCGCATTGCACTTGTATCCTTCAAAAGCTTCATGCCACGGTAAATGACATAAGCCATAATTCCCATATCAATGACATCTTGAATGGATATCAGCTGTATACTGCGCATCAAAACGCGGAGCGCATCTGCCATATATTGTAACACCTAGATTCTAATTCCACCGAGCGGTTCCACTAACAAAAGGGATTTGAGCCCTTTTAGAGGACAGCAAGCACTGTCCAAAAAACGATTGCTTAAATCGCGATGAAACCATCTCATTTTTTTGCATACTATGAGTTTATTTTAACACATTCCAGTCCTGATGTGAATAGCGTTTGCATATTTTTCAAAGGTTTTCTGCAATTTCCCGCAAACAAGAGACCGTTTGCCGCAGCTCTTCCGCAGTATTATAAATACCAAAAGAAAAACGCACCGTTCCTGTTTGTTCTGTACCTGCGGTTTTGTGTGCGCATGGCGCACAGTGCAGACCTGCCCGAACACAGATATCCCGCTCGGAAAGTGCCTGCGCGATCCGCTCTGAGGGTATCTCAGGTATCCGCACAGATACCACAGCACTCTGGTCACTGTCCGATGCAAATACCTCCAGACATGAAATCGTGTCGAGCCCCCGAACCAACTCTTGCCGTAAATCCTCCTCTCGCTTACGAATTTCTTCTGTTCCCATTGCAAGCACAAAGCGCATTGCAGCGTCCAGTCCAGCAATCCCGGGGATATTGGGTGTTCCACTCTCCAGCCGATCCGGAAAAAATGTGGGCTGCGCAAGGTCTGACGACACACTTCCAGTCCCCCCCTGCAAAAGAGGACGTGGATCGGTATCCGGTGCCAAAAGCAAAAGTCCGGTTCCCTGCGGTCCAAGCAGCCCCTTGTGTCCCGGCATACAAATTGCAATTACCGACGGCAAAAACGAGATATCCAACACCCCTGCTGACTGTGAAGCATCTACAATCATAGGGATCCCATAATGCTGCAGCAGGGTATCCAACGCCTCGAGCGGAACAATGCTGCCAAATACATTGGAAACATGGTTGATGATAAAAAACTCTGCCCCTTGGTGAATTGCCTGCTCTGCCTTACAGAGAAAATCTGCGCAGTCGAACAGACGGCTTTCTATCCTATGCACAGAGCAGCCCAAATAATGCAGTGGACGCAAAACCGAATTGTGTTCATATCCACTGACAGCTACCTTAGTCTGTGCATTGCACAGTCCATGAATGGCAAGGTTTAATGCGTGGGTTGCATTCATCGTAAAAATTACTCGACTGGGGTCAGGCATAGAAAACAACTTTGCGGCTGTCTCCCGACAGGTATAAACCATTTCTCCCGCACGGACAGCCGCACGGTGTCCGCTTCGTCCATATCCTGCACAAGTTCGCATGGCTTCTTCCATTGCGGCTGCTACCGCAGGCGGCTTTTGCAGTGAAGTCGCTGCCTGATCGAGATATATCATATTTTCCCACCTTCCGCATCCAGCCACGCACATGGGGAAACCCCATATCTTCGTAAAACCTGTACTGCCTTTTCGTGCGCTTCCCACTGGATTCCAACCGCCCACGCGCAGGAATCCTGTCCCTGCTCACGCGGCGGTTTTCCCAAGTGTCCAATCACACCGTTTTCCGCAAGCAGCTTTCGACACTGTATCGCCTGTGTTTGCCCATGAAATACAATCCAAACCATGTGAAAACACCCTCCTAATAAACAAATTGATACCCTATCCTATGCGGCACACAATCTGTTTGCCAAAGATTTTACAACATCTACCTGTATGTTCTGGTATTTCTCCTCATATACTGATTTTGCACAGCGCTCTATACTTATCTGATAAGCGGGCAGCGAAAGGAGGTTTTCCCATGTATCGCAAACCCAAGCGCTCCAAATTTCATCTGCGTGACCGTATTTTCTTCTTGTTTGCACTGCTGTTCTTATGTGCGACCTTACTGCGTACAACACCCGCAGTTTCCAGATTCCAACAGACCGTGCAAACCTTTCTTTCCGGCAAGCTTTCTCTCGAGGAGACCGTGCAGGCGGTTGGATCGTTCCCCAGCACAGACGCACAGGCCTATTTCGAAGAACCACAAATCGAATCATCACTCCCCCCTGAGACGCTCGCCGCAACTGCGGCGGGCGTTTTTCCGAATGACATCGACCCTTTTGTTCCAAACATCCGTGCTTCCTATCTCTCTCCGCTCGCAGACGCTGTATGTGTTTCCCCTTTTGGTCTGCGCAAGCATCCCATCTCTGGCGAACAAAAGCTACACAAGGGCGTTGATTTCGCAGTTCCTGAAGGAGAACCTATTTATGCCCTATCAGATGGCATCATACGCACCGCTGCACAGAGCAAAAGCTACGGAAACTATATTATATTGGAGCACGCAGACGGACTGTGTTCTCTCTATGCCCACTGTAAAAAGCTGCTCGTGCAGACAGGTGCTTCTGTTAAGGCAGGACAAACCATTGCACAGGTCGGCGAAACCGGCGCAGCAACAGGCGCACATCTGCATCTGGAGCTTTGGCGTGCCGGAAAATTACTCAATCCGGAGGATTATATCACATTATGACAACACGGTTTTACATTGGGGATTCTTTCTGGTGTATGCTTGCCCTGCTGATTTTTCTGGATACGGATGGCATGACCCCCATATTACTGTTTTCTGCGGCTGTACATGAACTCGGGCATCTCGTCATGGTATTGCTCTGCGGCGGCAGCATCACCAGTTTCCGACTGTCTGCCGCTGGCGGAATGCTGCACTATCGGCTTCCCCGTAATTCCCGCCGTAAGGATTTCCTAATTGCTGCGGCAGGTCCCGCTGCTGGACTTATTTTTTCCGTTGTCTGTGGAATCTTTGGGTATTCTCTGCTGGCAGGTACTGGAATCCTACTGAATGGTTTTAATCTTCTGCCTATTGCCCCGCTCGATGGCGGGCAAATGTTGGAATGTGTCTTAGATGCCTGTCACCCTCTTATGCATTTGCTCACAATATCTAGCCTTGTCATACTTTTCATCCTTGGCATCTATGCTGGTATTCAGCAAAATGGTTGGGGACTTTGTCTCATTGCAGTCCTTCTTGTCGCAGAACGTCTGCCAGACTTGCAATCTGCCTGTAAACACGGTAAAATGTAAGGCAGCAGATTTCATCAAATATATTGTATCTGTACGTGTCTCAGGAGGTCACCAGAATGTTTCGTAAAAACAAAAAAAATACCGAGCCGCTGCCAACCGTTGCCGCAATCATTCCGGCTGCTGGTTCCTCTACCCGTATGGGACAGAATAAGCTCATGCTCCCCCTCATGGATATCCCCGTCCTAGCGCATACCATTTCTGCCTTTGAGAGATGCCCGCTCGTGCGTGATATCATTCTCGTATGCCGTGAGCAGGATATCCTCCCTTACAGCAAACTCATCACAGACTTCGCCTTTCATAAGGTGCGTCATGTCCTGCGCGGCGGGCAGACTCGTGCCCATTCGGTACTCGCAGGGCTGCACGCCTGTGCTCCCGACATCGACTTCGTTGCAATCCACGACGGTGCACGCCCGCTTGTTTCTGATAAACTCATTCTGCAAACTCTGCAAGCGGCATTTGCCGAGGGTGCCGCTGCACCAGTTGTTCCGGTAAAGGATAGCGTAAAGCATATACAGAACGGCAAAATCATTGCCGATGTCCCACGAGACAGCATTGCTGCCGTGCAAACCCCGCAGGTATTCCGCCGCAGCCAGATTGCAGACTCTCTGAGGGAAGCCATCGCTGCCAACGCCGCACTCACAGATGACTGTGCCGCAGTCGAGCGTATTGGCGTATCTGTCACCGCTGTTTCTGGTGAATATCGAAATTTGAAAATCACTACGCCCGAAGATATCACAATTGCCGAATTATTTCTGACACAGGAGGATGTATAAAATGCGCATTGGACACGGATATGATGTACATAAACTCGTACCCAACCGAAAATGTATCATTGGCGGTGTTACAATCCCACACGAAACCGGACTGCTCGGACACAGCGATGCCGATGTACTCCTTCATGCCATCATGGACGCTCTATTGGGGGCGTGTGCATTGGGCGACATTGGGCGGCTCTTTCCAGACAATGACCCCAAATTTGAAGGTGCAGACTCTCTGACCCTGCTTAAAGAGGTCGGGAAACAGCTGTCTGACAGCGGCTGGACACTCGGCAATCTGGACGCAACTGTTTTGGCACAGGCACCCAAGCTTGCCCCATATATCCCGACCATGCGGGAAAATATTGCAAATGCCCTTGGTGTAAATGTTTGTCAGATTAGCGTCAAGGCAACCACAGAGGAAGGGCTTGGCTTCACCGGAAACCGACAAGGCATCGCCGCGCACGCGGTCTGTCTGGTGCTCCCAAAAGCATAATTGCGTATTGTTTTGTTGTCAAGACGCACATATTGTGTTATGATATCTACAAAAGTCAAACCGCAACCGTATCCGCAAACCACAAAGGAGAAATCATTATGTTTGAAGAACGCGGCATAAATTACGAGCATCTAAAGGATAAATATGATGCTTTACAGTACCAGTACATGAAATTAACACTTGTCCATAACCACGTAAAGACAGGCATTGTAGAAATCCTGAAGCTTACCTTTCAACTAAAGAAGGTTGCAAATACCCTACTTCAGCAAGACCCAAAAGACGAAAAGGCTGCATTCCTCTTGGAATTAAGCGACAAACTAAACGAAATCTATGAAAAGGATTTCAGAGAAGCAGTTGCAGGCGAAGCACGTGCAGAAGAAAACGATAAGTGACTGTGTTTGGAAGGAACGCTTACAATGAAAAAAATTACAGCAGCTGCTTTGCTTGCCAGTGTCATGCTCCTTTGCAGTACGGCAGGTGCAATACAAATCAGCAGTTTTACCGACTACACATCAGAAATTCAGGGTACTTGGGCAGAGCCACATATTGAAACCCTTGTTTCGAAGGGCGGTATCAAAGGATATGATGACAACACCTTCCGTCCCAAGGCTGAAATCACGACCGCAGAACTTGTCAGTATTATCCTCAATACTGCCGGAAAACAGGCAGATACGGCAAACTGGCCAACTGGTGTCATGACGCAGGCGAACGATTTGGGACTTATTGATGCCTCCATGATTGCCGAGGGAAACCGTACACTCTCCCGTGAAAAAGCAGCATATATCCTTGTCAATGCAGCCTCCAATCTGCTGGGTGAAGATATCAGTAAAGTAACTCTCGTCGACACCAGCCGGATTCCCGATTTGAACAAAGCCTCCAAGCAGTATCAAGGTGATATTCGCTTTGCGTATAGTTTGGGGCTAATGGCCGGCGGCGCTGACGGCACCTTTAATCCATCTGCCTCCACAACGCGTGCAGAAACCTGTGTCATTGTCAATCGCCTCTTTGGGTTTACCGAACGGGTGAACCCAACTGCCTAGTTCTAGGACAAGCCTCCCAAAATCAATTTCCAATACGAAAAAAACCAGATGTGTATCAAATGATACACATCTGGTTTTTTATATCCATAATAATTTGTCATACTTGCGTATCTGACACAAAAGCTCGAATCAATTGTCCGGTTTTTTGTGCCAGATACGCAGTCTTTTTGCGGCAGTCAAATCACTTGCCAGCCACTTCACGCCTTATCCTGTGCGATCAGAAGCTTGAGTGCCTCCACCGCAGTCTGTACTCCACGCTCTGCCATTTCCGGCGAAGCGTCCATTGTTTCATCTGTGCTTGCGTTCCACAGCACATTGAGAACCGCACCACAGCGCACACGCCGCACAGCGCCCACGACAAACACTGCCGCACATTCCATTTCACTTGTCAGCACGCCTGCCGCCTTCCACGCTTCCCATTTGGCTGTAAGTTCTGCACCAATAGGCTGTTCATTTGGACGAATCTCGCCATAAAATCCATCTTTAGACTGGATCACACCCACATGCTGCCGAAAACCAAGGTTTTTCGCCGCCTGATGCAGTGCCTGTACAATGGTGAAATCCGCGGTTGCCGGATATTCAATCGGCACATATTCGCGGGTCGTTCCCTCCTGCCGGACTGCCGAGGTCGCAATCACCACATCTCCGCCCTTTACTTCCTCTACGATGCCGCCCGAGGTACCCACACGAATAAAGGTATCCGCGCCACATTCTACCAGTTCCTCCAGTGCAATCGCTGCTGAAGGTCCACCAATTCCCGTGGAACAGACGGCCACAGGTTCCCCACACAGCTTGCCGCGCCACACAGTATATTCACGGTTCGATGAGATAAATTCCGGCTCATCAAAATACCTTGCGATACGCTCACAACGCGCCGGATCGCCCGGCAAAATTACATATCGTCCAATATCGCCCTTTTGAATTTGAATGTGCATCTGTTTTCCCTTGATCAACATGGTATTTCCTCCTTACGTATCACAGATTTAATATTTTTCTCAATTTTACTGCGTGCAGACATGATTTCATGCCCGCAGCCACAGCATCGCATACGAAAATCCATTCCCACACGCAGTACAAGCCATTCCCTGCTGCCGCATGGGTGGCTTTTTTTCATAATCAATCGATCTCCAACGTGAATATCCATTCAAAGTCACCTCACATTCCCTCAAATTCTATCTTAGAGGCAGGATAAATCTTCCTTTGTATACATATAGTAGACCAGCACCAAAAGGAGGTCCTGACAGGTATGAAACAAATATATTTCCCGGAGGGAACAAAATTACAAGATGCAGAAAACATAAGTGCAGTCCGCTCCCTCGAGCAGCTGAAGCTTGCAGCAAAGCACAACCAGATTTTAGAGGGCGTTGCAGTCTCCTGCACCGCCGCACACGACCTCATCGTTGAGCTTCCATGTGGCCGTGCCATCATCCCACGCACCGAATGTGCACGTGGTATTTCCGAGGGAACCACCCGCGACATCGCAATTTTGTCCCGCGTTGGGCGTCCTGTTGCGTTTGAGGTCGTAGATGCACTGTCCACACCCATTACGCTGTCACGCAGGCGTGCGCAAGACCGCGTTATCAAATGGGCGCTGGAAAACCTCCATGCAGGCGATATCCTCTCGGCAAAGGTTACACATTTAGAGCCATTCGGTGCATTCGTAGATATTGGCTGTGGGATTCCGTCATTTATCGGCATTGAACACCTGTCCGTCTCCCGTATTTTCCACCCCAGCGAACGCTTTTCGGTTGGTCAGTCGATTTATGCTGCCGTCTTGGGCGTGGACTATGAAAAGGAGCGTATCGCACTCACGCACAAAGAACTGCTTGGTACATGGACAGAGAATGCAGCCTTTTTCCATACCTGCGAAACCGTTTCCGGCGTTGTGCGCAGCATTGAGCCTTACGGCGTTTTTGTTGAACTTACGCCAAATCTCTCCGGACTTGCAGAATACCGTCCGGATCTGAAAAACGGCGACCGGGTTTCCGTATATATCAAATCCATGCTCCCTTCCCGCATGAAAATCAAACTCAGCATCATCGACCGTCTATGTGATCAGCCGCTCTTTCACCCTCCCCTTCGCTATTTTATCACAGAAGGCAGACTGACAGAATGGGTATACTCCCCAGCAAGCTGTACAGAGCGGCATATTGCAACCATATTTTCATCACACAGTGTGCATCACACGGAAAATCGCACCACTAAATGACGCAATTCGCAGCGATATCCGATTGTTTTCATCTGTATATAAAATCCAATCATTGGTGATTCCTGTTCCCCCATAGTTTTGACCGTCCGAATTGATACACTCCTGCAAAGTTGCCTGCCCATCAAACTGCACAGAATAGGACATCTGATTCTTGTCTGACAGATTGAGTACCACCAACACGGTCTGCTCCCCTACCTCTCTGCAATAGGTGTAGACCTGATGCCCTGTATCATCGGCACTAATCCAGCGAAAGGTTCTGCTGTCATATTCGCGGCAGTGCAGCGCCGGACAGGTTTCATACAGCCGTGCCAAATCGGTCAGATAATGGGTAAACCCAATATGCTTGGGGTATTCCCCCAGATTCCAGTCCAGCTGCCTGTTTTCGTCCCACTCACGGAATGCCCCCAATTCATTGCCCATAAAGCTTAACTTTTTGCCCGGATGGGTATAGAAATAGGTATACAGTGCACGGCATTGGGCAAATTTCTGGTCATAATCGCCCCACATTTTATCCAAAATCGTTCCTTTCCCATGTACCACCTCATCATGGGAGAGCGGGAGTAAATGCAGATTATCATAAAAATAGCTCATGGAAAAGGTCAAGCGATGGTGATGTGTTTCCCGCTCGCGAGGCGGCAGTGAAAAATACAGCAGCGTATCATTCATCCAGCCCAAATCCCATTTATAATCAAATCCCAAACCATCATACGCAACCGGCGCTGTTACCTTGATGAAGCTTGTGGAATCCTCCGCAATCAAAATAGACTGCGGGTGCCGTGTCTTTAACCCCTGATTGCAAGCTTTCAAAAAGCAGAGCCCTGCATGATAAATGCCGTTTTCTTCCTTTCCCTGCGGATAGATGAGATTGCGCACCGCATCAAAGCGCAAGCCGTCACAGTGACAGACACTGAGCCAAAAGTCAGCAGCAGACTGTAAAAAGGAACGCACATGCGGTCTTGTCAAATCGAAGTTACAGGAGCCCCATTCGCTCATACGCATGCCGCTTTCATCAGGATATTCATAAAGGGTTGTGCCGTCGAACCGCGCAAGCGCATATTCATCTGGAATAAAATGCACAGGTACAAAATCCATAATCACCCCAATATTGTGCTTATGGCACTGGTCAACCAGATAGCAAAAATCCTCCGGCGTGCCATAACGCGAGGTAACTGCAAAATATCCGCTGTCCTGATAGCCCCATGAGCCATCAAAGGGATGCTCCGCAAGCGGCAGGAACTCAATATAGTTATATTGATGCTCCATGCAGTATGGAATCAGCTGATGAGCAAGTTCTCGATATCCCAGCCAGCTTCCATCAGCACTTCTGCGCCAAGACCCTGCATGAACCTCGTAAATATTCATAGGGGCATCATAATGATTGCCCTGCCTTGCTGCCTGCCATGCGCTGTCCGAAAAACAATACTTGCCAGCAGTCGTGATGACTGATGCAGTGTTTGGACGTACTTCCGCAGCACGTCCAAACGGATCGGCACGGTCGCGGTACATCGTCTGTCCAATGGCATGCACGCGAAATTTGTACTGCTGTCCTTCGGCCGCGCCTGCCCAAAACAGCTCAAATACACCGTGCACAGAGGGCTGCATCTGAGCAGGCTGCCAATCGTTAAAGGTTCCAATCAGTTCCACGGCAAAGGCATGCGGTGCATATACACGGAATACATAGCCCTGCTGCCCGCGGCGCACTGTCGCATGCGCCCCAAAATAATCATACGCACGAAAGCAGCTGCCCTCTAAAAACTCAGAAAGTATTCGATTCAATGCCGAAGCACCTCATTTCCGGATTCCCTTGACCTTGTCCCAGTAAGCACGTGCCGCCTGTTCAGTCTTATTTTCCCCATACATATAATACGAATGTCCCACCAAATGATCTGGCAAGAACTGCTGCTCTACCCAATGATTCGGATAATCATGTGAATAGAGATATCCTTTTCCATGCCCCATTTTCTGCGCACCTCCATAGTGACAATCGCGCAGCGAATCAGGAATCTGCCCTGCCCCATTCTGCCGAATATCTGCAATCGCTGCATCAATGCCACGAATCGCAGAATTCGATTTTGGCGCAGTTGCCATTAAAATCACAGCCTGTGCAAGCGGGATTCGAGCTTCTGGCATACCCAGTTGAAACGCGCTGTCCACGCATGCCTTAACAATTGCCGCACACTGTGGGTAAGCAAGTCCCACATCTTCCGATGCAATCACTAAAATTCGCCTTGCAGCCGAAATCATATCGCCTGCTTCCAAAAGCCTTGCCAAATAATGGAGTCCGGCATCTGGGTCAGAGCCGCGAATCGACTTTTGCAGTCCGGAAAGGACATCATAGTGGCTATCTCCATCACGGTCATATCGCATATTGGAGCGCTGTGCCACCTGCCGTGCCTGTTCCTCGGTAATCGTCTGCCCATCTGGAATACCTGCGCTCACAAGTTCCACCGCATTCATTGCCTTGCGTACATCTCCGCCGCATCCATAGGCAATGGTCTGCATCGCCTCAGGCGTAACGACAATGTTACGCCCCTCACATGCAATCAAAAAAGCACGCTGAACAGCACGCAGGATTTCGGCTGGCTCTACTGGCTGAAATTCGAATATGGTACAGCGGCTCAATACCGCGTTATAGACATAAAAATATGGGTTTTCGGTTGTGGAGGCAATGAGCGTAATACGCCCATCTTCGATAAACTCCAAAAGGCTTTGCTGCTGCTTTTTATTAAAATATTGGATCTCATCAAGATATACCAGTGCCCCATTTGGGGCAAGAAAGGTATCCAGTTCGGATACGATTCCCTTAATATCTGCAATCGATGCTGTTGTTGCATTCAAATGATACAGTTTTCGGCTTGTTTTTTTTGCAATAATAGAAGCCACGGTCGTTTTCCCGATTCCGGACGGGCCATAGAAAATCATATTGGGAATGTTTCCGCTTTCCAATATATGATATAATACGCCATTTTCTCCCAATAAATCGTGCTGTCCAACCACGTCCTCCAAGCATTGCGGGCGGATCCGATCTGCAAGCGGCTGATACATTGCGAGCTCCTCCTGTCTTTTTTTATCCAAACAGGAATGCCTGCCTGATAGCCTTAGTATAGCAGTTTTTCACAAAAAACACAACGCCCACACAGGGCGCACATACAAAAAAAGCCTGACATGAACTCAAAATATACCCAAAAGAAAATGGTGCAACCTCATTTTATGAGGTTACACCATTTTCTGGTAATTCTTTGGCACACGCGCTGACGCTATGCCTTTGCAAGCTATTCTGCAAGTTCAATTACGATTTGATCCTCTGTCAAGTCGGCGTAATTCTGTACAATCTTGCTGATAATGGCATCTTTTAATTCATCATTTATGGATTCTGAAGATTTGAGCGTAAGCGTGATACGATATCCCGATTCCTCCTGCACAATTTCGACCTGCTCCACACTGTCAAAGTCAGCCGCCAAAGTTTCTTCCAATTCGGCGATTTGCTCTGGATCGTTCAAAGAAGGCTTTTGTGCCTCTGCTTCCTGTAACTGCGCAGCATCTATCTTTTCCTGTTCGGAATCTGGCTCTTTATAATCCTTACCACAGCCACCTAACAGAGAAACAGATACGATTGCAGCCATTCCCAGTAGCATCATTCTCTTCTTCACATTCATACTACACCTTCCATTATTGGGATATATCTTCATATCATTATATTGTCACAATTTATATAACTTGTCAATATAAAATCCACAAATCATTCGATACACAGACAATTTTTTTGTACTTCTTTCATAAAAGAAAAGACTGCCGAACCGACAGTCTGGACCTTTCCAAGGGAATCCCTCGTCCTCAAATACAGAGCCGGCTCCCGCAGGAACCGGCTCCAATATCCCCTCACGCCCAGCGGCGCAGGTTCACAGCTGTTTTTATCCCTTTTTTTCCAAAAGCGCAATGATTTCATCCAGCTTTTCTTCACGCATTGCGGCATCTTCACAGGTCAGTGCGTCACGAACACAACCATCTAAATGTCCCTTTAGAACCTCTGTACGTGCCTTGCGCAAAAGCGCTTCCGTTGCAGACAGTTGAGTGATGATATCCATACAATAGCGGTTTTCCTCTATCATTCTCAAAACCGCTTCGATTTGTCCGCGTGCCGTTTTGACCAACGGCTCAACCTTTTTTCGCTCTGCACGCATTATCGAATCTCCATTACGCGGTATCCAGCATCGGTCACCGCTTTGGTCAGCACATCATCTGCAATCGCTTCCTGCATCGTGCATACCGCCGTGCCGGACACATGACTAACCTCTGCATTCTCCATACCACGCAGCGTACACAGTGCGTCATGCACATGTTTGGAGCAGTTTGGACACATCATACCCTCAATTACGATTATTTTTTCCATTTGTTTTTCTTCCTTTCTTGACTCTTTGATAATTTCTGTGGTTTGGATATATGGATTGTTTGCCTTGAGCGGCTGGAACAGCCGCAGTCTGAGCGCATTGAACACAACACAGACAGAGGACAGGCTCATAGCAGCTGCACCGAACATCGGATTGAGCTTCAGCATAAACGGAATCCAAAATACACCTGCGGCGAGCGGGATTCCGATACAGTTATAGAGAAATGCCCAGAACAAATTCTGCTTGATGTTGCGAATGGTCATACGGGACAAACGAATGGCATTGACAGCGTCCATCAGGTCAGACTTCATAAGAACAACATCGGCTGCGGAGATTGCAATATCGGTTCCTGCACCAATCGCAATCCCGACATCGGCGCGTGCCAGTGCTGGTGCATCGTTGATGCCATCTCCTACCATGACGACCTTTTTTCCAGCTTCCTGTAATTTACGCACCTCACGTTCCTTATCCTGCGGCATCACCTCGGCAATCACGTGTTCGATTCCCAATTCCTTACAAATCGCCTGTGCTGTCTTGCGATGGTCACCGGTCAGCAGTGTGACATCAATGCCCAAGTGTTTGAGCTGCGCCACGGCCTCCTTGCTGGAGGGCTTCAAGACATCGGCAACCCCAATGATACCAACAAGCTGTCCCTCCTGTGCAAAATACATGGGTGTCTTGCCCTGCTCTGCAAGCTGCTCTGCAAAGGTCTTACCTGTCTCCAGAGAGATATGCTGCTCCGTCAGCATTGCTGCCTTGCCGGCCATACAGTGCTTTCCAGCCACGACAGCGGATACGCCATATCCCACCTGCGCTTCAAATCCCTGAACCGAAAGCAAATCCACATTTTGTTCCTTTGCATAGGTGACAATTGCGTCTGCAAGGGGATGTTCAGATGCCTGCTCCAGTCCATAAGCAATTTCCAAAAGCTGCTGCTTGGTCATACCATATGCCTGTACATCGGTGACGACCGGACGTCCTTCTGTCACTGTGCCGGTCTTATCCAAAATCACGGTATCTACACGATGCAGCTCCTCCAGTGCTTGTGCCGACTGAAACAATACGCCATTTTCTGCCCCCACACCAGTGCCGACCATGATTGCAACCGGCGTTGCAAGCCCCAGTGCACACGGACAGGAAATCACCAGCACAGCGATGCCGCAGGACAGCGCGAAAGTAAAAGTCTGCCCGGCAAGCAGCCACACGATGGCGGTGAGGAGTGCAATCACCAGAACGACTGGAACAAAGACACCTGCCACACGGTCAGCCAGCTTTGCAATCGGCGCTTTGGAGGCACTTGCCTCTTCTACTAGATGAATAATTTGAGAAAGCGTAGTTTCCTCTCCGACGCGAGATGCACGAAAGGTAATAAAGCCGGTTTTGTTGATGGTCGCTGCGATAACTGCATCGCCCTCGCCCTTTTCGACCGGAATGCTTTCGCCTGTCAGCGCTGACTCATCCAGCGCGGTCTGCCCCTGCGTAATCACGCCGTCTACCGGAATCCCCTGCCCCGGACGCACGACGACCAAATCCCCGACCTGCACCTCATCTACCGGAATCTGCACCTCTTCGCCATCACGAATCACATTCGCAGTTTCCGGACGTAAGTTCATAAGCTTGGAAATTGCTTCACTGGTCTTACGCTTCGCACGGGTTTCAAAATATTTACCGAGTGTAACTAGTGTCAAAATCATTGCAGCGGACTCAAAATAGAGATCATGCGCATACTGATGCACGCGCTCCATATCCTGATGCCCAAGCCCCCAGCCAATCTGATACATCGCAAAAATGCCATACACCAGAGCCGCACCGGAGCCGACTGCAATCAGAGCATCCATCGTCGGTGCCCGATGCCAAAGCGTCCGGAAGCCGTTCACATAGTACTTACGATTTACTAGAATGATTGGCAGTGTCAGCAAAAGCTGTGTCAGCGCAAAATTAGCTGCATTTTCCATACCGGTCAGAGATTTCGGAAGCGGAAGTCCCATCATACTGCCCATAGATACATACATGAGCAATATCAGGAAAATAAAAGAAGTTACAATGCGGTTTTGCATTTCTTGCAGTTCTTTTTTGTCCTCTATTCCCTGATTGGTCTGCACTTTTGCGCCCTTGACCGATGCGCCATATCCCGCATCTGCAACAGCCTTTATAATATCCTGTGTATCGACCGTATCTTCTGCAAACGAAACGGACATACTGTTTGCCATGAGATTGACTTGTACTTGTTCCACGCCAGCAAGCTCTCCAACCGCCTTTTCGACATGTGCAGAGCACGCGGCACAGCTCATTCCTGTTATATTGAATTGTTGCTTCACGCACTTTACCTCCTCCCCCCTGTAGGTAGGGGGTGTTTGTGGTTTTAGTATAAACAGCTTCTCTAATTTTGTCAAGCATCTTTTTATCCGCTGACACAAAAAATCCCTTGACAGAGAAATCCTCTGTCAAGGGAAAGATTTAAGGTTTCGGCGGTACTGTTAGTTTATTTTGATGCCAAAAGACGCGAACAATGGAGGAAACAATGACAACCCCCATCGCAATCGCCCCAGCAATCTGAATGGTATGGATTCCTGCTGCCAACGCTTCATCAGGCGTACCCCGAATACTCAGCAGCATTGTGCGATAGATTCCGCCCCCGGGTACGAGCGGAATAATCCCAACTGCTAAAAATACAATGGCCGGTGTACGCAGGATACGCGCAAGTACCTCTGCATAAATCGTTGTCGCCACAGTTGCCAAAAAATAGGCTGTAAGCGCCGTCTGGGTGAAATGTCCCACCAGCATATACACAAACCATGCGACACCCCCTGCAATGCCTGCACAAACGAGGTTCCTTCCTCGCACCTGAAACATCACACCGAAGCATAGACTGGCAAGCCCGCTCATCAGTGTTTGATAGAAAACCTGTTCCATAGTCAAAATACTCCCAATAAAAGCTGACTCATACTGAGCGGAATAGCAGCACCAGCCGCAATACCTGCCGCGATGAGAAATGCCTCCGAAAACCGGCTGATACCTGCCATAAAATCACCTGCAATCATATCCCGAATCGAATTGGTCATCAAAAGACCGGGTACGAGCGGCATAATCGAACCAATAATGACCACGTCATAATTTGCGCAGATGCCAACCGCCGCTCCCAGCAGCGCACAGAAGCTAATCCATATCCCACCAAACAGATTGGTAAACAGTGGGTGCATACCCAGCCGCCCGCCGAATATCATAAAAATCTGCAATAAAAATCCAATTACGAATGCCAAAAGCCCACCCGCAACATCTGCCCCAAAGAGCAGCGCAAAAAACATGGAGCCGCCGCCGCAGGCAAGATACAGCACCCGATCAGAATATACGGAGCAGGCATCAATCTGCGCAATCTCTTTTTGCATCTGCTTATAGGAAATGGGACAAATGCAGACCGAACGGCACAAAGTATTAAGTGCATCTACCTTGTTGATATTGGTACCGCGCTGTGTAATACGGCATACCTGTGATATGGTTCCTACCTCGTCCATCTGAATGGTTGCAATAATTGCAGTTGGTACCGCATAGACATCAGCAGATTTTGCACCATAGGCAAGGCAAATACGAGCGACCGACTCCTCCACACGATAAATCTCCGCACCACAGGCAAGCAGTCGCGTCCCAACCATCAGTGCAGCATTCAGCAGTTCTGTTCCTGTCATGATCTCCATTTTGGACCTCCCATTTCTTTCTTTTTCAGGATATCCGCTTTTTGATACAAAGTCAACCCAAAAATAAAGACAGCACCCAAGATTTGCGGTGCTGCCTTTTCAAAAAATTGGTGATACCGATACAACGCTTGCTGTTTTCAGTCCATGGCGCTTTCACAGCCTACATCTCGTCTGCTGAGAGCATAAGCTTGATGCGGTTTTCCTGATTGATTTTAGAAGCACTGGGATCATAGTCTACCGATACGATGTTCGCCTGCGGATAGCGCTCCCGAATCTTGCGGATCATGCCTTTTCCGGCAATATGATTGGGCAGGCAGCCAAATGGCTGGGCGCAAATGATATGGTCAACCCCCTCTGTAATCAGTTCCACCATCTCTGCCGGCAGCAGCCAACCTTCTCCCATCTTCACACCAGCACCAATGATTTCTTGTGACAGCTTTCGAATGGGGTCAAAGGCAGCAGGCGCACGAAATTTGCCATGCTGTTCGATCATTGCTATCATGTCCTTTTGTTTTCCCAACACAAACTGATAGAGCAGCCGATTGCGCAGCGCCGTCTTTGCCGCACGTCCATAGAGTGCATAGTCCTCTATTCCATTATAAATTGTGTACAGGCAGAAATCCAGAAGCCCGGGCAAAACAGGTTCACAATTCTCTGCAATCAGAAAATCCTCCAAATGATTGTTTCCGAGTGGTGAAAACTTCACATAAATTTCTCCAACGATGCCCACACGTTTTTTGCGCTGGCTGAAATCCAGCTTCAGTCTGCCAAAGGTCTCAAGTACAAAACGATATAGGCGGCGCACCTCACGGTAGGAAACCAACCGATTGCTGGTAAAGCGTTCTGCAACCGTGCGCATACAGATCTCAACTGCTTTCTTCGCACTGCCAGCAACCACCTCATAGGGACGGCACTGGTTATAGATCTGCATAATCAGGTCGCCCACCAGCACACTGTACGCAATCTGCAAAAACATTTGCGGCGTGATGTGAAAGCCCGGATTGTTTTCCAGCCCCGAAAAGTTGAGTGAAATCACTGGAATGTAATCATATCCATTGTTATGCAGCGCTTTGCGCATCAGGTGAATATAGTTCGATGCCCGACAGCCGCCTCCGGTCTGGCTCATAATGAGTGCAACCTTGTGCGGGTCATAATTCCCGCTCTCAATGGCATCCATGAGCTGCCCGATGACCAGCATTGCCGGATAGCAGGTATCATTATGTACGTTTTTAAGCCCCTGTTCAATGATTGCTGGACCCTCTGTGGTCAGAAGCTCCATGTGGTAGCCATAATTTCTCATCACCTGTAAAATCAACCCAAACTGAATGGGCAGCATATTGGGTACCAGAATGGTATAATCCTTTTTCATTTCTTCGGTAAATGGAACATGATTATTTTGCACGCTTCTTCTCCTCCTCAATGGCGGCAAGCATACTGCGAATACGAATCCGTGCCGCACCTAAATTATTGATTTCATCAATTTTCAGCTGGGTGTAAATTTTCCCGCTTTTTTCTACAATCGCACGCACCTCATCGGTCGTAATGGCATCTATACCGCAGCCAAAGGACACCAGCTGAATCAAGTGTGCATTGGGCTTTTGTGCAACATAATTTGCCGCGCCATACATACGGGAATGGTATGTCCACTGATTCAAGACTTGCACATTGGGTGCTTTTGCAAGCTGCCATACGGCATCTTCCGAAACGACCACCATACCATAGGAGGCAATCATCTGGTTCATGCCATGATTGATTTCCGGATCGATGTGATAGGGTCTGCCTGCCAAAACAGCAATGGATAGACCGTTGGCATCGGCATAGGCAATGGCCTGTTCTCCCTGTGCCCGCACTGCATCATAATAACGCTGCAATGCACGATAGGCAGCGGCTGCGGCACGTCGGATATCCAGCTTTCGAATCCACGGATATTTTTCACAGAAGAATCGTGCTGCAAATTTTCGGAACCGCTTTGGGTCATTCAGTTCAAAATACGGCATCATAAAGTCAACCTGCTGAAGCTCTGCGACATTTGCTGCGAGAAGCTCGGGGTAATACGCAACGACCGGGCAGTTATAGCAGTTATCCGCACGTCCCTCATCCAAATTATAGGTCATACAGGGATAGAAAATGGAATGTATGCCCTTTTGGATCAGGTTTTCGATATGTCCATGCACCAGCTTCGCCGGATAGCACACGGTATCCGATGGAATGGAGTGCTGTCCCTTCATGTACAGTTCATGAGAGGAAGGGTCGCTCAGTATGACCTCAAATCCCAATTCACTCAAAAATGTATGCCAAAATGGCAGAAGTTCATAGAAATTCAGTGCAAACGGCAAACCAATCTGTTCTCTACCAGATTTTGTCTGGAACCCGCGCAGATATTCATATTTCCAGCGGTACAAATCCGGAAGGTCCATATTCGCCGATTTTCCAAGCGGACGCTCACAGCGATTGCCCGAAATAAAGCGTCTGCCGCCAGAAAAGCTGTTGACTGTCAAATTGCAGTGATTTGTACACAGCCCACAGCGCACGCTGCTGACACTGTGCTGAAACTGGGTCAGTTCTCCGGACAAAATCAAGCTGCTCGTTTGCGCACAGTGATCCTTTGCATAAAGTGCCGCGCCATAGGCACCCATCAGTCCGGAAATCGCCGGACGTGTGACCTCCCTGCCAATCTCCTGTTCAAAGGAGCGCAAAATGGCATCATTCAAGAATGTGCCGCCCTGTACGACAATATGTTTCCCCAAATCCTCTTGTGCACGAATGACCTTATAAAGCGCATTTTTGACCACAGAAACCGAGAGTCCTGCCGAAATCATGTCAATGGAAGCGCCATCCTTCTGCGCCTGCTTGACCGAGGAATTCATAAACACGGTACAGCGGGAGCCCAAATCGAGCGGCTGCTTGGAGAATAGCCCCAACTTGCAAAATTCCTCAATGGAATAGCCCATGGAGCGCGCAAAGGTTTCAATAAAAGAGCCGCAGCCCGACGAACACGCCTCATTCAAGAAGATATTGTCCACGCAGCCATTGCGGATTTTGAAGCATTTGATATCCTGCCCGCCAATATCAATAATGAAATTGACTTCTGGGCAAAAATGTCGAGCTGCACGAAAATGCGCAACGGTTTCCACCAATCCATGGTCGATTCCGAACGCATTTTGAATGAGTGCCTCGCCATAACCCGTGACAGCAGAGGCACGAATATGTACCCGATCCCCACACAGTTCATAAAGCTTTCCAAGCTGTTCTTCGATAACGCTGACCGGATTTCCCTTATTCGACGAGTAATGATGATATAAAATCTGATTATCCTCACTCATCAAAACCAGCTTGGTTGTTGTAGAGCCACAATCTATGCCAAGATAGGCGTCTCCCTCATACATAGAGACATGCCGCGTCATCACATTATAGCTTGCATGCCGCGCAGAAAATTCCTGATATTCCTGCTGCGAGGTAAAAAGCGGTGGCAAATAATGACTGGTCACGGATACATCGGTTGTCCGCTGTAAAACAGTTAAAATTTCTGTATAGGTATAGACCCGCTCGGTATTTTTCGCATATTCTGCAGCGCCTGCCGCAATTGCATAGGGCGCAAGTTCCGGAAAGTGCGCATGTGCATCATTGAGGTGCAGTGTCTCTCGAAACCGTGCCTGTAATCCCTTAAAAAAGAACAGTGGACCGCCTAAAAACAAGACGTCTCCCGTAATGACGCGTCCCTGTGCAAGCCCTGTCAAGGTTTGGTTGACGACTGCCTGAAAGATGGATGCTGCCACATCTTCTTTTCTTGCCCCTTCATTGAGCAGCGGCTGGATATCTGTCTTTGCAAAGACGCCGCAGCGCGATGCAATGGTATAGATCCGCTCAGCATTCTGGCTCAGTGTATCCAATTCCTCCGGTGTCACATCAAGCAGAACCGCCATCTGATCGATAAACGCCCCTGTCCCTCCGGCACAGGAACCGTTCATACGCTCCTCCAGCTGTCCTTTCAGGAATATAATTTTGGCATCTTCGCCGCCTAATTCAATCACCACATCTGCCGATGGTACGTGTACGCCAACAGCCTTTCTTGCCGCAAAGACCTCCTGCACAAAGTCAACACCACTTGCATTTGCCACGCCCAACCCCGCCGAGCCTGTGATTGCTGTATGAAGGCGACAATCGCCAAGGATATCCTTTGCCATTTCCAGCATCTCACATGCCTTCTCACGTACCTTAGAAAAATGGCGCTCATACTTCTTATAAATAATTGCTCCGTCCTGCACGGCAACGAGCTTGACGGTCGTTGAACCAATGTCAATCCCCAAATAGATATCTGTATCCATAGTTCTCTCCCCGTTCATTTATTAAAAAATAAACCTTATCCTGTTTCTTTATCCACTTATAACCTTCATTCTATTTTATTCTTATATTCAGACCGAAATGTTTAATACTTCGTATCTTCTGCTGCAAACAGGAACAAAACAGGCAGAAAAAAGTCCTGTTAAACGTCTATCCTACACAGCTGAGACAGGCGCAAAAGCTGGCAGACACGCGGTAACAGGCAATTCCGACTATAACTATATCATATGATATTTATTTTTTCCAGCACAGGGTTTTGATTTTACAAGATTTTTACATATCCGACAAAGCACGCCTTTTTTCTACCAAATAGCTCTTCCCCCGCCCATGAAAAATAATTTCTTCTTGTTCTTGACAAACATCGACCATAACGATATAATAGGGTCAAACAAAACAACTGCATACCTTATCAAGAGCGGTGGAGGGATCGGCCCTATGAAACCCGGCAACCTGCAAATTCGTAAGGTGCCAAATCCGGCGGTAGTATCGTAAAGATGAGGCTGAACTCGCTAATGTGCTCCCGCTTCCGCGGGAGTTTTTCTTTTCTACATACGAGGGTATGCACACAAGAAAGGATTTTTTACTATGGCAAGACATCTGTTTACTTCTGAATCTGTTACTGAAGGACATCCGGACAAAATCTGCGACCAGATTTCCGATGCCGTCTTGGACGCAATCTATGCACAGGACCCAACTGCCCGCGTTGCCTGCGAAACCACTGTGACGACTGGCATTGTATCTGTCATGGGCGAAATTACAACCAACTGCTATGTAGACATTCCAAAGGTTGCACGCGCTGTGATTCAGGATATTGGCTACACCCGTGCAAAGTATGGCTTTGACGCAAGCACCTGTGCAGTTGTTACCTCCATCGACGAGCAGTCTGCGGATATTGCATTGGGTGTCGACAACTCTCTTGAGCGCAAGGAAGGTGATGCAGACGCGGCGCTGGAAAATGGCGCCGGCGATCAGGGCATGATGTTTGGTTATGCCTGCGACGAAACGCCGGAACTGATGCCGCTTCCCATTTCCCTCGCACACAAGATGGCACAGCGATTGACCGAGGTTCGCAAAAATGGTACCCTGCCGTATCTCCGTCCAGATGGCAAGACACAGGTAACGGTAGAATATGATGATGATAACCGTCCAATTCGTCTGGAAGCCGTTGTTGTTTCCTCTCAGCATGCACCCGATGTTTCTCTTGAGCAGATTCGTGCGGATATTCTGGAGCATGTCATCAAAGCAACTGCTCCGGCTGACCTGCTTGATGAAAACACAAAGATCTACGTCAACCCAACCGGACGCTTTGTAATCGGCGGTCCACAGGGTGACTCTGGTCTGACAGGACGTAAAATCATTGTCGATACCTATGGCGGTATCGGCCGTCATGGCGGCGGTGCGTTCTCCGGCAAGGATCCGACCAAGGTTGACCGCTCCGCAGCCTATGCAGCACGCTATGTTGCAAAGAATATCGTTGCAGCTGGTCTTGCATCCCGCTGTGAGGTACAGCTTGCCTATGCAATCGGTGTTGCAAAGCCCGTTTCTATCATGGTAGATACCTTTGGTACTGGTAAGGTCGAGGAAGAAAAACTGGAGGCTGCTGTTGAAAAGGTATTTGATTTGCGTCCTGCTGCAATCATCAAGACATTGGACTTGCGCCGTCCGATTTACCGAAAGCTCGCAGCATATGGTCACATGGGTCGTGAAGACCTCGGTGTTCGCTGGGAGGATACCGACCGCGCAGATGCACTCCGTGCTGCTGTCCAGGCTTAAAAAAATAAGGCTGGTGAAAACAGCCTTTCCAAAGGAGTTAATCCCCCGAAATACAGAGCCGGTTTCCACGGAAACCGGCTCTCCCCCGCTCTCCATGAGCGGGGTTATTTTTTACGCATCAAAATACAGCCCTGTATGGTACTCACAATGACAGGATTTGTAGCAAAATACTTCATGGTATGATAATTTCCTCCGCGACCTGTTCCCCATGCTGGCTATTGCCATCTGTACGGTAATACTGACGAATGGTACTGCCATCTGCCTTAACATAATCGACCACAATGACCTGCCCCTGCTCTATGGGCATGGGGAAATTTCGATAAGGCAATACATTACCGGTTTTCCCAGAATGTTCAAAATCTGCATAGGCATTTTCCAGCCGCCAAAACTCCTGATACCGGAATTCCGGTGCAAAGACAGACAAATCCACGATACCGAAATAAGAGGCTTCATACGTTTTGCCTGCCACCTGAATTTGATCGGTTCGGCTGGAGACGACCTCCTGCCTTGTCAGATCCTGCGCCTGTACACGGTCTCCATAGTGCTCCTTGAGCTGTTCTGTCATGCACGGCACAAAGTTACCTTCGGCAGACAAAACCTCTGTGCTTAGATGTGCCGAACCATAGATTGCCATGACGTTAGCCCCCTTGAGCGTATCCAATATCTGAATAAAATTCTCGGTCATCATATTTTCACGATACGCATCGTCTGCACTCTCATAATACCGTTTGCCCTGCTCCATAATTTCTAGTGCACGCTGATAGGCATCTGTATCCTCCATGTTCTGTGTGCGCAGATCATTCAGATAACGTGCACCTGTGGTTGCATATTCATGTCCTACATCTGTTCCATGAAACACCGTTTCCGGACAGTGTTCCTTGATTTTATGATAGAATCGTTTCAGCTGCTCTGAATATAAATCCGTGCCGTACCAATCCTCATACACGTCATTCAAAATTTGATTATCCTCCTCCCGCAGCCATATATTTAACAACTCTGCGGTATAATCCGGAAGTTCTACAAACAGGTGACGCATCTTGTCCTGTTCATAATGTGTCTGCCACTTCTGGAATATTTCGTCCAACATCGGTTTGGAATCATATTCTACCCCGTAGAGAAAAATCATCCCCTGTGCTTCCAACGGCTCCGGCGGCTTCACTGGTTCATAGCTCAGATGAAATTTTCCCTTATGCTTTTTTCCTTCTATCTGTACAACCACCTGATCCGGTGTTTCGATATCGAATGTCTGGTTTCCAATGTTTTCCTCGGAAAAAATCACATCACCTGCGGTATTCTGCACAATGATTCCCAGACTTCCCTCGGTTGTCTCCACCTCAATATGCAGATTCTTGATATCATCTTTTGCACGCATCGTGCGCTTCATAGTTCCGTCTAACTGTATGTACTGTGCAGCCCATATATGCTTTTCTGCACGCCCTGTATAACCGATTCGCCAGCCCTGTGACGTCGCGCCAATGCCCAAATACTGTACTGCTGCAACAATCCCCACAGCAGCTGCTATAATAATCAAAATCGCCCAGATACTCTTTTTCTTTCTCATACCTTCCCCCTTACCTGTTCCTGCGACTGACAGATGACAATGAAAAACAGGGGGCATTCCTGCCCCCTGAAACAGTAGTCTTTACTTTGCAGCCAGTTCGTTTACCAGACGCTCGGTATCCTGTGCAATCACCAATTCCTCATTGGTCGGAATCACGAGCACACGAACACGTGCATAATCAATGGAAATATCCATCTGGCGGCCACGGAACTTGTTCTTCTCTGGGTCAATCTTGATGCCCAGATATTCCATGTGCTCACAAACGTCCCAGCGTACAGAACGGTCGTTCTCACCAACACCAGCGGTAAATACAATGGCATCTACACCGCCCATTGCCGCGATAAAGGAGCCGATAATCTTTTTAACAGACAGATTGAACATGTCCTTCGCCAGTGCAGCGCGTACATTGCCCTCTGCGATTGCAGTGTCCAAATCACGGAAGTCAGAGGAAACACCGGAAATACCCAGCATACCCGACTTCTTGTTGAGGATATTGATGACATCATGTGCGTCCATGTGCTCATGCTCAGCCAAGAACTCAATGATTGCAGGGTCAATGTTACCAGAGCGGGTACCCATCGGCAGACCGTCCAGCGGCGTAAAGCCCATGGAGGTATCTACGGACTTACCGCCATCAATTGCAGCAATGGAAGAACCATTGCCAAGGTGACAGGTAATGATTTTGAGATCCTCGATCGGACGGCCCAGCATTTCAGCCGCCTGCTTGGAAACATACTTATGGGAAGTACCATGGAAACCGTAACGACGGATTTTATACTTCTCGTAGTACTCATACGGAATTGCATACATGTAGTTCTTTGGCGGCATGGTCTGGTGGAATGCGGTATCAAAAACGGCAATCTGCGGAACGCCCTTACCCATAACCTCCTCGCAAGCATGAATACCGATGAGGTTCGGGGTATTATGGAGCGGTGCAAGCGGGATACAAGCCTCAATCGCCTTAATAACCTCGTCATTGATGACAACAGAATCGGCAAAATACTCGCCGCCGTGTACTACACGATGACCGACTGCATTGATTTCAGACATATCCTTGATAACGCCCCACTTCTCATCGAGCAGGATATCAATAACAGCCTTGATTGCTTCTGCGTGAGTGTGCATCGGTACATCAGCCTTGTACTTCTCGTCCGATTCGCCCTGATGGGTCAGCTTGCCATCAATGCCAATACGTTCACACAGACCCTTTGCCATGACAGCCTTCGTTTCCATGTCGAACAACTGATACTTCAGGGAAGAACTACCCGCGTTAATAACCAGTACTTTCATCCTTCATAACTCCTTGTTCTTTGTTTCTATATTGTTCGTACCCTACATTTTTGTTTTTTTTGCAAAAGAAATTTGCAAGAAACAACAAATACATGTACAATAATTCGTGTATATCTATTGTACACTACCCCGTGCAAATGTACAACATCTATTCATAAAAATTTTGGAGGCAGATATGAAAATTTGCGGAATCGTTGCCGAGTATAATCCTTTTCATAATGGACACGCCTATCACTGTGAAAAAACGCGGCAGCTTTTAGGAGATGAAACCGCACTCATAGCAGTCATGTCCGGCAATTTCGTACAGCGCGGTGATTTTGCAATGTTGGACAAGTATCAGCGCGCTGCCATGGCGGTGCAAAACGGGTTGGATCTTGTCATCGAACTGCCGCTCGCCGCAGCGCTGTCCTCTGCCGAGGATTTCTCCCGCGGGGCAATTGCCGCACTCGAAAAAATGGGCTGTGTGACTCATCTTTCCTTCGGCTCCGAGTGCGGAGACATCACACGAATCCAAAAGGCAGCCCGTGCCGACCGCTCTCTTGTGCATCGCTATATAGCAGCAGGTGCGTCCTACGCCGCAGCATTACAGCAGGCAGTTTCCGTAGCAGATCCCGATGCAGGAACATTGCTTTCCCACCCTAATAACACCCTGGGCATCGAATACTGCGCGGCATTGGATACCCTTGACAGCCAAATCATGCCCATTACAATTTTCCGAGACGGCGCCGCGCATGACAGTGCAGACGTTCACGTGCGTCCGTCTGCCTCTTTTCTGCGCACTCAAATTCTGCAAGGTCATTTGGAAGGTTGTAAGGCACGAATGCCGCTTTCTGCTTTCTCCATACTCTCGGAAGCCTGCGATACAGGACATGCCCCTGCATCGCACACAGTTTGTGACCTTGCGCTGGTCTCCTATCTGCGCCGCCTGTCTCCAGCAGATTTTATTCCCTACACAGGGGATATCGACGGACTGCATCACCGTCTTTATCGGGCAGTTCAGCAAAACTTCAATTTTTCTGCCATCTGTCAGGCAGCACAAACGCGCCGTTATCCACTCGCCCGTATCCGCCGCGCCCTGCTGCGCACCTATCTGGGTCTTTGTCACGATGCGTCTCCTCTACCACGTTATCTGCGTGTACTTGCCATCGGACCGCATGGACGAAAACTTTTGCGAGAGATTGCAGCTCACAGCCCCTTGCCGCTGATTGTAAAGCCGGTCAGCGAAAAGAAGCTGCCACAGGACTTGCAGCCCTATTTGCAGCAGGATGTCCTTGCAGATGATCTATACAGCCTTGCACAACCCAATCGCACATTGCACATTGGCGGGCAGCATTACTGCCATACCCCTTATCTTTTCCAATAAACAATTCGTAATTATTCTAGGCTGCAAAGATTTGACAAAGTTTTCAGCTTATCCTCAAAAACAGAGAGAGCCAGTTCCCATATAGAACTGGCTCTCTCTGCTTCGCGTCCACTGGTACGGAGCAAAGCTTAATGCACATATTCAAATTCCAAATCACCAATCACAACAGGATCGCCTTCCTGTACTCCCATTGCCTCCAACCGGTCATATACACCAGCATTCTTGAGCATACGATCCATATACAGTCTGGACTCATAATCATCTGTGTTGACACTTCCCATGATTTTTTCAATCCATGCACCGCCAACTACATAATAGTCCTCTACCTTTTCAACGGTGATATCACGCTCAGTAACCGTTTCCTCTGTCTGTACAAACTCTGGCTCATAGACAAACACCGGCGGCAGTTCCTTGAGCATTTCCCACGTCTTATGGATCAGTTCCTGCACGCCCTGTCCGGTCGCGGCAGAAAGTTCCAGAAATCCAAAACCATGCTCCTGTGCATATTGGCGTAATTTCTCTACCGGTTCACGATTTTCGCCCAGCAGATCGGTTTTATTTGCCACAATGATTTGTGGACGAGACGCCAAAAATTCACTATATCCAACAAGCTCACGGTTGATAGTCTCGACATCTTCGAGCGGGTCTCTGCCCTCACTGCCGGCTGCATCGACAAGATGCAGAAGCAAACGGCAGCGGTCAATATGACGCAGGAAGTCATGTCCCAAACCAGCTCCCTCAGCCGCACCCTCAATGATGCCGGGAATGTCCGCCATCACGAAGGACTGCTCCTCAGCTACACGCACTACACCCAGATTAGGAATCAGGGTTGTAAAATGATAGTTGGCAATCTTTGGACGCGCCGCCGAAACCACTGAAAGCAGGGTTGATTTTCCAACATTCGGGAAACCTACCAAGCCCACGTCTGCGAGCAATTTCAGTTCCAATGTAATTTCCATTTCGACTCCCGGCTGTCCCGGCTTTGCGAAGCGTGGTGTCTGGCGGGTTGGTGTGGCAAAATGCGTGTTGCCCCAACCGCCATTTCCGCCCTTTGCCGCAACAAAGGGTTCATCGCCTGAAAGATCCTGAATCACCTGTCCGGTCTGGCGGTCACGAATGATGGTTCCGCGCGGCACACGAATCACAAGATTTGCGCCATCTTTGCCTTTCATTCGCTTTCCCATACCATTTTCGCCGTTGGCAGCCACATATTTCTTTTTATAGCGGAAATCGAGCAAAGTAGATAAATTATCATCTACCTGAAAAATCACTGAGCCGCCGCGTCCGCCATCTCCGCCGTCCGGCCCGCCCGATGCAACATACTTTTCGCGATGGAAGCTGACTTTACCATCGCCGCCCTTACCGGACGCAATCTTAATTTTTGCTACGTCAATAAACATAATTTTTCCTCATCAGTCGGACAAGATGTGTGAAAAAACAAAATCCCGGAAAACTCCGAGATTCTGTCCATAAGCTATTTGATTACTGTACTTCGTAAACAGAAACGCGCTTGCGGTCCTTGCCTACGCGCTCGAAGCGAACTACACCGGTAACCTTTGCAAACAAGGTATCATCAGAACCCTTGCCGACGTTAACACCCGGATGAATCTTTGTACCGCGCTGACGAACGAGAATATTGCCAGCCGGAACAACCTGACCATCAGCACGCTTGACGCCAAGGCGCTTTGCCTCGGAATCACGACCGTTCTTGGTCGAACCTACGCCCTTCTTATGTGCGAAAAACTGTAAGCTAATCTGCAGCATCGTTGTACACCTCCGTAACATGGATAAACTGTGAATAGTTTTGTTCCAGCTCAGACAAATGCAGGTAAAATGCCTGAAAAGCAGCCTGCCCCTCTGTCATCTGATTTTTGGGTAATGTCAGCCGAATATGTGCGCCTTCATTCTCAATCAAAGTATCAACCGCAATCTTGTGCACATCAAAGAGGAGTGCATGAATGAGTTGAACCGAGCTGGATATCGCAGCACAAACGATGTCCTCACCTTGCTCTGCAAAGCCTGCATGACCGATGAGATCAACGGCTGTATAGCCGTGCTGTGTGCGATAAAAAGTGACTTTCGTCATTTCATTTACGCCTTGATTGCGCCAATGGTTACCTTAGTGTAAGGCTGTCTGTGACCCTGACGCTTTCTGTAACCCTTCTTCGGCTTCATCTTGAAGATGTTGATCTTCTTCTGCTTGCCGGTCTTGTCAGCAGTACCAGTTACGGTAGCGCCTTCAACAAATGGTGCGCCAACCTTGAGGTCTGCGCCCTCACCAACTGCAAGCACCTGATCAAAAGTTACAGTAGCGCCGTCCTCTACGCCGAGCTTCTCAACATAGATTACATCGCCCTCAGATACCTTGTACTGCTTGCCACCAGTTACTAAAATTGCATACATTGCGGTAGCACCTCTCTTTCGTTATTAGAGTCACGCTCGTGCGGGCGGTGTCACCTTTGGACACACTTCACCTGCCCGGTTTGATGCGGCTTTTGATATAATAACAGAAATCCATCTTCCTGTCAATCGCTTTTGACAAAAAATTTCATATTGCAAACACATTCTATTCCAGAGAGTTATTTCCCGCAAAATTCCAGACCGTGCAGATTCCTATTCCTCCACGAAAGAATGACTCATAATATAAAATTCATCTTGGCTTGCAAGATACTTTTTTTCCATAGGTTCCAGTGTGCCGTCATAGCGTTCCGCTTCTGCTTCATCAATTGCCATAACAGGGCTGCCGTGATAAATCCACTTATGACCGTCCAGTACATGAGGCACCAGTTCTTTTACCATCATCGCAGCAGGATATTTTCCATTTTCGATACAAACATTGTATTTTTTGCAGCTTTTGAATCCACGGCTGACATAGTTGCTGGGACTTCCAAAAATAACAATAGCATCATACCCTAATTGCATGACCGCTTCAAATGAATGTTCCATAAGCATTTTTCCATAGCCCATTCTCTGATAACCGGGAAGAATACTAACCGGACCAAATGTTAAAACCTTCTTTGAAATCCCGTTTTCATCAATCAAATTTGCTTTTGTATACATGATATTCCCTATCACTTGACCGTTCAGTTCCAAAACAAAATCCAACTCCGGAATAAAATCTTCATGTTCCCGCATGATATGCACTAAATAATGCTCCACGCATCCCGGCACATAAAGATTATAGAAGGCCTGCCTTGTGATGTTCTCTACAACTGCCCAGTCTCTTTGTTCTTCTTTTCTGATAATTACTTTCTGCTCCATAAATACGCTCCGTTCTTTTACCATTTGATTGGCATTTCGCTTTGCAATTTCCGTTTTCCCTTTGCAGTTACGCAGCTGTCCTTATCTTCCATACAATCGTTTTCTGCTTCATTCACATATCTGTATTTCAATGTTCTATGCTCTTTTTACAAAATGGTCTTTGTTATATCTCTGCTGTTCTTTGCTTTGTGATAAACTATTTATGTCTTTCGACAGATTCCCAGTTCAGCTTCTGGTATCTTTTCGGTACCCATAAAACAGGCTGCCGCCTGTAAACAGCGACAGCCTCTAAAAGCGTACAGATTCACTCTATGCAGCAACCCTCACTTCTGAAGAGAAAGCTGCGCTGCCTTGAGCGTATTTTTCATCAGCATCGTAATGGTCATTGGCCCAACACCACCCGGCACAGGGGTCATATAGCCTGCCACTTCGGTGACATCCGGCGCAACGTCACCACATAGCTTGCCATCTACACGGTTCATACCAACGTCGATGACAACCGCCCCCGACTTCACCATATCCCGCGTTACAAAACCAGCACGCCCTACAGCGGCAACCAAAATATCTGCTTCGCGGCAAATCTCTGCAAGCTGCTCTGTCTTGCTGTGACAGATGGTCACGGTACCGTTTCGGTGCAGCAAAAGCATACTCATAGGCTTGCCAACAATATTAGAGCGTCCAATCACAACACAGCGCTTGCCGCTTGGGTCGATTCCATAGGCGTCCAAAAGTTCCATCACCCCTGCCGGCGTACAGGGCAGAAAATCAAAATTACCAATCATGATTTTACCAACATTGGACGAATGGAATGCATCGACATCTTTTCGTGCGTCAATTGCAGCAATCACCGTCTCCTCCTGAATATGCTTCGGCAGCGGAAGCTGACACAAGATTCCATGAATCCGCGGATTTTGGTTTAGTTCCTCAATCAGCCCCAGCAGTTCATCCTCTCTCGTCTCTGCCGGCAGTACATATTTTTCGCTGTAAAAACCACATTCCGCACATGCCTTTTCCTTATTGCGCACATACACCTGACTTGCTGGATCTTCTCCTACCAGAATCACCGCCAAACCCGGTCGCACGCCATTTTCCGTAAGCTTACGGGTCTGCTCCAAAATCTGTCCTCTTACCTTAGCGGACAGTGCCTTTCCGTCCATTAAAACTGCACTCATGCTTGTGTCTCCTTTGTTTCTTGTCGAATTGCTCGGGGATCTGCATGCGGATTCCAAAGCTGTGTCAATGTCTTTACCTGTTTTTTCAGGCATATTGCCATGAGTACGATACCCACGATACAGGAAATAACCGCAACCAGCTGTGAAACGCGGATCCCTGTTGCTCCAATATACAGGCTGTCCGTTCGAAGTCCCTCAATCCACGCACGTCCTGCGCCATACCAAATGAGATAAGATAAAAAAATCTGTCCGCGGAAGCGATAACACTTTTTAGACAGGATATGCAAAATGAAAAATCCGACCAAATTCCACAGCGATTCATATAAGAATGTCGGGTGGAATGGTCCCTCTCCATTGACTGTCATGCCCAGAATACGGTCTGTCACTGTACCATGTGCCTCACCGTTGACAAAATTGCCCCATCGTCCAATGCACTGTCCAATCAGCAGTCCAAGCGCTGCCACATCAAAGGTGCCCGGAATACTGATTTTTTTATGCCGTCCATAGAATCCGACTGCAAGCAGCGCCCCTATGACACCGCCATAGATTGCGATGCCTCCATTCCATATCGCAATAATCTCGCTCGGATTCTGACTGTAATAATCCCACTCCCACACAACATAATACAAGCGGGCACATACAATTGCAGCGGGCAAGGCAAGCAGCACAGCATCAAACAGCAAGTCACTGGTAAAGCCAAAATCCGAAATGCGCTTGTTGCAATAGAGGAGTGCCAAGGCAAATCCAAATGCGATAATAATGCCATACCAGTAAATATCTTTTCCAAATAATGAAAATGCTACACGGTTGACTGTGACAGAAAGTCCCAGTGCCGGAAATCCAATTACATTTTCCATGCTTCCGCCTTTCTTTACTTTGTTTCAGCAGGCAATACAACCGATAGGGTCATGCGGTCGGGCTGCGCCCAGCGCACAAACATCTGCTGTACCTCCTGCTTGGTGATGGTATCATACAGCTGCGCAAAATTCAAACAACATTCATTTGCAAAGCTGCTTTCCGCCTGTGCGCGGCAAAGCTCATCTGGCTGATCCAGAACACGGACATTCAGCCCATAGCATGCCTTTTTCATGCGGTCAAACAGCGCGTCCTCGATTCCATGCGCGGCATATAGTCGCACCTGCTCTGCCACGCGGTCACGCACTGCATAGGGGTCTTTGCTCTCGCCGCCCATCAGAGCCGCTGCCGCGTCCGGCAGCAGGGCATAGCTGCTCTCAAAGCCGCGCGTGACCAGACGATCCTGATACAGCGATACAAAGAGAGGGGCAGTATTGCCGCATAAAATCCGCGCTGCCAGTTCACCAACCATCTGACGGCGCACGCGGCTTTCCCCCTGTGCAAGCGGCACGTCTTTGATGCCCAGCATAAAACTCGGTCGGGAGACAGCCATATGATGCGTAACCTCTGCCGCTGCCACCGTCTCCTGCCTTTCTCCATAGTGTCTTGCTGCAACCTTTGCCGCAGCCTTTGGGGACAAGTCTCTTGCGATTTGTACAATGCGGTCAAAATCGGCATTGCCGCTCACAACAAGACTCATATTCGTCGGGCTGTAAAATGCCTTATGACACAGAAACAAAATTTCTGGTGTGATTTCCGCAATGCTCTGTACACTGCCCGCAATCGAGGTGTTGACCGGATGTACATGATACATACCCTCAAAAACACCCACATAGGTTTTCCAGCTTGGAGTATCCTCCATCATATTGATTTCCTGGGCAATGATTCCCTTTTCTTTTTGCACATTTTCCTCTGTAAAGTAAGGAGTAAACACAAACCGGAATAAAATATCTAAATTCTTTTCAAATGCGTCGGTACAAGAAAAATAGTAGGCGGTCATGGCATAGCTTGTAAAGGCGTTCGGAGAGGCGCCGGTCTGCCCAAACTTTTGCAGTGCATTGCCGTCTGCGTCCTCAAACATCTTATGCTCCAGAAAATGTGCGACGCCCGCCGGTGTGTCGTAGGTCACCCCGTCCATGGTAAAGGTGCGGTCAACCGCGCCAAAATTGGTTGCCAGCATCGCAAAGGTTTTAGAGAACCCCTGCTTGGGAATATAATATATGTGCAGTCCATTTTCCAGAACGGTATGCTCCATCTCCATATCCAAGGCTTCAAAGCGCTGTCTCATACACCCACCCCCTTTATAAAATAGATGAGATCCAGACTAATATGGCGTCCGACAGTCATGACCTGCCCTCGCTCCACACGCGAAAGGCACGCAATCAGTTCCTCTGGTGTCTGGGTACAGCCCGCAATCGACTGTCTCTGCCAATAATACTCAAGAGACAGCGGGCTGTCCTGCATGGAACGCACGTTGTTGATGACCGTCCGGCGCGCATTGTCCAGTTCCTCCTGTGTCAGACCGCCGCTGTGCAGATCCTCTATCTGCCACAAAATCTCAGACAATGCTTCCTGATACTTTTCATTTTCAATGCCCGAGGCGATCATCATGATTCCCTTTAGTTTGTCAATCGAAGCAGTGGCATAATAACATAGAGATCGCTTTTCACGCACATGGCAGAACAGACGCGATCCGGTGTAGCCGCCCAGAACTGCCGCAAACAGCATCAGTGCCGGATACTGTTCCTCCGCTCCTGTAAGCCCCGTGCGCAGTCCAAGGGTCAGCTTGCCCTGTCCGACCTGCATTTCCTCTGTTACGGTACGCGGGGCGCGGTTGATTCGGCAAGCATCCACCTGCGGGCAATAACGCATGGCACCATCGGGCAGTTTAAGCCCCTGCTGATATGCGTCTGCCACGAGCGCTGCCTGCGCTGTGCCGCAATAAAACAATTCGACGCGTGCCGTCCGCAAAATTTCCTGATAGGTTTGCCACACAGCCTGCATCGTCAGGTTCTGTGCCCCCTGCTCCGTACCATATTCGCACGCGCCAAACGGCTCTCCGTCGCACATGATTTCCTGTGCACGGCGCACCGCATAGCCGCGCGGATTGTTTTTGAGTGCCGCAATGCGGTCTCTGAGATTTGCCCGTTCACTCACAAACGCAGCCTCAGCAAACCGCCCCTGTTCCAGCGCCGGACGGCAAAGCAGTTCGGCAAGCAGCAGCGCAACCTGCTCCGTCAGGCTGTCTCCATCGGGCACACAGCACGCATCAATGCTGTCTGCCAGAAAACCAATCACAAGGCTCTCGCCGGATTTGCGCACATAGGGCTCAATGCGTGCACCATACAGACCATCGAGCGCCTGCCCCAAGGCGGACAGGTTCGGATATCGTTCGGTTCCACAATAGAGCAGATATGGTAAAATCGCCGCTGCTGCATTTTCTTTCGCGAGCGGGAGCACAAAAGCTGCGCTGAATGCAGCCGTTTTGAACTGATCTGTTGTGATGCAGGTCAGCTGTATGCCCTCACCAAGCGACTGCTGTGTAAATTTTTGCATAAAATATCCTTTCTTCCTATATTGAAATCCAAGAAACCAGTTTTAGTATATCGCGGATATCCTATAAAGTCCAGCACACAGAATACAAACTTTATGAAAACCGTAAAAAAATTTACAGTTCCTCTTGACAGACACGCGGGCTTCGTGTAATATAATTATCGTTGCAGTTGTAAAGTGTTCTGCTTTACACAGTAAGGAGGCTCGTTATGAAAACCGATCCATTTATGTTGTGTCTCCTATTTGACTTCTACGGCGAAATGCTGACTGATAAGCAGCGAGAGTTTTTTGACCTCTATTATAATGAGGATCTTTCCCTCTCTGAAATCGCCGAGCATGCCGGAATCACCCGTCAGGGTGTACGCGATGCAATCGTCCGCGCCGAACATACGCTGACCGATTTGGAAGAAAAGCTGCATCTGGTTTCTCGGTATGGCAAGATGGATCAGCACATAGACGCGCTTGCCAGTGAAGTCAAGATGCTTTCCCGCATCAATGCCAATTACATGCAGAATGCTGAGATTTCCAAAATTTTGGCACGTATGTCCGAGCATATTCACGCAATTACCGGTTGATTTTATATTCTGAAACACGACGGAGGCTATTATGGCATTTGAAGGCTTAACCGAAAAAATTTCATCCGCCTTTAAGAAGCTGCGTGGACAGACTCGTCTGACCGAAGCCGATGTCAAGGAAGCCATGCGCGAAATTCGGCTTGCTTTGCTTGAGGCCGATGTAAACTTCAAAGTTACAAAGGATTTTATCAAGGCTGTGACCGAACAGGCGACCGATGCTGAAATTCTGGAAAGCCTATCCCCTGCGCAGCAAGTCATCAAAATTGTAAACGAAGAGCTTGTTAAGCTGCTTGGCGGTCAGGGTGCCCGCATTACCATTGCTCCCAATCCCCCCACCACCATTATGATGGTCGGTCTGCAAGGTGCCGGTAAAACGACAAACTGTGCAAAGCTTGCAGGCATGTTCAAAAAACAGCAGCAGCGCCGTCCGCTGCTCGTTGCCTGTGACGTTTACCGCCCTGCTGCAATCGAACAGCTCAAGGTCGTCGGCAAGCAGCTTGACATTCCGGTGTTCGAGCAGGGACAGGGTGATCCGGTCGAAATCGCAAAAGCCGGCATTGCCCACGCAAAGAAAAACGGCTTTGACATGGTATTTCTGGATACCGCCGGTCGCCTGCACATCGATGAAGCGCTGATGGACGAACTCAAAAACATCAGGGCTGCCGTAAAGCCACATGAAATCATGCTGGTGGTTGATGCGATGACCGGACAGGACGCAGTCAATGTTGCACAAACCTTTGATGAGACACTCGGCATTGACGGTGTACTCATGAGCAAAATGGACGGTGACGCCCGCGGCGGCGCTGCCCTTTCTGTAAAAGCCGTTACCGGCAAGCCCATCAAATATATTGGTACCGGTGAAAAACTCGACAATATCGAGTCCTTCCACCCCGACCGCATGGCTTCCCGTATTCTCGGCATGGGTGATGTGCTCACCCTGATTGAAAAAGCACAGCAAAGCTTTGACCAAAAGCAGGCGGTCGAGGTTGCAAAAAAGATGTCTGCCGGAAAGCTTACTCTGACAGATTTCTATGAGCAAATCCAACAGGTTAAAAACATGGGTTCCGTTGAGGATATGCTGGGCATGATCCCGGGCGTAGATGCAAAGGCCTTGGCAGGAGCACAGCTGGACGGCAAGGCAATGGCGCATACCGAAGCCATTATCCAGTCTATGACCCCCAAGGAGCGGGAAAATCCTTCTATTATCAATTACAGCCGCAAAAAGCGCATTGCCGCTGGCTGCGGGCTTAAAATAGAGGAAGTCAACAAGCTGCTCAAGCAGTTTGAATCCATGCAAAAGATGACCAAACAGCTTGCAGGCATGCAAAAGCGTGCCAAAAAGAAAAAGCGTAAGGGTGGTTTTGCCGGCTTTGGCGGCGGATTTCCCTTTCCATTCTAACTAAGGTTGTAAATGAACTTTACAAATAGATTTTGAAAGATTTCAAGGAGGTGAAATTCATGGTAAAGATCAGACTTCGCAGAATGGGTGCCAAGAAGGCTCCTTTCTACCGTGTTGTTGTTGCTGACTCCCGCTATCCGCGTGACGGTCGCTTCATTGAGGAAATCGGCACTTACAATCCGATGACTTCTGACGCTGCAATTCAGATTGACGCTGAGCGTGCGCAGGCTTGGATCCAGAAGGGTGCACAGCCGACCGATACGGTTCGCGGTCTTCTGAAGAAGGCAGGCGTGCTCTAAGGATAGTGAGGTTATGGATATGAAAGAACTTTTAACCTACATCGTGGCAAATCTGGTTTCACAGCCAGACGCAATTTCCATTACGGAATCCATTGAGGGCGATGAAGTTACCTATGCACTTCATGTTGCACCTGAAGATATGGGACGCGTAATCGGCCGTCATGGTCGTATTGCCAAAGAAATCCGCACGCTCATGAAAGCGGCAGGCAATCGTGAAAACAAAAAGGTTTCGGTGGATATCTGCGACTAAACAGACTTCTCGAAGCCACGCTTAGAGACCTGTCGAAAGACAGGTCTTGAGTTTGTCGAAAAACCGCAGTTTTTCGACGAGTCAGCGTCCGCCGCGCAAAGTGCTCTGGACAAAGAATGCCCGAAACCGCGCATAGATGAGCGATTTCGGGCATTTTGCGCTATGTAAAAAGTACTGCACATGTCATGACTTTTTACGAAATTTTATGCGCGCCATAGGCGCGAGATGCTTTTTCGACAGTCTGAGACCTGCCTTTCGACAGGTCTCAATATCTCGGAGGTTTTCAATGAAGAAACAATTTCTGGAAGCTGGAAAAATCGTCAATACCCATGGCGTGACCGGTGATATCAAGGTTCAGTCATGGTGTGATACCCCTGATGTTCTGACCGAGTTCGACACCCTGTATCTCTCTCCCGAAAAGCCGGTCAAGGTTAAGAAGTCCTATGTACACAAGGGCTGCGTTATCATGCACCTTGCAGGCGTAGATACCTGTGAGGATGCTCAGGCTCTGCGCAATCAGGTGCTGTATCTTGACCGTGATGACATCGATCTGCCCGAAGATCTTGTTTTTATTCAGGATATGATTGGGCTTACGGTCTATGATGAGCGCACACAGACCATCATCGGCACGCTCAAAGAGGTGCTCACTACCAATCCAGCCCATGATATGTATGTCATTCGCCGCCCAGATGCTGCAGATGCGCTCATTCCTGCATGTGAGCCGTTTCTAGTTTCGGTCGATCTTGCAGCGAATCGCCTGACAGTACGCACAATTGAGGGGCTTTTGGAATGAAAATCGATATTATGACGCTGTTTCCCGACCTTATCACGGGTGTTATGCAGCAGAGCATCATCGGACGTGCACAAGCAAAAGGGCTCATTGAAATCACAGCCACCAATATCCGTGACTATGCACTCGACAAACACCACAAGGCAGATGACGCTCCCTATGGCGGTGGGCGCGGCATGGTCATGCTCCCCGAGCCACTTTACCTGTGCCATGAAGCACTAACCGGAGGCAAACACGTGCACACGGTCATGATGAGCGCACAGGGCACCCCCTTCCATCAGGAAAAGGCACGCGAACTGCTTGCCCGTGAGCATTTCATCATTGTATGCGGACATTATGAGGGCATCGACCAACGCTTTATTGATACCTGTGTAGACGAAGAAATCTCGATTGGCGACTTTGTGCTGACAGGCGGTGAAATTCCTGCCATGGCGGTTGCCGACGCGGTGTGCCGCATGGTTCCCGGTGTCCTGCCGGATGAAACCGCATTTCAGGAGGAAAGCCACTGGAACGGGCTTCTGGAATACCCGCAATATACCCACCCGGCTGTCTGGCGCAATCAGGAGGTGCCCGAGGTGCTTCTATCCGGTCATCATGCAAACATCGCTCGCTGGCGGCGCAAAATGTCTATCCGGCGCACCATGCAGGATCGTCCCGACCTCTATCAAACCTTTGTCCCACAGGATAAACAGGACAAAAAAATACTGGCTGAACTTGCCGCGGAATGTGATCTTTGATCATACCGCGGCTTTTTGTTTGGATATCTCAAAAAGCTGTTTACATTCGCTCACAGATTCGTTACAATAATAGTATATTACTGTTATTGGCTTTCAGGAGGAATCCTCATGATTATCACCATCACTCTGAACCCTGCAATGGACCGAACGCTCCGTATCGAGCAGCCCCTTCAGGTAAACATGCTGAACCGTGCATCGAGCACATCGGTCGAGCCGGGCGGCAAGGGAATCAATGTCTCCCGTGCAGTCAAAGCACTGGGCGGCAAGAGCGTCGCGCTTGGCTTCTGCGCCGGCAGCAACGGACGTGCCATGAAAGATGCGCTCACCTCCATTGACATTCACCACGATTTTGTAGACGTTCCGGGCAACACCCGTGTCAACCTTCAGGTCATCGACCAAGACGGCAACCACACCGAAATTAACGAGCCGGGTTTCAAAATTTCTGACAGTGATTTTCTGCGTTTTTTAGAGCGGGTCGAGCAATACCTGGACGACAAAAACATTTTTGTCATCTCCGGTTCTGTCCCCCCTTTCTTCCCCATACAAAATTTCATAAAGCTTATCAAGACCATCAAAAAAGCTGGCTGCCGCCTGATTGTAGATGAGGCTGAAGAGCTTTTAGAGGAAGCACTCAAATTTGAGCCTGACATGGTAAAGCCCAATATCTTTGAGCTTGCCGAGGCGGTTGGTGACGAGCCAACCACCGACCCTGATATATTGGTTGTAAGCGCCCGCAAGCTGCTTGACAGAGGCGCCCAAGCTGTCTGTGTTTCCATGGGCGAGGAGGGCGCACTGTTTGTCTCCAAGCAAGAGCCGGAAGCACTTTATGTCAATTGCAATCCAAAAATCTATAACGAGGGTGCTGTTGGTACAGGAGACGCCATGGTTGGTGCCATCGCCAATGCAATGGATAAAAAAATCAGTTTTGTAGAAATGGCAAAGTTTACCGTTGCAACTGGCCGCGCCTGTGCACGGCTTGCCGGTACTGAAATGGCGACCCTCAAAAAAGTCTACGAGGTATACGAAAGCCTGCTCGTCTACACTGTTTAACCGCATACATAAAAAACACCCCCCTGTTTTCTGCCGAAAACAGGGGGTATTTTTGATATCTGAAATTTTTCATTCCTGTGACATCGTCATCACGCAATGGTCCAAGCCCCTTGATAAACAGGTGTATTCCATACCGCCTCAAAGTCTTTCCTTTGCACGTAACAGGCAGAAAACTCGTCTCCAAAGACTCCCTCATTCAGTTCCTCCACGGTAGGGAGCTCTGTAATCTCTATCACATCTTTGTAAAAGTCATCTATATTTTTCTTGCTTCCGTCTGCAAACACATCAATTGCCCTTGTCACATATCGCCCTTCTGTCAAATCCACCTGATAAAAAATAATTTTTGGCTCATCTGCCAAGTCATGCTGCCACAGCATCTTGATAAATTCCGTATCCCTCACGCGCGCCCTCTCTGTCTATTCCATAGTTCCATCAAAAGTTTACATGCGGCAAATCCGCTTCCCTCCGCATAGTAAAAATCCCCAAAATGCAGCGCTTGCCGTATGTCCAGCGTCTGCATTTTGGAGACCACGATTTTACTTATGCCTCAGCCGGCATTGCGGTATCTTCTGCACTCTTTGGGGGATCGAAAGATACGCCGCCTACAATGACATTGACTGCCGTTGCCTTCAGTCCAGTCATCGACTCAATTGCAGCCTTGACAGCCTGCTGTACAGCAACCGCAACCTCGCCAACGCTCTTGCCGAACTTGACTAAAATACTCAGTTCCACATCGACAGTATCCCGCTCGCCAATCTGCACTCGAACCCCCTTATTCAGGTTCTTTTTGCCCAAAAGGCTTGCAATTTCGGTTGTCAGACCAGCACACAAGCCGCTGACGCCGTCGGTTTCTGTGGCAGCACGCGCCGCAATAGATGCAACGACTTCCTCAGAAATTTTAATGGTACCCTGATCGCCAGAGGTCACCCAATACTCTTTATGTTCTGCCATATTGCTACACTCCTCAAACGAAAACATTTGCAGCTATATTATAGCACAAGCCTAAAAAAAGTGCAATTATAATACACCTGTGTTTTCGCTATGCAGCTTCAACGATTTTGATTTGCTCTGCACCCACGCCAGTTTCCGTCACAACAATATCACGTACAACCGCTGCATCCTGTGCCGCAAACCCGTTTTCTGGCGGCTGCACAATAACATTGACCGCGCCTTCTCCGACAAACACGACCGCATCTGCATAGCCTTTCGCCTTAATCAAACTCTCGACACGCGCCTCGGTCACAGAATCATCTGCAAGACGCGAAATCTGCCCTGCTGCCTCTTTCTTTGCTTTTTCATCTGCCTTTTCATCTTGCAGACTGGTTTGCAGGATGCTAATGGCTTCATCTCTCGCCTGCTCACGTGCCAGACGAGACTGTGCAAAATAATCACTGCCAGATACCACCTCGGTACTCTCCTCTCCCGTGCTGCCCTCCTGCATCACAGAGGCACCGTCCAGTTCGGTCTTTGCCTGTCCTGCCACAAGCAGCTCCTCTGGAGACTGTACGTAGCTCCAGTTGAGGTATACCGCAACGCACAGCATAAGACCGATGACACCATATACCACACCGCGTTTCTTCCCTGTTGCCATAATAAAAAACCTCCTGTCATTGCTGTTCCATTTGAATCACCGAAATTCGGTCTGTACGCAGCCCGCACACCGCACCAATCGCCTCTGTCACAGCAAGCCGTACCTTGCTGTCCTGCGCTCCGTCGCACAAAACGACTGCCCCGCGAAATGTTGGACAAGTCTCCTTGATCCGCACGGGCTGTTCTCCGTAACTGCCATCGGACACTGTGGAAAGCGTGCTCTCATAGGAGCCATTCTGTTCCCCGTTGTCCGCCTGCCGGATATTAGAGGCATAGACGGATTCCCCGCTTTCCTCCAGAGAAAGCATCAATGTGACCCGCCCAATGCCTGCGATTTGCGAAAGTTCCTTTTCCAGCCGGTTCTCGAAGGATTCCAGCGCAAATGCCTGTTCTGTCCCCTCCAACTGCGGCTCAGACTGCTCTGGTTTATCCCGCGCCCCACCTCCTGCGTATAACAATAAAATCCCCACAAGCAAAATAATCAGCGCATATTTATATTTGGCAATACTGGGCACAAGCTGCCCAAGCTGTGTCTGTATATATTGTTTCAATCGGTCCAGTTCCATATTTGAAGCTCCTTTGGTATTCCACATTCCGAAACAAGCATCTGAGAAAGTGCCGCGGTATCTACGTTCGGGCTGCAAGTCAGCTGCACTCCTGTCACAAGGGTTTTCTCTGCCTCCTGCACAAACTGTAATTTCGCAGTACAGGGGACGCCCAACTGCTCGGCACGCGCCTGCACATAGGCTTCCACCTGTTGAGCCGCCGCATTTGCCAGCTCCCTTTGCATCTCATCGCAATGCACCTGCACCGCTTTGTGTGTCTGCTGTTTTTTTCCATAGATATCGGGAAACCGAAATTGTGAAAGCGGCTGTAGAACAGCCAGCAAAACCGCAAGTCCGGCTGCAAGCCGCAGCACTTCCTGCATTGCTTTCCCTTTTGCAAACAGTATCGCTGCCCCGCTGCACAGGGCAGCCGCTGCAACGCCAATCAGCAGCTCTCGAAACAACTCTATCATATTGGATTCACCATCATGACGGAAAATACCAATTCAAAAAATAAAATTGCAGAACAGGTTCCGAGCATACCCAGCATCAGTCCCATGCTATCCGACAGTCCTGTCACAAGGCCTGCAAGTGCGCCGCCGCAAACCGGTGTTAAAACCGCACCTCCTGCCTTAAACAGCAGATAATTGCACCCAACCCGCAAAAATGGCAGCAGACAGATCGCCACAATGCACAGCATACCAAAGATCCCCAGCGTGTTGCGGATCAGCACCGCACCGGCAAGCATGGATTCTGCCGCGTCTGAGATAATTCCCCCAACCACAGGAACCGAGCCGGATACGGCAAACTTTGCGGTTTTGACCGCAAGGGCATCTGCACTTCCACCAATCACGCCGGAAATGGTGAGATATGCGATAAACAGAGTGAGCGTGATCTTCATACTTCCGGTGATCGCCCACTTCACGAACCCCGCCATGCGCCCCAAAAGTCCCCCGCCGACCGCTGTATCCACGGTCAAAATCGCAATATAGATGCCAACCGCCGGCAAAAGCAGTTCGGTCATCAAGCGGATAAATAAATCAAAGGAAAACAGGGTAATGCCCTGCATTACGGTTGCTGTTGTAGGTGCACCCGTCAGTGAAACCGCTCCCGCCATCACCGGAAGCATGGTTTTTGAGAACACCGAAACCTCGTGCAGTGTATTGCGGCACAATGCCATCATGCCGGAAAGGTCTGCAAAAAACACACCCGTCATTCCCAGTGCTCCCGCCAGCGTGACCACAGGAAGCCCGCCAGAAACCGTCTGTATTCCCTGTAAGATTCCGCAGATAACTGCAATCACCAACAGCTTTCCCAGACTTCCAAGCGCTGCCCGCCAGATTCCCTTGCCCTGCTCTCCTGCACGCTCTAACAGAGTAAGAGCAGCCTGCCCGACATCACCATCTGCTGGGATATCCTGCATAAACTGCGCCGCTTCCCCTGTAAGAGAACCCCTGACAGACTGTATCTGCTCCCGTGCCAGCATGTTTGCCGTATCTGCGGGCGCTGCTGCTGCACGTCCGGTCAGCAGGAGCAGACTCAGAACTATCATGATTTTCCACTTCATTGCTCATTTCCTTTCCGCACCTGCGTAAGCAGGGTGCAATCCTTTATACAATCATGCGTGATACGACCGCGAATACCTGTGACAGAAGCGGCAAGCATACTAAGATTGCCGCTGCCGTGCCCGCAATCTCCAGCTGTGCGGCAAGCGCAGCCTGTCCTGCGTCCTGACAAATTGCCCCAGCGACCCGCACAACGAGTGCAATCCCAACAGCCTTCATAACCGGTATATAGAGAGTCTCGGTGCTGTCCAGCTTGCCAAGCACCGCACGTATAGAACCCATCAGCTGTCCGACTGGCTCCAACATTCCCCAGAGCAAGCAGAGGACACCCGCCAGTCCCACCAAAAATGCAAGCGGTGGACTATCCTTTTTGAGTACGAGCGCCAGCACTGCCGCCGCCAGTGCTGTCCCGACCCATGTGCCAAGCTGTCCCATCTTTAAAACCCAAAGACCGATTTCATAAGATTGAACAGATTGCTGATTTGCTGCACCAGCACCATCATGACCACAATAAGTCCGGCGAGGGTGGTCATCATCGCCTGTTCCTCTCGTCCGGAGCGGACGAGCAGCTGATTGAATACGGCAACCAAAATACCAATGGCTGCAATTTTGAAAATCAAATCTACCTGCATAGCCTGCCTCCCGTCAAATCAGAATCAGCACCATAAAAATCCCAGCCGCTATGCCGCAGGTGCGATATACGTTCCCGTGCTGGCGATATGCCTGACATGCCTGTTTACGGCAGCTTTCCAGACGTGCAGCGGCATATTTGAGACACTCCAGCTGCTGTCCGGCATCATAGCGTCCCAAAAACGAGGACGCATCCCGCAAAATCGCCGTTTCCTCCTGCCCCAAGCAAAATTCCTCTGCAAAATCGCGCACTGTGCTGCTCCAGTGGTAGCCAAGAGACATCCCGGGCAGCCGCTCCATACGCCTGCGCATCTCACGAAACAGCCTGCTCTGGTCAGGGTTCTCACTGTGTGCCAAGCTGTCAATCAGTTCGGGCAGCGGGGTATGCGGTCCTGCAATCTCTGCGCGCAAGAAAGCAATCGCATCCAGCATCGCAGATAACACCGCGATACGGCGGCGCAGCTTGGCACGCGCATTTAAGCCCAGTGTCGTACAGGCCCCAATAATCAAGAGTGCTCCCAGCGCTGTCAACATGATTCTTTTCCTCCTTCCAATGCCGTTATCCGGCAGCTTCTTCCTTCTTGTCCAGCAGTTAAGGTGACAATCCTTGCAAATGCACCGCTCTCACACAGAGCGCGGAAAAACGGCTTGCGCCGAAGCTCAGAAGCACCTGCTGCATGAATGGTTGCAAGCACTGTAACCCCGCAATTTGCGGCATATCGAATGGCATCCAGATCCTGTGGGTCTGTTACCTCGTCAAGCGCCAGCACCTGCGGCGCCATGGTGCGCACAAGCTGCAAAGCAGCAAGTGCTTTGGGACAGCCGTCCAACACATCGCACTGTCCGCCAAGCGCAAACTGCGGCATACCGCCGCGCATGGCGGCAAGTTCTCCACGGGTGTCTGCCACCCCGACCCGTATTCCATTTTGGGACAACAGCCGAATCAGGTCGCGCAGGAAAGTGGTCTTGCCGCCGCCCGGCGCAGATAGAATGAGAGTGCCCTGTACCCCGTGTGTGCCGTCCCATATTTCTGGCAGGACAGGTTCGGCTACGCCCTGCCACTCCCTTGCAATGCGCAGACTGACCGAGGACACAGTCCGGATTCCCTGTATCCTCCCCTCGGCGAAGGCGACCGTGCCGCACACCCCCAGCCGATGCCCGCCCTGAAGCGGCAGATAGCCCTGTGACAGCGCCTCCTGAAAGGTATGTACCGACCAGCGGCTCGCACGTGCCAGCACATCTCGCAGCGCCTCCGCACGCACGGGTTGCCCCGAAAATGTGTGTTCCTGTCCATTTGCAGCCCATCGCATAGGCTGTCCGGCTCGCAAGCGCAGTTCTTCTACATGCCCTTGCGTCTCTGCCGGAAGGGTCATCGCAAGTCCTGCAAGCTCGGGTGTAAGACATGCAATTGCCTGTGTATAGCTTCCTGTGTTTTTTTCGTCCATTTTGCATCACCTGTTTCACTCTATGCAGATATCTTGCGCGTAAAGAACCATATCTCGAAAAATCCTTAATTTTTTATTTTGCCGCCTTGACATTCCCACTGAGCGTGCTATAATAAAGTCGTATATTGAAAAAAGCAATGATAGAGAAAGTAATCTTGTCATCAGCACCTTTCAGGGAGTGTTCATCTTGACTGAAAATGAACGCAGGTACAGACAATATGAAGTTCGCTCTTGAGCTGCATAGCCGAAACACAAGTAAGCTATGCCGGATTTCCAACGTTATCTGGATAGGATATATTTGTATCTGAATCAAAGTGCAGCGCACGCAGGATTTGCGCTGAAGCTGGGTGGTACCGCGGAATGTTTGTCTTTCGTCCCTGTGTGTGGGCGAAAGACTTTTTTATTTTCCCCACCAGACAGACACATTTATATGCCTTGACGGAAAGGAAGTATTCTTATGATTATTGTAATGAAAAACGGTGTCACAAACGAACATATTGAAAAACTCTCCAACTGGCTGCATGAGCGCTATGATATCCATGTCAATCCGGTCGTTGGTACAGGTACGACCATTCTTGCGCTGGTAGGAGACACCGCCGCAGTCGATCAGGACGCTCTGCTGCGCGACCCGCAGGTCGAGCGCATCACCAAGGTACAGGAGCCATTCAAGCTGTCAAACCGCCGTATGCACCCGCAAAACAGCACCGTGGAAATTGCGCCGGGCGTTGTGGTCGGCGGCGAAAAGCTGGTCATTATGGCAGGTCCCTGCTCGGTCGAAGGACATGACCAAATCCTTGATATCGCACGTCATGTGCAGGCAGAAGGTGCAGCCGTTCTGCGCGGCGGGGCATGGAAGCCGCGTTCCTCCCCATACTCCTTTCAGGGTCTGAAGGCTGAGGGGCTGGAGCTTTTGCACGAAGCACACAAGGCAACCGGCATGCCCGTAGTCACCGAGATCACAAACCCCAAGAACATCGAGCTGTTCATGGACAAATGTGATTGTTTTCAGGTCGGTGCACGCAATATGCAGAACTTTGACCTGCTCAAAGAACTGGGGCAGACACGCAAGCCTGTGCTCTTAAAGCGCGGACTTGCCAACACCATGGAGGAGTTCCTTATGTCTGCTGAGTACATTATGGCGGGCGGCAACGAAAACGTCATTTTGTGTGAGCGCGGAATCCGTACCTATGAGACTTACACCCGAAACACATTGGATATCTCTGCTGTCCCCGTCCTCAAGCGCATGAGCCATTTGCCGGTCATCGTTGACCCCTCTCATGCAGGCGGCATTTACTGGATGGCAGAACCGCTTGCCAAGGCAGCCATTGCAGCCGGTGCGGACGGGCTCATCATCGAGGTACACAATGACCCTGCACACGCGCTCTCAGATGGCGCACAGAGCCTGACCTATGATTCATTCCATGAGACCATGCAGTCCATTCGCCGCGTTGCCGCAGCGGTCGACCGCACCCTTTGATTGCCCTTTTGGGAACTTTTTCAGCATAAGGAGCGTCTAATCTATGAAAAAACTAACACTGAGCGCAACATCTTCCCGCTCAGAAATTTATATTGGGCGTGGACTTCTGGCACAAACTGCCGCACGCTGTCTGGAAGTATTCTCCCCCAGCCGTATCCATATTGTAACCGATTCCACGGTTGCCCCCTTATATCTGGATACGGTACGGACACAGTTTGCCCTGCCAACCTCTGTGACCATTCTTCCAGCAGGAGAAGAACACAAGCGCCTGTCCACCGTCGAGCAAATCTATCACGATTTGCTGGCGGCTGGTATGACCCGCAAGGACCTGATTCTTGCGCTTGGCGGCGGTGTCACAGGAGATATCACTGGCTTTGCAGCAGCGACCTTCCTGCGCGGCGTGTCCCTGTGTCAAATCCCCACCACACTGCTCGCACAAGTGGATTCCTCGGTCGGCGGCAAAACAGGTGTCGATTTGCCAGAAGGCAAAAACCTTGTAGGTGCATTTTATCAGCCCCGTCTGGTGCTCATCGACCCTGATGTATTAAACTCCCTGCCCGAACACACACTGACTGACGGCATGGCAGAGGTCATTAAATATGGTTATATCGCAGATGCTTCTATTTTAGATTTGGTTTCTGATTACCGCGTACATCTGGAAGAACTAATCTATACTTGCGTCAAAATCAAGTGTGATGTCGTCTCTCAGGACGAACAGGATACCGGACTGCGCATGATTTTGAATTTCGGACACACCATCGGGCACGCAGCAGAAAAACTCGGCAATTATACCGACCTGACCCACGGTCAGGCGGTCGCTGTGGGCATGGTGGCTGCCATGCAGCTATCCAATGCACTGGGCGCTCCTCACGACCTCGTGCCCGATTTGGTACGGCACTTGCAGGCAGTCGGCTTGCCCGTCACACTCCCCTACGACCGCGAGCAAATTTTTCATACGTTATTATCGGACAAAAAGAAGCTTGGCGAAACCGTCAACTTTGTGCTTGTCCGCACGGCAGGAACAGCAGATATCGTTCCGATTGATGTGCAGACCCTGCACAAATTCATTCTTGAACTATAAAGGAGGTACACCACATGGGTTCTACATGGGGTACTACGCTCAAAATCTCTATTTTCGGCGAATCACATGGCACAGGCATTGGCGTTGTCTTAGACGGTTTTCCCGCCGGCATCGCATACGATGAAACTTTTATACTGCGCGAGCTGGAACGCCGTGCGCCCGGACGCAACAAGCAGTCCACCGCACGGCAGGAGGCAGATTATCCGCATATCCTTTCCGGTCTTTACGAGGGTAAGACCACGGGTGCACCGATTTGTGCCATGATGCAAAATACAGACACCCGTTCCAAAGATTATTCCAATCTGGTCAGACAGCCGCGCCCGGGACATGCAGACTTCACCGGCATGGTGCGCTTCCATAGGTTCAACGACCCACGCGGCGGCGGGCATTTTTCCGGTCGGCTGACTGCCCCTCTGGTATTTGCCGGCGCCATGTGCAAACTGTACCTCAAAACCTGCGGCATCACAATTGGTGCACATATCCAGTCCATCGCACAGATTCAGGACACCGCATTTGACGACGTCGCAGTCACGCCGGAGCAGCTGCTGATGCTGCGTGAACAGGAGTATCCGGTCATCAACCCACGCGCACTCGACGCCATGCTGTCTGCCATCGAGGACGCACGTATGGACTGTGACTCTGTGGGCGGTGTCATTGAGTGCGCTGCCGTGGGACTTCCGGCAGGTCTTGGCTCTCCCATGCTCGATACGGTAGAAGCTCGTCTGGCGTCTCTCCTATTCTCGGTTCCGGCAGTCAAGGGTGTTGAGTTCGGTGTCGGCTTTGGCTTTGCTGATTACCGCGGCTCTCATGCAAACGACCCGATGTACTTAGACGAAAACGGTGTTGTGCGCACCGAAACCAACAACAACGGCGGTGTGCTGGGCGGCATCACCAATGGTATGCCGCTCCTGTTCCGCACGGTCATTAAACCGACCTCATCCATTTCCAAGCGGCAGAATACACTCAATCTGGAAACCGGAAAGGTGGAGCCGCTCGAAATCCACGGACGGCATGACCCCTGCATCGTGACACGTGCAGCACCGGTCATTGAAGCCGCAGCAGCGATTTCCCTGACTGATATCTATTTGGGAGGCTTCGGCTATGCAAGGTGTTAATCCCCGCCCGCTCGACGAGACCCGCGCCGAAATCACCGCACTCGACCGGCAGATTCAAACGCTTTTTCTCAAGCGTATGGCGTGCTCCGAACAGGTTGCAGCCTATAAGCTGTCTACCGGAGATGCCATTCTCAAACCAGACCGCGAGCAATATCTGCTGAGCACCCTGACAGCACAGGTTCCCGAAACTCTGCGTCAGGAATATACCGCAATGCTCAAAACGGTCATGCGGGTTTCCCGCAAGCATCAGTACGGCTGGATTCTGGAACAGGAGCCTGCAAGATTACAGCTTCCGCTGGTGCCCCGCTGTGACACACCCGAGCGGGTGGTATATCAGGGACTGCCCGCCTCCTATCAGGCGCAGGCAGTCCAGTCCATGTACCCCTCTGCCAATGAGGTCACACATGTAGACACCTTCGAGCAAGTCTTTCAGACGGTACAGGAGGGTCGGGCAGACATTGGTGTGGTACCAGTAGAAAACTCCACAGTCGGCATCATCAACGAAGCCTGTGACCTTTTGCCGCAGTATGGACTTTCTATCTGCCACTCCCATATCGACCACATTGCAAACTGCCTGTGTGCCTGCTCGGGTGCGTCGCTGGACACTGTGCAGACGGTATATTCCATCGCCCCCGCCTTGGGTCAGTGCCAGCGATTTTTGAAGGCACATCAGTTTGCACAAAAGGAAGCTGCAAACACCGCAGTTGCAGCCCAGCTTGTTGCAGCGTCAGGAGATATCACCTGTGCAGCAGTATGTTCAGAGCAGGCAGCCGCCCTCTATGGGCTTACCATATTGGCACATGGCATCAACGATGACAACACCAATCAAACCCGATTTATCGCGCTTGCACGCGGGCTTTCCGCACGTCCGGACGATAATCGCATCAGCCTTGTCTTTACTCTGCCGCATGCGCGCGGCTCTCTGTCTGCTGCCCTTTCGGTCTGCGCAGACCATGAAATCAATCTGACCGAAATCCATTCTCGTCCACTTCCCGAAACACCATGGTGCTATCGGTTCTTTGCTGATTTGGAAGGCAGCCTGTGTGACCCTGCTGTCTGCTCCATGATCTATCAGCTGGACGAAGAGTTGTCCACTGTTCAAATCCTGGGCAGCTATCGTATTTCTGATTCCACCGAAGCGAGGTAACACTATGAAACTACACACTTCCAAACCGCTTCACGGCACCATTACTGTCCCCGGCGACAAGTCGGTTTCTCACCGCTCTGTGATGCTTGGCGCACTTGCTGATGGCATCACCCATGTCACAGGATTCCTCATGGGCGAGGACTGCCTGTCTACCATCGACTGTTTCCGCAAAATGGGGGTGGAAATTCACATCCATGCCGACCACACAGTAACCGTGCACGGCGTCGGACTGCACGGCTTATATGCGCCAACGGAACGTCTCTATACCGGCAACAGCGGTACGACCACTCGCCTGATTGCTGGTATCCTGTCTGGACAGCCCTTTGAAACCAGCCTGACCGGAGACGCATCGATTGAAAAGCGCCCTATGGGGCGCGTTATCCAGCCGCTGCGTGAAATGGGCGCGGATATTACGGGGACAGATGACAATTTCTGTCCGCTCACCATTCGTCCGGGACATCTGCACGGGATTGAATACAGCCTTCCCGTAGCGTCTGCCCAGCTTAAAAGTGCTATTCTGCTGGCGGGACTTTACGCAGACACACCGACGACCGTCATCGAGCCAGCGCCCTCACGCGACCACACCGAGCGTATGCTGCGCGCCTTGGGCTGTCGGGTCGAGACCGATGGCTGCCGCATCACACTGTATCCCCCAAAAAAGCTGACCGCCTGTGATATTACAGTGCCTGCGGACATTTCCTCAGCGGCATTTTTCCTTGTCGCAGGTGCAATCGTCCCCGACTCAGAATTTACCATCTGCAACGTGGGTGTCAATCCAACACGGGACGGAATCATTGAGGTCTTACAGAATATGGGGGCAGACCTCACGCTCCACAACCTGCGTGACGCGGGCGAGCCAATCTGTGACATTACCGTGCGGGCGTCCAAGCTTCACGGCACTGAAATTTCCGGTGCCATCATTCCACGCCTAATCGACGAACTGCCTGTGCTCGCGGTCGCAGCTGCCTGCGCCGAGGGTACTACGGTCATTCGAGATGCTGCCGAGCTCAAGGTCAAGGAATCCAACCGTATCGCCGCAATGGTCACAGAACTGACCCGTGCTGGCGCCGACATTCAGGAAACCGCAGACGGCATGATTATTCATGGCGGCAAGCCGCTTCATGGTGCGTCCTTTGACACCTATCACGACCACCGCATTGCCATGAGTATGGCAGTCTGCGCACTGGTCTGTGCAGGGGAAAGCGAAATCCGGGATACCGATGTGGTTGCCATCTCCTATCCCAATTTCTTCGACACGCTCAACGCGCTGGGAGGTTGATGTCCTATGCTCCTAAGCTTTGATGCGTTCCGCAAGTTTACACCTATACGCAAAACCTATGCACTCTTTGGGCACCCGCTGGGGCATACCATGAGTCCCGAACTGCACAGTGCATTGTTCTCTGCCGCCGGCTATGATGCCGACTACATTGCAGTCGATGTCCCGCCGGAACATCTTGAAGAGGCACTCCGACTGGCACGGCAAAAACTGTTTGGGCTGAACCTGACCATTCCGCATAAAAAGGCAATCATACCGCTTCTAGACCGTGTAGACCAAAGTGCATTGGATCTACATTCCGTCAACACTGTAACCTTTGAGAACTGTAAAGCGATTGGCTTTAACACTGATATTTTGGGCTTTGCCGAATCGCTGGAAAAGGACGACATTTCCCTCAAAGGAAAAAAGGTTTTGCTCATTGGCTATGGGGGTGCATCTGCCGTAATGGGCTATCACTGCCTCAAGGAAGGTGCTGAACTTTATATTACTGGACGGGATTTAGACAAGGCAGAGTTTCTCAAGCGGTCTTTTCTGGAAGTTTTTCCAGATGTAAAGTGCAATACCTGTACACGCAAGCGGATTCCAAAAGATATCCAAATCATTGTAAATGGCACGCCCCTTGGCATGTATCCGCACGAGGAGCGCACCCCTCTCTACTTCCTCCCCTACAAGACCGTTTATGTGTTCGATGCCGTCTATAATCCACCCATGACCGCCCTGCTTCAGCTTGCCAATCCGCGGTATGTAAAGACCCGTGATGGGCTTTATATGCTCGTCATGCAGGCGGCACGTGCGCAGACCATTTGGTATGGTGCACAGTTTTCACAAAGCACTTGTGATTCTATTCTGCGGCGCACCTATGCCAAGATGGCAGTCCGGCGCTTGCACGACAAACACCATAAACGCCATCTCGTTCTATGCGGCTTTATGGGCTGCGGGAAAACCACGGTCGGGCGCAAGCTTGCCCGTCTGATGGGGCTGCCCTTTGTAGACCTTGACCGTTATCTGGAAGAAAAAGAACAGATGTCCATTCCGGATATTTTTGCCCAATATGGAGAATCCTACTTCCGTGAGTTGGAAACCCGTTATCTCACAGAGCTGACCCAGCGCACGGAAAGCATCGTTCTGGCACTTGGCGGCGGTGCTGTCCTGCGTCCGGAAAATGTGACTGCCATCAAAAAAAGTGGGCTGCTCATTTGGCTGGATACCCCGTTCTCCCGTATTCTAAAAAACCTATCCAATTCTACTTCCCGCCCGCTGCTGGACAAACCAAACAAGCAGACAGAGACCAAGCGCCTCTATCAGGCGCGCCGCCCCATTTACAGTCAGGTCTCTGACCTTCGTGTGCGCAGCCCCAGACTGAGCGAGGTCGTAGAGCGAACTCTAAAAAGTATTTGAGGAATCTGAATATTATGAAACTGCCATTTACCACCCGCCTGCTCTCAGTAAGCCTTTGTGCCGCCCTGTTTTTGGGGTCGGCACAGGGTGCGCTGATTGATGGTGGGTTTACCTACTCTTATCGCATTGGCGCAGGTACAACCTATCAAAATACCTATGCCATAAACGCAGCCGGCACACAGCGTGCCAATGCCATTGAATACAAGCCCTCGCCCAATGTTTCCCCAATTGGGGTGCGTTCAGGCACACAGTTCTATGGCAACAAAAAAACGCTTTCACAGGCAACCGCTGCACTGGAAAGTCAGGGCTATGATGTCATTGGCGGCATCAATGCCGACTTCTTCTCCACGGACAATGGAATTCCTACCGGTGTCGTAGTGGATAACGGGCGCATCATTGCCTGCAATACGTGGCAGAGTGCTGTCGGCTTCCGTGAAGATGGGTCCGCTCTCATCGGGCAGCCGGTCACCTCCATTACGGTTTCCGGTGCCTCGGGCAAGGTCGGTGTCTACGGCTACAATAAGACCCGTACCTCTGTCGGGCTATATCTGCTGGACTCCTATTATTATAATCAGACGCGCTTTTCTACGCCCGGACAAAGCATCATTCTGGAATATGACAACAAAGCCGATTTGCGTATTGGACACCCTGCCACCTTTCGCGTTGTCGGCAAGAATGACGGTGCCGAATCCTTCCCGATTGCCGAAAACCAAATGATTTTAACCAGACGTTCAGACTGTACCGCACCTTGGATCGACTATCCGGTCGGAGAAGAGCTGACTATCACCTTTAATTCCATGATGGCAGGCTGGGATGAAGTGAAGTACGCCGTGGGCGGAAAAACACTAGTCACCAATGGACAGTCCACCCCTACCTCGATTGACCGTGGTTCTGCAAACTGTGCACGCACTGCCGTAGGCGTCAAGGCAGATGGTACAGTCGTGCTGTTCGAGGTGGACGGAGAAACCTCATACAGCCGCGGACTCAATGCCAATGCCCTTGCAGCAGAAATGATTGCACGCGGCTGTGTGTCGGCAGTCTGTTTGGACGGCGGCGGCTCCTCAATGATGGGCATCCAGCGTCCCGGCGAGAGTACCTCCAAGCTGATTTCCAAACCCAGCGGCGGCTCAGAGCGCAAGGTATCAAACTTTATCTTCCTTGTAAACAATAAAAAGTCAGACGGCATCGCTACCTATCTTTATATGGAGCCAACCACGCGTTATGTGCTGTCTGGCGCGTCGGTTCCCTTTACGGTTTCTGCGCTTGATGACGCTTCGGTCAAGACATCGATTCCGGGAGAAATCACCTATACGGTATCGGGTGGTTCTGGAACAGTTAATCATGACCAGTTCGAAGCAGGTTCTGCAACAGGCTCCACCACGGTTTATGCGCAGAGCGGCGGAGCAACCGGCGAAATGCAGCTCATGGTTGTCGGGGCTGTCACCTCTGCCAAAATTTCCGCGAACGGCAAGGAGCTTTCCTCTGCATCGGTCAAGTCGGAGGAATCCATCGATCTGGATGCTGCGCTTTTCTATAACGGATTTCCCGTTGCCGCACGAGATGATTTGCTGAAGTGGAGCGTTCGGGGCGATATTGGCACCATTGATGCCAACGGTGTATTCACTGGCACCAAAAAGGGTACCGGCTCGGTAGTCGTCTCCTACGGCAATGTGTCGCAGAGTATTCCTGTTTCCGTTGGCATGGGTGCACCACAAATTCTGATTCCCATTTCTGATTTTGAAACAGCCACACAACCCATCACCGCCATTGGGGATATTACGCTGACTCGTACAGAGAAAGCAGAACAGGTTGCACGCGGCAGAGGTGCACTGGCAGCAACCATAAACGGCGGCGGCGTGCTCGAACTTCCGGAAACAGCGGTGGATAAAACCCCAACTCTGTCTCTCTGGAGCAAGGCAGAGGGATCGTTTGCTCTCACTGCCCTCTTTGCCGATGCACAGGGCGATGAACTGGAGGTCATTCTGACGCCGGGTGTCAGCACCCAATATCACCAGTTCCTTTCGTGCAAAGCACCTGCTGAGGCCTTGTATTTGACTGGACTGTGCGCAACCGGCTCAGGCACATTATATCTTGACCATATTCAGCTAAGCGAAACCGCGCCAGTTTCGACCGATGCACCGGATATTTCCTTTACCAAGGCACCAACAACCGCTTCTGCCGGAGATTCGGTGACCATCACCGCAAAAATCACACAGGAGCACGGCTCCTATCCTGTGCGCACCGACAAGGTCAAGGCATATGTCAACGGTGAGCCTTCTTCCGCAAAATACAATGAGGCAACCGCTTCGATTTCCGTCCCCATGGGACAGCTGGGCAGAGGTCTGCACACGGTTGTAATCGAAGCGGCAGACGATGCAGGCAATCTTTCCCGTAAGGCAGCAACCATCACAGTTGGGAAAAACAACCCACACACCTTTGTAGACACCGATAAAAGCTGGGCAGCTGATTACATTGACCGTCTGTCTGCACGCGGTATTATGCAGGGTTCTACGGTGAATGGCAAAAAGTATTATTATCCAAATGCAAATCTCAAGCGCAGTGAATTTGCTGCCATCATCGCCCGCACGCTGCATCTCGATACATCGTCTGCCGAGGGTCTGAACTTTGCTGACAATGCAGACATCCCCAACTGGGCGCGCGGTTCAATTGCCGCCTGTGTCCGGGAAGGCTTAATGGCAGGCTCCTCCACTGGGTACTTTAATCCGCAATCCAATATTACCCGCGCAGAGGTCATGACTGTTATTTCCCGCAGTCTGCCGCAGGGCTATGCCCCCAGCACCAAGACCTATACCGACCAAAATAAAATCCCCTCTTGGGCACTTCCCCATGTACAAACAGTCACAGCGATTGGACTCGTCGGTGGCTATCGAGATGGCTCAATCCAGCCGAAAGCACCCATCACCCGCGCGGAAATCGCTAAGATTTTTTGTTATTTATAAGACAACACCACACAAATATGCGGTGCTGCCGTCAGGCTTTTGAAAAGGAGTTGTTTAATTATGGATTTCGTTCCATACCGTCACAAGGTTCAGTATTACGAAACTGATGGAATGCGCGTCGTACATCACTCCAACTACATTCGATTTATGGAGGAGGCACGATGCGACCTCATGGAGCAGATGGGCTACCCATATGGCAGATTGGAGGCGATGGGATTTGGTATTCCGGTTTTGAGCGTTTCCTGTGATTATAAGCACATCAGCCGTTTTGGGGACATTCTTGTCATCGGAGTCGAGGTCAGTGAACTCAGCCCCACTCGAATGACCGTTGTCTATGAAATTCGGGATGATGCCACCGGAGAGCTTCGCGCAACCGGCGAAACCAAGCATTGCTTCCTGTCCGCGTCCGGACACCCTATTTCTCTCAAGCGAGAAGCGCCGGAGGCATTTGCATATTTTCGTCTGCTGCTCAAAGAGCCGGATCCGCTTCCCTAAAAACAATTTTTGTCGTTTCCCCAAAAATATCAGCCTTTGGGAGAAAACAGTGCTCTGCCAGAAGTTTCCGGCAGAGCATTTTTATAACCGTTTTGTAACCAAAAATACAACATCTCACGTATGTAACCCGTCAATTTTGTTAATTTTTAATAAATTCATTCAAAATGCGCTGGACAACGGTCAAGCAAGGTTCTATAATAGATATATAAAAAATGATACTCTGTTCATTTGTCTCTAAAATATCCGTTCCCTTGCAGATATTTCTGCCGGAACGCATATCATGGTAAAGCCACAAAATATTTGTCTGCTTCTTCAAGCAGTATGGCTTCAGGTTTGTAAAGGAGGAAGAATGATGAAAACTTCAAGTACAAAACGAGTGCTGGCTTTCTGGCTGGCTGTTGCAATCTTGGGAGCACCGGCTTCCGGCGCATTTGCGGCAGGACTGACAACACTGCAATCAACTGTACAGACGGCTGATAGTCAAGTAACTGCCGGCGCTTTGACGGTGGAAAATCAAACATTATCTGATTTGGTCGTAGGCACAGCATATACAAGCGGTAGCCCTATTGTATCTGGTGGAACAGGCTCCTATACCATGTCAGCAAAAGACGGTTCTACAATTCCAACTTGGTTATCTTTAACATCTGATGGGAAATTAACAGGAACTCCTACCGAAACAGGGAATGGTACAATTACAGTAACTATTTCTGACAGCACCCCCAATCAACCACTGACAAAAGATATTACAATCAACTATACTGTAAAAGCGCAGGAAATTTCTATTTCCTCTGCAACTGTATCAAATAAAGTATATGATGGCACCAACAAAGCTGAAACTGCTTCCATCAATATCGTGTTTTCTGGTGCTTCAATTCAAGAAAATGATTATACAGTAACCGGAGAGTTTAATGATACAAATGTGGGTACTGATAAAACAGTTACCGTTACTGTTACATTGACTGATGCGGGACAAACAAAATTCACCTTTGCAAATGATCAAAAATCGGCAACAACCACTGTAAATAATGTTGCCATCACCAAAGCCAAATATACCGGAGATGGTGTAACGGACAACGCACTGGCGGTTGCGGTATCCGGCAACAAGGGCAGCACAGTATACGGAAAAATTCCAGATGCCATGGCACAGCTGAATCCAACGTATACAGTGGAAAAGGTTACAGATACAGCTAGTATCTTGAACGGCACCCCAGTTGTAAACGGCAACTCTGTCAAGATTCAAATCAAGGATACAGCAGCAGAGAACCAAACTGCAACCGTTCCAGTCAAGGTTTCCTTCCAGAACTATGAAGATGTAACCATTACCTATACTGTGAAAGTAGTCAGCAAAAAGGACGTATCCGACAACATTCAGTTTACCAGTGAAAAGGTAACATATGACAAACAGGCACACAGTCTCAAGCCCGCAACACTTTCCGGCGTAACCGCTGGTAAGAATCCCAAGTGGACTTACACCTACACCACTGCAAAAAATACCGCAGATACCTCAAAGGTGCCGGAATTCACTGAGGTTGGCGTTTACCAGATTACAGCAACCTATGAAGATGACGACAATTGGGGACAAAAGACAGCAACGCTGACAATAGAGACTGCTGCATCGACCTCCTCCATCACCGTCACTGCTGAGCAGCGCAAGGGACTGGCAGATGAAAACTACAATAATTTCAGTATCCGCCTGCGTGATGAGGCAAACGGCTATATCCGTATTCTTGCAGATGCCAATGATTATCTGGACAGACAGGAAATCGACAACACCAATTCCGAATGGATCGGTATGGAAATCACGCCCAAGGTAAGCGGCGGTGCAGTCAATGTAGAAACCCTGTATGTCTCCACCAACGGTTCTTCTTGGAACAAGCTCTCCAAGGGCACATACGGAAACTTCTATTTAGATGGTGTGCAGGGCAATAGCTTCTATCTATGGTATGATACCGATGATCGGGACAGTGTCGACGATTTGTATCTCGCGACCGACAGCATGGGTGCCAACAAGTTCCAAATCCGCGTGGATTTTGATGCTTACAGCACATCTTCCGGCGGCTCGTCCTCTGGTTCGTCCTCGTCCAGCACAGATAAGGTCAATGGCGACAAGGTTTCCACCACGACCATTGACAAGACACCATCTGTCAAGGGAGATCATGCAACCGTATCCATCAGCAGTTCCGCACTGGATGACGCGCTGGAGAAAAACAAAAAGGAATCCAAGCGTGAAGATGCAGATAAATCTTTTATTGAACTGAATGTCAAGACCTCTAAGAGCGTAGATGACACTACAGTGACCGTACCGGTTAAGTCCCTTGACGATATTTCAGACGCCGACACAGGTTTGAGCCTTGTGACCAATCAGGGCACCATTCAGATGGACTACCGTGCGCTGAGTAAAATCGTGTCTGCGGCAGACAAAAAGGAGGTTGACATCTCCATTGAGGAGGATACCTCCAATCAGTATACCCTTCTCATCAAGGACGGCAGCAATAAGATTATCGACCTCGGCTCCGGCGAGGCAGAAATTACATTCTCTTATCGTCTAAAGAGCGGCGAAAAGGCATCTGATGTCAAGGTTTATCGTGTCGGTGATGGCAGCAAGACATGGCTTTCTACCTACGGCGGAAGTACAGTTTATGCAGGTACGGAAACTTACGCCGCAGCAACCGGCAGCTATGTCACCAACATGAATGGCGATTACAATTCCTCCAAGAAGAAAATCACCTTTGCAACCGATGCGCTGGGTACTTTCCTTGTTACAACAGATACCCTGCAAACAGACAACAACAAGCCCGATACCTCTTATCCATCCACCTCGACCTTCCTTGATGTACCTGCATCCCGCTGGAGTGCACAATACATCAACAAGCTCGCTTCTCTGGGTATCATCAACGGCACAGGCGGCGGTTACTTCGAGCCAACACTCTATGTAAGCCGTGAGGAATTTGTCAAGATGCTGGCAGGGGTTGCAGGTGCAAACGTATCCGGCTATACCTCTCAGCGCTTCCCTGATGTGTCTGCATACCGTTGGAGCGCACCATATATCGCATGGGCGGTAGACCATGGGATTACAACGGGTACCGATGGCGGAAACTTTGCTCCGACCATGAAAATCACCCGTGAAGAAATGGCAGCAATGATTTATCGCTATACACAGAGCGCAGGTAAGGTTCTCCCGACCAAAAATGTTCCAACCGTCTTTTCTGACGCACACCTGATTTCCAGCTGGGCGCAGACTCCGGTTTCTGTCATTCAGCAGGCCGGCATTATCGACGGCAATGTTGTAAACGGTCGTTACAGCTTTGACCCCAAGGTACCTGCAACGCGTGAGGAATGTGCAAAAATGCTCTGTCTCCTCTATGACCTCATTTAAAGCACATTCTGCATCAATCAGCAAACCCAAACAAACCAAGCGGCATGTCCACACAATGTGGGCATGCCGCTTGTTGTTTCTCTCTATCTGACAAATAAATCGGTGTCTGCTGATATGTCGCCATAAGGAAAAGCCCAAGGCACGGTCGGATATCCGACCGTGCCTTGGGCTTTTGACGTATTTGCTACTTTTCAGATTCGGCTGGTGACACAGTGGCTTCCCCCTCCTGTGCAGGGGCTTCGTTTGCCGCTGTGCCCTGTTCAGCCGCCTGTGGTTCCTTTCTGCCGCGGCGCTTTTTGCGTATGCGCATCAGTGCCGCAAGCACTGCCAGCGCAGCAATCACACCAACTGCAACCATGACGGGCGTTCCATCTCGTTTCAGTACCATAATCGTACCTTCCGGCTGTCTGTCCTCACTTACCAGATAGCTGCCATCCAGAGTGCTTGGCACAATCTGGATTTTTCCATCCTGCATGACAGCAACCGCCTTGCCGCCCTCTCCGGCGCGCACGCGAAGCGTCATGGTTTCAGGCAGCGGTGTATCATCCTGTACACGGTACGTATACGCCGAAATCAGACGATACCCGCTCGGGATCTGTTCTTCCTCTGGCTCCCATTCCCGAATATCTACCATAGCATCTGGCGAGAACGCGCCCTCTGCCAAAATAACTGGCTGGCTGCCCGAAGAAGAAATGGTCGAACGCAAATTGTCATATACCGCATGAACAATCTGACTGCGCAGGATATTTTCTGCCTCGAAATCTTCCCATCTTCCATAGGTTCCATCTGCATCCGGCACTTCAGGAATGAGATTTTCTGCAAGATTTCCCTGATAGGTCACAGGAATTTCCGCAATGGTCTCCCCATGTGCCACAAAGGTCATCTTGAATTCCAGAAAATCGGCTGGCACACCGCTCAGGGTTTGGAAGGTTGCGAAATCGACCCCCTGCGACTGTCCGACAAAATTGATGCCATCTACACCAGCATAATCCTCATCTAGAAAATAGTTTCCAGAGACTGTGCCCGATGCAGAGCCTGCAATTGCGCCCAGCTGTTCCCCTTCGCTGTCAATACGGGTCATAGCACGGCAATTGATGATATCCTTACCGGTGCCGGCAATACCGCCCAGCGCATCACTGCCAACGAGATCGGTCAAAGAGGCACTGTTTTGAATCTTTCCTCCGGATTCTCCGGCAATGCCGCCGACACGGCTGCCAGACTCACTTTCGACCTTGCTCTTATTGATGCAGCCAATCGCAGCGCCCAACTCAGCGCGTCCCAGAATACCGCCTGCACATTCATTCTTTGCCGTGATTGTACCATCGTTGCGGCACTCCCGCACAGTTGCCTTTAAGAAAGTATGGGTATCTACGACCAGTTTATCCTCGTCCAAATCGATATCTTCCTCCGGATCGATTTTCAACTCGGGCGCAACCATACCTGCAATACCGCCTACATTGGCATCTGCCTGAATGGCAGCTGTATTCTTACAGGAAACGACCCGCCCGGGACCGCTCTCTCCCAGTTCATCGGAAATATCATCTACTGTCTTTTCTGGAACCTTGACAAGGTTTGTGATGGCGTCCTCTACCTTGCCCAGCTGAGCAATGATTGATTTTGTTGTGCTATGCAGGTCTGTATTGGTACTTGATGCGCCATCTGTCATCTGTCCGACACGGTCATTGATAATAGTCAGCTGCTGATTGACATCATTCATAGTGTCCTTGCCCTTATCGCCCAATGTACTCGTATATGCACGCAGGCGATTTTCGATGGTATTCATGTTACTGTTGATTTGGCGCAGACTGTTCATGGCGTTGCTGCTATACGCCGCCGTATCAGAATTTATCGTGCTTGCAAGATTTTCCAGCTTTTCCAGTGCACGCTCTGCATCTCTGAGCGACTGCTGTATCTCATCTGCCGACTGGCTGATACCCCATTGTACGTTGCCGACCATCAGCTTTATGGCATCGGTTGCATCTGCAAGTGCCTTTTTGACACGTGCAAGCCGCGCAGAAGGGTCAATGGTGCCAAGCTGCTGCAAAGCCTCACTAAGCTGCCCCAACTTATCAGTATCACTGCCTCCGCCTGTTAAAATGCTGACAACCTGATTGACAAATCTGTTAAGACGCTTTAGATCGTCCTTTGCCCCTTCCAACTCTGCCAGTGCATCTTGGATTCGTTCATGTGCGGTCGAGGTCGCAGAGTCCACCTCGTCAATTGCGGTCGAAACGCCATTGGTCAGCGTATAGGGAATATCGATCAGATTTTTTCGCACCTTCTTCAGATACTTAATGACCTGTTCCAGATTTTTACTGGTTTCCTGAATAAAGGCGTCGGAATCATTGATAAGCCCATCAAGAGAAAGGTTAATTGACTGTGCAGAAACATGGATATCTCCCAACATTGCATCTGCGTCATCGATTGCCTCCACACCTGCGCTATGTGCGGTGTCACGAATCGAACTCATTGCATCATTCATGACCTTAAAATCGTCTATCACATTGCCGGTAGCGTCTGAAACCTGATCGGCAAGCTGATTGAGCAGCCCACTCAAGCTATCGAGCGCACTGTCCAAGTCATCGATTGGCTTTGTGCCATAGGTCTTATCAATATAAGGCTCAAACTGCCCGACAATACCGCCAACATCTTTCCGTCCATACACCTTTCCTTGGTTCACGCAGGAAATCACACTGCCGTTTTGCATTCCCACAATACCGCCTGTATTGTATCCAACGTGCTGGTATCCGATTTCCCCCTTGTTCGTGCAGGCACTGATCACACCACTGGATTTTCCCGTGATGCCGCCGGTATTGGTCGGAGACTGATCTCCATCGGTATTGACCGAGCCTTCATTGATACAGCCTTGAATGGTGCCCTCACTGCGTCCGGCAATACCGCCTGCATTGGTGCTGCCTGTTACAACCACCTGACTGAGACAGTCAAGCACCACACCGCTTGCCTCATTGACGCCAACGATACCGCCAACGCTCTCGTCTCCTGTCACAGTTCCCTTGACCGCACAGGAACGGATCAGACCTTCATTGCGTCCGGTCAAAATTCCCAAGCCCGATTTTGTTCCTTCCGGCTCTACCGTACCCGAAACGGTCAGGCTGTGTACAGATGCGCCGGATTTGATATAGCGGAACAATCCACGGTCAGAGCCTTTGCCCCGACTGTCATACCCTGTAATGGCATGATGGTTTCCGTCAAAGGTTCCGCAAAAGACAGGAACAGACACCGAACCATATCCTGATAAGTCAATATCCTGATCCAAAATAACCGTCAGTCCCTGCGAATAGGTATTGGTTGCACAGTCCTTTGCGAATTCCTTAAATTCACTTGCACTTGTGATATGAATGGTACGTGTATTGGATGCAGCTCCTACCGCCAACGCAGGGACAAGCGGTGCTGCCATAAATAAGACTGCAATGCCCAATGCAGACAAACGTATCAACTGGTTTCTCATTCCCTTTTTTCCTCCTCTATATGAAACGCCGGATCTGCTGGATCCTTTGGAATCGGCTTCTTGCTCTCAATCATTGCGTTGACATCACCGTGAATCACACCGCGGATTTCGCCATCTACGAAGCCCGAAACATGACCGCGGATATGTCCATCTACGCGCATGATACCGCCAGAAAAGCGCTGTTTCCGGTCAATATTCAGCGTAATTGCCGTGCGTTCAATCAAGGTATCACCCAGAAGCAGCAGCTGTGGCAGTACAGTCATAACGAGAACAATCGAAGTCAGGGTGCCGCGTCCCAGTGCCAAACCCAGCGAACTGATAGCAGGGTTTGTAGAGATAAAGCCAATCAGAAAGCCGGAAACCGTCATAATGGAGCCGGAGGTCAAGATTGTCGGGAAACTCTGGTTGAGTGTTTCAATGACCGCTTCATGCCGGTTCATTTGATTCTTGAGTTCCATATATCGATTTGTGATGACAATCGCATAGTCGATGGTCGCGCCCATCTGAATCGAGCTGACCACAAGATAGCTGAGGAAAAACAGATTGGTGTCCATGATTGCCGGAAAGGAAAAGTTGATCCATATACTGCCCTGAATGGTCAAAACGAGCAAAATCGGCAAGCCTGCGGATTTGAAGGTAAAGAGCAGGATAATCATAACAAACAATGCAGTCAGCACACTGATTTTCAGATTGTCGTCCATAAAGGATTGGGAAAGATCCTGTGCATTGGTCGAGTTGCCCACTAGGAGCACATCATCTCCATAATACTGCTGTGCAATTTCGCGCATCTGCGCAAGCAGCGCAAAGGTTTCCGGACTTTCCTCCGGTACATCTGCGGTAAAAACCAGACGCGACCAGTGATCCCCTTGCAGCTGCGGCAGACCAATATCCAACTCCTCCTGCAAATCGTCGACCTTATCTGCCTGTTCTCCCTCCAGCTTGAACACACCCTTATCCTTTTGTTCACACAGGAATTGGAAACTGTCCACCAGTGGGATTTCGTAGTCATCTGGATTTTGAAAAATTGCACCGTATTCTTCATTTTGCAGTCCATACGCCTGATACAGCAGACGCGCATGCTCGATATCTACCCCTGCAAGCTCTGCAAACTGACGCGGCTTGAGTTTGTCAGTCAGCATATGCCCCTCAGCTTCGGTGTTCGCAAGCCCCTGTGCCTTATTGATTTGCGGCAAACTGCTGATTTCATTTAAAATCTTGCTTTCCTTTTCATAATCACCACGCGGCACGATCAGTGCAATCAAATTCTGATTGCCAAAGGTTTCCGAAATACGGTCAAGCGCAACACGCTGTTCAGATGGATTGTTCGTATCAATAACATTTTCCGAGAAACAGTACTCACACTGCCCGGACAGATAGATGCCGCCGACCATCAGCACGAGAAAAATAGGCGGCAGTACATAACGCATCTTAACAACAGTCTTTCCCACAAAGCTAATGCGCGGCACCAAATTGGCATGACGTGTACGCTCAATGCCCTCGCTGAACAGCATAAGGAGTCCCGGCATCAAAAGGAATACAGTAAGCATACTGCAAATAATACCCTTTGACATAACCGCACCCATATCAAAACCAATACGGAACTTCATGAGCATGAGAGCAATCATACCAGAAATGGTTGTAAGGCTTGATGAAGAAATTTCGACGATTGCCTTGGAAAGCGCTGCAATATCCGCTTCTCTGGCAGGCTTTGTTTCGCGCTCCTCCATATAGCGGTGGCAAAAGATGATTGCATAGTCGATTGCCAGCGCAAGCTGGAGCACGATTGCCACAGAGTTTGTAATAAAGGACACCTCTCCAAACCAGTAGTTCGTGCCCATATTCAGGACGGCTGCAACGGAGAACACAATCAAGTATACCGGAACCTCCATATAACTTTTGGAGGTGAACAGCAGAACCAGAATAATAACAATGGCTGCCACCACCAAAATAATCCCCATCTCACTTTGCAGCTGTGCAGAGGTATCCAGACCAACCGGCGAACTGATATATGTATCATAGGGCGCAAGTGCCGCCTTGATGCTGTTCATTGCCCGTATGGATTTCGGATCATCTGCCTCCCCATCGAAAGTGACCGAGATACGTGCAGAGGAACCCTTATAGTGCTCTTCCGTATCATCAAATTCGACACTGGACACGCCATCAATCGTCTCAATCTGGTCCACCATTTTCTGCGCTTCATCTAATGTGATATTGGTAAGCATAAATTCGCCGGCGCCCAGCGTCGTGAATTCTTCGTCCATTAGGGTCAATCCACGGCGGGTCTCGGTATCAGCCGGCAGATATGTGGTAATATCATCATTGACCTTTACCTTTCCAACCGAGCTGGCACAAAATAGGACAGCCGCCAAGAATACCAGATAAATCGCCTTGCGTTTGTCCACAATGAATCGTGCCAGACGCATCATAAAATCTTCGGACTTACGTTCTTCCGACATGAACATACAACCTTTCCTAAGCGTCCTTAGGGTACGCTCTATTGATTCTCATACGATTTTATCATACCTGTTCTGTTTCCAGAAAACAAGCACCTCACCCGTGACAGCCTAAGCCCCTTGTTACATTTTGGGACAAATTCAGAAAATTGTCCCAGAAAATTATAAATCAGATGACAAAACCACCGGTTACACCAATCACCTGCCCCGTGACAAACGAGGCATCTTCAGAGCATAAATAGCGTATGGTGTGTGCAACCTCCTCTGTCCTGCCCAGACGCCCAAGGTCAGTATCTGCCGCAAGCTGCCGCAGCACCTCTGCATCATGGCTCTGATTCATTTCTGTATCAATCACCCCGGGTGCAACACAGTTGACGCGGATTCCAGAGAGTCCAAGTTCATGTGCAAGAGACTTTGAAAGCCCAATTAACCCTGCTTTTGATGCCGCATAATGGCTTTCACACGATGCGCCTGTCTGTCCCCATACCGATGAAACTGTAACGATTGCGCCCTCCTTCTCGCGGATAAGGTCTGGCAGTGCCGCCTGTATGGTATAAAATACACTGCGCAGATTGTTGTCCATGACAAAATCCCAGTCTGCATCTGTCAAGTCACAGAACATCTTTTGTTGGGCAACGCCCGCGTTGCATACGACTGCACCAATCGCTCCCAAGGTTTTTCGAATCTGTGCTGCACACGCATTGACCTGCTCCCGTTTCGTCAAATCGCACCGAATTGCCAAAGCCCCTGTCTGTGCTGCCACCCGCTCGGCGTCCTCTGTCCGGCTGTGATAGCAAAATGCGACCTTCCAGCCCGCTTCTGTAAATGCGTGCACACAAGCAGCACCAATGCCGCGGGAGCCTCCCGTAATCCAAACTGTTTTGTTCATTGATTCAAACTCCTTTGTCATGAAAAAAGCGGACAGAGCGTCTGCTCTGTCCGTTTGATACGGTTAAATTGCAACGACCTGCTGTGCTTCAAACAGGCTCTGGTTCAAATCCTTGGTCAATTCGAGGGCTTCCTCGATATCAATATCAACAATTTCCCCTCCATGGAGTGCAACCACACGCTTGCTTTTGCCTTCTTCAAGCACCTTGACCGCGGCATGACCCATACGAGTCCCCATGGTTCTGTCCTGTGAGGAGGGCGCGCCGCCGCGCTGAATGTGCCCCAAAATCGTCAAACGGCTGTCAATACCCGTTGCATCATGAATACGGTCTGCGACAGCCTGTGCCGAACCATATCCCTCCGCCACAATAATAATATGGTGATTTCTGCCCTTAATGCGTCCGGTACGCATTTTTTCAATGACTTCCATTTCAAAGTCGATTTCGCGCTCCGGAAGCAAAATTGCAGTTGCACCACAGGCACAGCCAACATTGAGCGCCAGATGTCCCGCATGACGACCCATCACCTCAACAACGGAACAGCGTTCATGGGACTGCATGGTATCTCTAAGCTTGTCGATACAGTCAAGTGCTGTATTGCAGGCAGTATCGAAGCCAATGGTGTATTCTGAGCACCCAATATCATTGTCAATGGTTCCCGGAATACCAACACAGGGCACACCCAAACGGGATAGTGCGAGTGCACCACGGAATGTACCGTCACCGCCAATGCAGACCAGTCCATCGATGCCCATGTATTTACAGGTATCCGCAGCTTTTTGCAGCCCCTCTGGTGTGAGCATTTCCTTGCATCGTGCAGTGTAGAGCATGGTACCACCCTTTCGGCTGATGCCATCTACGCTGCGTGCAGCAAGCTCTATGATGTCACCATTGATTAAACCGCTGTAACCGCGGCGAATCCCGAGTACGGAAATCCCATGTGCCGATGCAGTGCGCACAACAGCGCGAATGACGGCATTCATGCCCGGCGCATCGCCGCCGCTCGTAAGCACGCCAATCCTCCGAATTGGTTTCTGTTCCATAACTGTACCTCCGGAATATAATTTCACTTTTGCGTCCGTCACAGATTCTGTGATTTTTTGCGGACTTTGTTTTATTATAACATTTTATGCACAAGAATACAAGATGATTGCCATGCACCAATTCCGGGATTCTCCATTTTGCTCCAACAGATAAAAAAAGACAGCTATGAAAAATCCATAGCTGCCTGATTTTTTATGCTTCGTCAGAGGATTGCTCCTTTTCGAGCAAATCATCCCGGAAACCGTTATAGACCACGCCCGGTTCGAGTTTTACGCCCTTGATGGCTGCAAGCTCTGAAACGGTTACAAAGGCAAAGCCGCGATCCTCGAGCGTATCCATTGCACGGGTAACACCCTCCAATGTACATTCACGCAGATCGTGCATGAGTACAATATCGCCGTCCTTTGCATTGGAAACGATTTTATCATAGATAATATCCGCGTCGCGGTTCTTCCAGTCCAGTGTATCCAAACTCCAGTTGATGATTGGCAGACCGCTTTCTTTCATTGCCTGCTGCACAGTATCATCATAGGCGCCGCCGACCGGACGCATTACCGTTGGCTTTTGTCCGGTATAGGACTCAATCAGATCGGTATTTTCGTCTACTTCCTTGTGTACAAATTCACTCGACTTATTTTTGAGTGTTTTCATCGGGTGATTCATGGTATGGTTACCCAGCTCATGTCCTTCTGCCAGATAGCGATCCATGTGTGTATGGAAGTCTTTAATACGGTAACCACACATGAAGAAGGTCGCATGTGCGTTGTGTTCCTTGAGCGCATCCAGCAGACGCGCGGTCAATCCCTTGGAACCTCCAGTCGGACCATCATCAAAGGTCAGTGCAATATAAGCATCCGCCTTAGGGATTCCTGCAAGGCTTGGCAGACCGGAAGCCGCCGCTGCCACAGCGTCCATCTGCATTGCATGCCCCTCCAGTGGATATCCCGTAATGGCAGTGATACCCTCTGCGGGCTGAGAGTAGGACTTTCCAAGCGCTGCGGCGAGGTCGCTCGCCTTACAGTATGGAGCATCTTCAATCGTTGTGATAGAAAGATTCATTTTCTTTCCGTCCTTATTCAGTGCACCATTTTCATATTTCACACTGCCGTTGCTGACTTCAGACAGTGCCTGTGCCGGAAAGTATATGCCATCATCCTGTTTTTTGATTTTCGCATTATCAGGCAGATCCACCTGATTTCCATTGAGCAGAACAGAGGTCGCATCTTCTCTCATCACAATACTATCTGCAAGATACTGTTCTACGGAGTATCCCAGCTTTTCCTGCGCACTTGCTTTGAGCGCCTCTATTTTCTTGTCATCTGTGTCACCGATCACGCAAATCACATAACCGCCTTCAGCTGGTGGATAGTAAGCGATTTTTCCGCCAAGTGCCTCTGTAATGGCACGTCCCGGGACATAGAAGGAGGCTCCATTTCGTGTTGGCTTCACCGGCAAAGTGTACTCCTGATCATCTACGCCTAGGATACTGGAATCGTCTTGCCGCAGTAGAATAGTTTTTTCTCCGATTGTCATCTTGAAGGTTTCGTTTTCAAAAATGAGCTGTCCGCCGAGTCCTTCCACCAACGGCCGAATTGGAACCAACATATTGCCCGTTGGATCGATGTACGGGGTAATTGCATTTCCCTGTCCGTCGTCCATTGTGATGACTTCCCCATCTCGAATTGCCATATTGTTATTGATTTGCAAAACCAATTCATGGCTATCCGGCTTTGGCGTAAAGGAGGGCAGTCCCCCCTCTCGAATTGCACTGACTGTTGCCGGAATCATGGCAACCAACAGAACCAAAATCATCAGTGCAGCGCCTGTTTTCCATTTCATTATATCAAATCTCCCATCTCAAAATACAGTATTCCCAGTGTGTCCGGTCTTATTATAGCATAGCTTTTTCAGAATATCGGTAACAAAATCGTTAAAATTGGTTACAGAATCGTTAAAAATCGACTATTATTTCCAAAAATTACAAAGGTGCCTAACGCAATGCCTGCGGAACCGCCTGCACACCAACACCCAGCAGCCGCGGTCCTACATAAGCCCCCAATGTGCCATCAATCTGCCCACGAATCACAGGAGTATTGGGCGGCAGCCTTTCAGAGAGCTGCGCGGCAAGCGCATCTCCCTCCTCAGGGTTCCCACCATCTGCAACCGCAGCAAGAAGCGGTACATTTGTCGGACATACAGAATCCAAAAGAGCAAGCATACGCTCAATTGCAGCTTTTTGCCCCCTGCCCTTTGCTGCATTGATAAGCTGTCCACTCTTTTCAAATGTAAGAATGGGTTTAATTTGCAAGAGTGTGCCTGTCATGGCGGTGATTTTGCCAATTCTTCCACCCTTTTGCAAATACTCCAGTGTGTTGACACAGAAAAAGACCTTCGTTGTATCCAGCATCTCCGGAACAGCTTGTATCACCTGCTCCCAAGTACATCCCGCCTGTATCATATATGCACTTTGCACAAGTGTCATACCGATTCCAAGTGAACCACTGCCCGAATCGAACACATGAATATCAAGGTCAGTATAATCCTCTGCCATCACGCGCACCAAATTATAGGTACCACTCAGTCCTGCGGAAAGATGCACAGCAATGACATGCTGATATCCTTCTTTCCGAATCTGCTCAAACAAATTTTGTACCATCTGTACCGATGGAAGCGAGGTGACTGGCAGTTCTTTGGGGAGTCGCTCATAGACCTCATCTGCTGAAATCGTTTGTCCATCTAAATATTCTCCATCAGAAAACAAAAGACGCAGCGGCAGCACAAAGATGCCATACTGCTCACAAAGAGCAGGCGGAATGTCAGCGCAGGAGTCAGTTAGAAGGGCTATTCTTTGATGATTCATATCGGCTCTCTACTTTCAAAAATCTTCTTGTGTCATACAGGTTACATATTCCGGAACGACCTCGCCTATGGGCGGCTCCACCACATACCCAAACATATCATACCACTGCCCGCATGCTTCACATTGCCATGCAGTACGAGATTCCTCGTTAGAACAATACATTTCATTACCACAGCTACAATGCATGATAAACAAAACACTCTATCTCCTTTGATATTATATTCTATTTTTTCATTTTATGCGTTTTTTACATTTTTGTCAATCCATAGCGGCGAAAGTCTAATTTTTGTCGGACTCATTCCAGTGTTTACAAATTATTCATGCTCTATCCATGGTTTGGTGATATCTTGTCCCTTTGGTTTGCGTATAATAAAGCCATAGAACAGAAAGTCACAGACTAAACCTGTTTCTTATCTTAATTTCAACAAACAAAGGAGAACATTTTATGTATCGTTTGTATAGACTCTTTTCATCTTATGGATATGGCACAAATTTTATCCATGCACTTAGCTTTTTTCCGCAGCATATCCTTACGCGTATGGGGCTGATTCCCATTTTTGTAAAACATCACTAATATCGACCTTGCACGTTTGTCCCCCTTTTCGTGCGAGCCTTATCAGCCGCCTATTTAGGCGGCTATTTTTCTAAAATATAAACATATAAATCAGGAGAAAAGCGGCTGCAATCAAAGAAAAGCGCCCAATACAATGATCGATGACACCATCTGTCTGAATGGGCAAAAGGGAAATATGCCGCCGATAGAATGGCGATAAAAGCGGAATTCCCTTGGGTGTCATCGCATCTAGCAGCAAATGTGACAGCTCTCCTGCGAGTAAACCAAAAATTGTCAGCTGTATGAGTGTAGACTGTCCTGCACAAATCGACAAGAGCAGCGAGACGATGAGATAAAAAACAGGGGTATGCAACAGCCCTCTATGACGGAACAAACGGCTGGAAAAAAAACCAAATATACCGAATTTTTGAGTCACCTTGCTTTTCCGATGATCCAAATCTGGTAATACACCACCAATTGCTCCGGCGGTCACCGTCAGCGCTGACGGAATCAAAGAACAGTCCAGCGCCCATGCAAGGCTGGCACCAGCCAGGATACCTGTATATAAATGTGTTTTCCCAATCAAAAGATATCGTCCTTTCCCTGCTTAAAACAGAACAAATGTTTTGTATTATTATACCTTTTTTTACAATCCTTGACAAGAGATTTTCAAAACATATCATTCTATTAAAATGGGCTTCTTTTAAGATAAACACCAGTATCACTTGACAATTGAACAGCACATATGATGCAATATATTATTCTTTTCCCGTTCTCAAAAACAACTGAGACAACGATAAAGGAGTGCCATATAATGAAACAATTGATTTTCTGGACAATCATAACGCTGTTGTTGATGATAGTCTGCCCATGGCTGACAGCAAACTTTGCAGGAGATGCCGGAATGGCAATTTGCCTTTTACTGTTTTTCGTCATAAATCCCATATTCTCTGCTATATGCGGTTTTTTTGCAGGAAAACATCTCAAGCAGTTGTGGGAACTTCCATTTATGGTTGCGGGAGTATTTTTGGCAGGTGTATGGTGTTTTCTCGAAATGGGTGAGCAAGCTTTTCTGTTATATTCCGGTTGTTACCTTGTAATTGGTATTGTCGCTATGCTGTGCAGTTCTTTTGCGCATAATTAAGAAACCATGATAATTTATCAAATAAAAAACAACATAATACCTATACTTTTATAATATTCTATATCTTATATTTATGCATGTGCACTGTGAAACCGACTCCATTGTATATCTTCCATATTACTGCTGTTTCATCATCTCCAACCACTCCGCAAGTCTCCTGCTACGCACCTGATTCCAGTTGGATACGCCATCAGCTGCACATGGAATTCATGCATAGCGATTTCCCCTTTTGTGCCCATCTTACAATATATAGTTATACTGAAAACATAGCAAAGGGTGCGTTGCCAGTAGATGATTACGCCCTTAAAGTTTTAAGTCGAATGACCACCAAGTTTGATAGGCTCGGGTGGTCGTTTTGCATATGCAGCGAAAAGCATAATACGCGTAATCTTTACATGGTATCCCTCTTCTGACACAAGATAGGAATTCTGTGTACTCCAATGTTTTTGACCTGACCCAATAAGTTTGTCACAGCCCAATCAGAAGATATCGTTTCAGACTGTTTGTCAAACATGACTCTAATACGGTCTGAGATTGCAGGAGACAGCAATCAAAATCGAGGCGTTTGAAACCGCAGTAGGTGCAACACAAAAAACGCATAAAAGGGACAAAAGCGCAGCAAACGAGAGATACGAATACAATACGCAGAGAGGTAATATATAATAAAATACAAAAAAGAACCGTCCAAAGGCTATTTATACCTTTTAACGGTTCTTAAAATTTGGAGCTGTTGAACAGATTCGAACTGTCGACCTCTTCCTTACCAAGGAAGTGCTCTGCCTGCTGAGCTACAACAGCATATTGTCGCCAAAAATGGTTATTACTTTTGCTAAACTGAAAAGAAGTTGGCGACCCGGATGGGGCTCGAACCCACGACCTCTA